>DATMFB010000026.1:0-3339 GCA_035556395.1 Microbacteriaceae bacterium
GCGCCGAGCGGCGGCTCGCCGGGGGAAGGTCCCACTCCGCGACGTCTGGGCGGGCGCACCGCGCGACTAGCGAGGACCAAGACGGAACCTAGGAGTTCCGCCTCATCTCCTGGAGTCGCGGAGGCACTCAAACAGGTCGGACTACGCGTCGAGCAGCCCGAGCAGATACGTCCCGTACCCGCTCTTCACGAGCGACTCACCGAGCGATCGGAGCTGGGCGTCGTCGATCCAGCCCTGGCGCCAGGCGATCTCCTCGATGCAGCCGATCTTGAAGCCCTGCCGGTCCTCGATGACCCGCACATACTCCGCCGCCTGCATCATCGACTCGAACGTGCCGGTATCGAGCCACGCGGTGCCGCGATCGAGGACTTGGACCTGCAGGCGCCCCGAGCGCAGGTAGGCGTCGTTCACCGCCGTGATCTCGAGCTCGCCTCGCTCGCTCGGGCGGATGGACTTGGCGACCCGCACGACGTCATTGTCGTAGAAGTAGAGCCCCGGCACCGCGTAGGAGCTCCTCGGCTTCGCCGGCTTCTCCTCGATCGAGATCGCATGGCCATCCGCATCGAACTCGACGACGCCGTACGCCGACGGATTGGCGACGTGGTAGGCGAAGATGAGGCCGCCGTCGATCGCCGTGTGCCCCTCGAGCGCGGTGCCGAGGCCGCTGCCGTGGAAGATGTTGTCCCCGAGCACCAGCGCCACCGACTCGTCACCGATGAACGACTCGCCGATGAGGAACGCCTGGGCGAGCCCGTCCGGCGAGGGCTGCACCGCATACGAGAGCTCGATCCCGAGGTCGGACCCGTCTCCGAGGAGCGCCCGGAACTGTGCGTGATACTCGGGCGTGGTGATGACGAGGATCTCGCGGATGCCGGCGGCCATGAGTGTCGACAGCGGGTAGTACACCATCGGCTTGTCGTAGATCGGCATCAGCTGCTTCGACGTCCCCTTGGTGATGGGGTGAAGCCGCGTGCCGGAGCCGCCGGCCAGGATGATGCCACGCATGGCCGTCGAGTCTACCGAGCGCCGAGCGAACGGACGTAGGCGCGGGTCGATGCGTAGTCCGGCAGGGCTCCAGCAGCGAGGGCTTCGGCGATCGTCGGCGCCTCCGCGTCCTTGGCCGAGAGCACGAGCTCGTCGCGCGGCAGCCCGAAGTCGATCGCGAGCTGCGGGTCCAGCGGCGAGACGCCGTGCTCGCGCTCCGGGCTGTAGGACTCGGAGACGAGGTAGGCGACCGTGGTGTCGTCCTCGAGCGCCACGAAGGCGTGGCCGAGCCCCTCGGAGAGGTAGATCGCCGAACGGGCCACGTCGTCGAGGCGCACACCCTCCCACGCGCCGAATGTCGGCGAGCCGACGCGCAGGTCGACGACGATGTCGAGGATCGAGCCGCGAAGACACTGGACGTACTTCGCTTGGCCGGGCGGCACATCGGCGTAGTGGACGCCGCGCACGACCCCGCGCCGCGAGACCGACACATTCATCTGTGCGAGGTCGAAGCGGTGGCCGATCGCCTCGGCGAGCTCGTCCGCGCGGTACGACTCGAGGAAGCCACCGCGATCGTCGCGATGGATCGTCGGCACCAGCTCCCAGGCACCCGCGATCGACAGTTCAAGCAGGTTCATCAGCGTCCTCCTCGAACGCCCCGGACGGATCGTCGACCACGACGAAGAGGGGACGCCCCATCGCGACGTTGAGCGTGACGCCGATGTACTCCGCCACGATGCCGAGCGACACGAGCAGGGCACCGGAGCACAGCAGCGTGATGACCGCGAGCGACGTCCACCCCTGGGCATCGACGTGCCCGGAGAGGCGTTCGACGATCAGGTAGATCGCGAGCGCGACGCCGAGGAGCGCGAGGACGCCGCCGAGCACCGAGACGATGCGCAGACCGCGGGTGCCGCTCGAGAGCACCATCCTCCAGAAATGGGCGAACAAGGTCCGAGTCGAGTAGCCCGAGGGCCGCTCCTCCTCGGCCCGGAGCGTCACCGGCGCGAGCGCGACCCGGTCGTTCACCCAGCCGAGCGCGACGTCGAGGTAGACGCCGCTCGCGGCGAATTCGGCGAGCCGGCGCCCGATGTCGCCGCGGACGAGCCGGTAGCTCTGGTACTCCCGGAATCCTTTGCTCCCGAGGACGAGGCCCATCAGTCGCTTCGCCCCGCGCGAGGCGGCGTTCCGCAGCGCGCCGTGCGGCGGCGCGTTAAGCGGCCGCCCGTAGACGACGCCCGCGCGCGCGTCGATGGCCGCGTCGAGGAACCCGGGGAGATCCGCCGGGTCGTGCTGGCCGTCCTCGTCGAGCGTCGCGATCCACTCGCCGACCGATGCGGACATGCCGGCGATGGTCGCCGCGTGCTGGCCGAAGTTCCGGCTCAGCCAGATCGCCCGCACCTCGGGGTGCGTGCGCTCGAGACCTCGGATGACCTCGTCGCTGGCGTCCGGGCCGTTGTCGTGCACGAGGATGATCTCGGTCAGCCGAAAAGCCCGTCCGCCGGGCGTCCGACCACCGGTCGCGAACGGCAGCAGATCCCGGACCAGCGCGTCGAGCGTCGCCGCGCCGCGGTAGACCGGGACGACCACGCTCAGCGCATGCACGCGGTCAACGGACTCCGCCACGGCAGCCAAGCTATCACGGGGCGGCCTCGGCGGACCCGCACCGAGGGCCGGCCTCCGAGCCTGGAGAGACGGGCCGACGACCCGGTTCAGCCGAACGAGTAGTAGGCGAAGCGACTGTCCGGCGAGACGATCGATGGGGACGCGAGCGCGTCGGCCAGCCGTTCGCCGATCGCGCCATCCGGGTCGCCCGCACGGTCGAGGACGACGCCGGCGAAGCCGAGCGCCTCCGCCCCGCGCACGAACGCCGCAGGCGGCAGGGCAGCGACCTCCCCGAGGCGGTCGATGTCGTCGCGGCCCCGGATCCCTCCCCCGGACCAGCGCAGCGTCTCCGAGTGGAGGTAGGGACGTAGCTGGTCCGGGTCGAGCGCCCCGCCGACCGGCGGGGACTCGGGGAACGGGATGAACGGGAGCTGGAACACGGCGGCGCCGGGCGGCAGCGCTTCCTGCAGCTCCGCGACGAACACGGCGTCCGAGTCGAACGAGGCGACCGTCGCAGCGCGCGCCACGGCGTCCGCCGCGGGCACCTGGTCCCAGTACGCGACGCCGACGAGTGCAGCGCCGGCGATGACGGCCGCGGCGATGCGCACGGGCCCCCGCGACCGGCGCGTGATCCGCCCGAGCAGCGCCCCGACGAGCAGCCCGACCGCCGCGAGCGCGAGCGCCGCGATGACGATCGACATCCGGTTCCAGCCCCGCACCACCTGCGTCACGAAGCCGACGAGCGTCTCG
>DATMFB010000027.1:0-4931 GCA_035556395.1 Microbacteriaceae bacterium
GACGCAGCAGGTCCTCGCGTCGAACTACCAGGTGATCGTGCCGAGCGAGCTCGCCGCGAAGGCCCAGGTCGCCCTCAGCGGCGACTAGGCGGTCGCGCCGACCGGTGTTTCGAGCTCCTCCTCGATGACGACCGGCCTCGCGTTGCGGAAGTGACCCAGCGCCGCGAGCACGAGTCCGCCGGCCGCCCAGACGCCGAGCACGAGCCACGGGAACGTCAGGTCCGCGGCCGGGAAGTACGACAGATCCCGGATGAGCGTCGCGCCGGCACCGGGCGGGAACCACTGCCCCACGTCGCCCCACGGGGCGGGCAGGAACTCCTTGGGCGTCGTCGCTCCCGAGATCGGGTTCGCGATGAGCAGGAAGAGGATGGGGCCGATCGCGACGCCCGCTCGCCCGACGAGGGAGGCGAAGCCGACGATCGGGGCGCCGATCGCGAGGAGCGTCATGGAGAACGCCGCGGCGTTCATCAGGTAGTCGCCGTCGAGCACGCCGAACCAGCCCTGCATGATGGCCGGGATCGCCACCCCGCCCGCGATCGAGTAGACGAGCAGTGCGACGATGCGCCGTGCCGCCCCGCTGATCGCCATCGTGAGCGCGATGCCGCCGATCATGCCGCCGAGCACGAGGGGGAACGCCGCCGCGATCATTCCCGCGCCTCGCGGGTCGCTCGGCAGCAGCGGGACGACATCGGTCAGCTCGACGGAGACGGTCGGGACGGGGATGCCCATCGCAGCCGCCTGCTGGGCGGCGGACTCCTGCGCGAACGCCTGCAGCTGCAGGCGGAGCTGGCCCATGAGCTGGTGCGTCACGGGGCTCGCGGCCGAGGAGCTGAGGACCTCGGGTGCGGCGGGCGGGGTGCCGAGCATGATCGCGCCGTACGCCTCGCGTCGCTCGATCGCCGCGACCGCGGCGTCGCGATCCTCGACGACCGTGAGCCGGATCGCGCCGTCCGCCTGCTCGATGATCGTGCTCGCTGCGGGATCGACGAGCTGCGCCGGGCCGGAGATGACGATCGGCAGGTCCCGCGGGCTCGCCGTGACGCTGGGCCAGGAGAACGCGATGACGACGATCCCGACGACTACGGCGAGGACCACCCCGAGGAGGGCGCTTCTGGACCATGGTGTGCGGATCGATGCGGGCATGCTCGGCTCCTTCGTAAAACGAATGTTCATTCTTTATAAACCCGACTACGGTCGACGTCAAGGAGGGCTTCCCATGCCGAAGGTGAGCGATGCGCACCGCGAGTCGCGGCGCGACCAGATCCTCGACGCGGCGCTGCACTGTTTCACGGCGCAGGGCTTCCAGACGACGACGATGGCGGACATCATCGCCGCCTCCGGTCTGTCCGCGGGCGCCATCTACGGCTACTTCCCGGGCAAGCAGGAGCTCGCCATCGCGGCGGCCCGGCGCGCCATCGCCGGCCGGGTCGAGGACGTCGCGGCAGCGGCGTCCGGCGGACCGATCGCGCCGGCCGCCGTGCTGCGCGCTGTCGCCGAGGGCTTCGAGCGCGACGGCATCGCGTTCTCGCTCGTGGTCCAGCTCTGGGGCGAGGCGGCGAGCGATCCCGACTTCCGTTCCGTCGTGACGAGCGCCTTCGCCGATCTCGCGGGGACCTTCGGCGCACAGTTCACCGCGTGGGCCCGTGCGGAGCGGGGGATGTCCGAGGCGGAGGCCGACGAGTGGTCGCGGCAGGCGCTGCCGATACTGCTCGCCCTCGGGCAGGGCCTCATCGTGCAGAGCGCGCTGCTGCCCGGCTTCGACCGCGAGCGCTACCTCGCGGCCGTCGAGCGCTTCCTCGGCTGAGCGCCTCGCGCCGCCGCGTGAGCACGTTGCTCGGCCGTGCACGTCGAACTCGGCACTCATGGCCGAGCAACGTGCTCATCAGGCGCCGCGGGTCAGCGCGTGAGCGGGCGGCGGCGACCCGGCCGAGGCACGCCCGCATGCACGAGGGCGCGTTCGAGGCCCTCACCGGCCCACGCATCGCCCCACGTCACGCGGAGGAATCGCTCGCAGAGCGGGCTGATCGCGTTCTCCCGTTGCTTCTCCGCCCAGAGCACCTCGTCGGGTGTTCTGCCGGCGAGCAGCTCCGGGTCGCGGTACTTCCCGCGCCCGTCGCTCTCCGCGAGGATCCGCCCGCCCTGCCAGGCGAAGTCGACCCGGTAGCCGCGCCCGTCGAGGCCGTCGATCGCGAACTGCTGGATCGGGGGCTCGAAGCCGAGGTCGTGGCATCGCACGACGACGATCGTCTCGAGCGGAGAGTCGGAGGCGGCGGCGGATCGTGCGATTGCCATCCTCGCCCGACGAAGCCCCGACTGGATGCCGGACTCGGCGAGCGCTTGCTCGAGCGCCGCGCACGACAGTCCGGTCGCACGCCGGAGGTGCGAGATCGCGACGATCCCGCTGAGGAGCGAACGCGATGCCGCGAGGTCGAGCACGGTCGTCACCGGATCGGTGACGCGAGCACCGGACTCGTGGATCGCGATCGAGGTGTCCGGCAGCGTTCGTCGCGTGCGCTTGACCGTCGAGTTCGATGAGGCGGTCCCGCTCGGCGCGGTCACGTGCACTCGGCTCGGCCAGGTGCCGATGATCGGGATGCGTTGGAGCGCGGCGGCGGACTCGTGGGAGAAGACCGGCTCGCCGCGTGCGGCTTCCCGGGTTGCGCGCACCAGCAGCCGGTGCCGATCGGCGGCACCGAGGTCTCGCCAGGCGTCGGCCCGCGCGTACGCGCCCCGGCGTATCCGGACCAGCTCCCCGCGATCGACCATGCGGTCGAGCTCCCACCGACTCTCGCCGCGCTCGATGAGCTCGCTCGAGAGGATGAGGCCATCGCGTTCCGCCGACATGGCTCGCCACTCTGCCGCAGGCACCGACCGCCCGCGTCCGACCGGCACCCGATTGTGGACAGTCGCCGCCCCCTCCACAACCCCGCGCCGTCAGGTCGTGAGCATGTTCGTCGGCCCTGAGCGTCGAGTTCGGCGCTCACGACCGAGCAACGTGCTCACGGGGAGTCAGCGGGCGAGCCAGGCCTCGACCTCGTCG
Organism: Microbacteriaceae bacterium; assembly: GCA_035556395.1. Classification (GTDB taxonomy): domain Bacteria; phylum Actinomycetota; class Actinomycetes; order Actinomycetales; family Microbacteriaceae; genus 73-13. Next base: position 3,041 of record DATMFB010000027.1, read on the forward strand.
GCGGTGCGGGGGATGTGGCCCGAGAGGCGCTCGGCGCCGTCAGCGGTGACGAGGATGTCGTCCTCGATCCGCACGCCGATGCCGCGGTACTCCTCGGGCACCGAGAGGTCGTCCGGCTGGAAGTAGAGCCCCGGCTCGATCGTGAACACCATGCCGGCCTCGACGATCCCGTCGAGGTACATCTCGCGCCGGGCCGCCGCGCAGTCGTGCACGTCGATGCCGAGGTGGTGACTCGTGCCGTGCACCATGTAGCGGCGGTGCTCCTGGTGGTCGGCCTCGAGCGCGACCTCGGCCGAGACCGGCAGCAGTCCCCAATCGGCCGTCCGCGCCGCGATGACGGTCATCGCCGCCGCGTGGACCTCGCGGAAGCGGATGCCGGGTCGCACGATGGAGAACGCCGTGTCGGCGGCCTCGCGGACGGCCTCGTAGACCCGGCGTTGGACATCGGTGAACCGGCCGGAGACGGGCAGCGTGCGCGTGATGTCGGCCGTGTAGTAGCTCTCGAGCTCGACCCCGGCGTCGATGAGGATGAGGTCGCCGGGGACGACCGGGCCGTCGTTGCGCGTCCAGTGCAGGATGCAGGCGTGCGGGCCGGAGGCGGCGATCGTGTCGTAGCCGACCGTGTTGCCGTCCATCCGCGCGCGGCGGTTGAAGGTGCCCTCGACGACGCGCTCGCCGCGGGGGTGGGCGATGACCTGCTCGAGGTCCGCGATGACGTCGTCGAAGCCGTCCTTCGTCGCGTCGATCGCGAGGTGCATCTGCTCGATCTCGTAGGCGTCCTTGACGAGTCGGAGCTCGGAGACGTCGCGGGCGAGGTCGGCGTCGGACGGCGCATCGAGGTCCGAGGTCTCGATACGGGGCTCCGCCCCCACTCGACCCGCGACATCCCGGAGGGCGTCGATCCGCGTGGTCAGGACCGGGTCGGCGTCCCGGATGACGAGGGTCGGGACCGACCAGTCGAGCTCGTCGAGCCCGCGCTCGAGGAGGGTGCGCAGCGATCCCGTCGCGAGGCCGAGCTCGACGGCGACGTCGGCGAGCGATGGCCGCGCGCCGACCCAGAACTCGCCGATGTCCGAGTTCGCGTAGAACTCGTCGGACTCGCGGCCCGCCGCCTCGCGCAGGTGCACCGTGGCACCGTGCGTGTCGCCCTCGGGCTCGAGCACGAGGATGCTGCCGGGGACCGTGTCGGCCCCCCAGCCCGTCAGGTGGGCGAACGCGGAGTGCGCCCGGTACGGGTAGTCGGTGTCATTGGACCGCACGCGCGGGGGGCTCGCCGGAATGACGAGGCGCCGGCCGGGGTGCAGGGCGGAGAGCCGGGCGCGACGCTCGGCCGCGTAGCGGGCGACCTCGCGCTCGGCGGGGGCGACGTGCGGACGATCGGCCCAGTTCGCGCCGATGTAGGCGGCGAAGGCGTCGCTCCTCGGCGTGGTGGAACGGTTCTGCGTCGCCCGCGGGGCGTCCGCGTCGGCGGCCGTGGGGCCGGCGTTCTGCTCGCTCATGGCGACCATTCTCGTCCCTGCAGCAGTGCGTCGAGCTGCTCGGTCGTGACGGCGGCCGCCTTGGCGGGTCGCACGGATTCGAGGGACCAGTACTGGTACCTCCCGTCCGAGCTCTCGCGCGGCTCGCCGAGTGCCGCGGTGAACGCCTCCGGCCAGACCTCGAGTCGGGCCTCCGTCGTCGCGTCCCGGTCGAGCAGGATGCCGGAGGCGCCGGCCGCGGCGGCGACGGCCGGGATCTCCGACGGCGGCAGCATCTCGAGCTCGCCCGTCCAGTCGGACGCCGCTCGCCCCTTGATGCCGCCGCCGGTCCACGCGATCGACTCCGTGTGCAGGTATGGGATCAGGACGTCGTTCGTGTTGGACCCCGTCGGCATGTGGGACTCCGGGAATCG
>DATMFB010000028.1:0-20848 GCA_035556395.1 Microbacteriaceae bacterium
GCGAAGAAGCCGGTGCCGAGCGTCGCGACGACGATGTGGATGACGAGCCAGATGGGCGCGACGCCGGACGCGAGGGCGGCGGGCAGCGGGCTGATCGGCACGTAGACGTTGAGCGCCGCGAGGCCGAGCGCGAGCGTGACGAAGCCCGTGATGAACGAGCCGAGGTAGCGCAGGTCCTGCCAGAACTGCACGAGGAGGAAGACGCCGATCATGATCGCGGTCGCCGTGAGCGCGAACTCGTACATGTTCGCCCACGGCACCCGGCTGGCGGCGATGCCGCGCATGAGGGCGGCGGCGAGGTGGATGATCCAGCCCACCCAGGTCAGCGCGATCGCGGCGCGCAGGTACCGAGGCCCCGAGTCGGTCGGCAGGCTCCCGGGCGCGGCGGTGTCGACGAGCACCGTGGTGCGGCCGGCCTGGGCCTCCGCCTGCGCCGCAGCCGCCTCCCGCGCCGCGCGCTCGTCCTGAGCGCGCGTGACGAGGACCGAGCGCCTGGAGAGGTCGAGCGTGAAGAGGAGGAACGCGAGTGCGTAGATCGCGATCGCCGACCAGACGGCGAGGTCCGAGTAGTACGAAAGCGTCTCCGTCACAGCGTGGAGTCTAGACGAGCGGCCTGCGCGAGGGGCCTCAGGCGACCTGCAGGCAGCCCGCCGTCTCGAAGGCGCCGCTGACGAGATCGAGGTCGTCCTCGGTGTTCCAGATGTGGAACGCGAGGCGCACCCGTCCGGCGCGGCGCGCGAACTTCACACCGGCTGCGGCGAGCGCCTCGGCGCGGACCTCGTGCGGGTCGTCGAGCGCGATGATCGCCTGCGCTCGCGGCGGCAGGCCGAGCCGGTCGAGGAGCCGGTCGGCGAACGCCGTGGCCCGGGTCCACGCGGCGGCGGGGTCGATCGTCTCGAAGTGCTCAAGCGCCTCGGCGGCGCCCACCCAGGACAGCCATGCCGGGGACGTGTCGAAGCGGCGCGCGGACGCCGCGAGCGCCATGCCGGGACCGTAGGTCGAGCCCCAGACGTCCTCGCCCGCGTACCAGCCGGCGCTCAGCGGCACGATTCGCTCCGCCGCCTCGGGCGAGGCCGTGAGGAATGCCGCGCCGCGCGGGGCGCAGAGCCACTTGTAGGCGTGGCACACCGTGAGGTCCCACTCGGCCGCGTCGACCGGGTGGATGCCGGCCGCCTGCGTCGTGTCGCAGAGGGTCAGGGTCCCCGTCGCGTGCGCAGCCTCGGCGATCGCGGTGGCGTCGGCGACCCGGCCGTCCGCGGACTGGACGAGCGAGAACGCGACGAGCGCCGTCCCCTGCGCGATCGAGCCCGCGAGCGCCTCGAGCGGGACGTGGCGGACGCGCACACCGCGGTGCGCGTGCTGCATGAAGGGGTACACGATCGAGGAGAAGTCGCCTTCGACGCAGAGCACCTCGCTGCCGTCCGGGAGGCTCGCGGCGATGAGCCCGACGAGCTCCGACGTCGTCGCGGCGATCGCGACCTCGCTGCGCGGGACGCCGACGAGCCGCGCGTAGGCCGCGCGGGCGCGCTCGACGAAGGCGCCGTAGCCGGCCGCGCTCGCCTCGCCGTCGGCCCAGTCCTCGACGGCTGCCCGCATCGCCTCGCGCGTCGCGCGCATCGGGATGCCCATCGTCGCGGCGTCGAGGTAGCCGGGGCGGACGCGGCCCCACGGCTGCGACCAGACGGCATCGCCCAGGTCGATGGCGCCGTCGAATCCGTTCATGCAGTCCAGCGTCGATGCTCGCGTTCTATCGCACAAGGGCACATGTCTTATCAGATCGATAAGCTGAAGTTATGAGTTCGACGTCCCCAACCCTGCCGCCCGGGCTCGACTGGGAACTCGAGATGCAGGCGCTGCGGCTCGCGCTCGCGATCCAGGAGACCGGCTCGATCTCCGCCGCGGCACACCGGCTCGGCTACTCGCAGCCCGCGGTGAGCCAGCAGCTGCGTCGGGCCGAGGCGGGCTTGGGCGTCGCGATCGTGACGCGCGCCGGCCGCGGCGTCCGACTCACCGAGGCCGGGACGCTGCTCGCCGCGCGGGCTCGCGTGGTGCATGCGGAGCTCGCCGACGCCTTCGCGTCGCTCGCCGACCTCGCCGAGGGGATCACCGGCCACGTGCGCGTCGCGGCGTTCCCCTCGGCCTCCTCCGCCCTCGTGCCGGCGATCCTCGCCCACATGCGCGAGCGGCATCCGCGGATCGACGTCTCCTTCATCGAGGAGGAGCCGCCGGCAGCGCTCGGCATGCTCGCCGACGGCACGGTCGATGTCGCCATCACGTTCTCCTACGAGGACGACCCGGGTGACCCGCACCGAGCATCGGTGCGCACGCTGCGCGCTCGCGAGCTCTTCACGGAGCCCGTCTACGCCGTGCTGCCGACGGACCACCCCGCCGCCCGCGGCACGAGCGCCGAGCTCGCCGACCTCGCCGACGAGGACTGGATCGCCGGCTGCCCGAGGTGTCGCGGGCACCTGCTCGAGGTGTGCCGGACCGCGGGCTTCGCCCCCAGCATCCGGCGGGAGACGGACAACGTCATCGCCGTGCTCGGCATGGTCCGCGCCGGCCTCGGGGTCGGGCTGCTGCCGGCGCTCGCCATCACGGGGATCGGGGTCCCGGAGGGCGTCGCGCTGCTGCCGACCTCGCCGGCATCGCCCCGCACCGTCCACGCCGTCACGGGCCCCGACGCCGAGCGCGTCCCGGCCATCGCCGCCGCCATCGCCGCGATCCGCCAGATCGTCGCCGACCTCGCCCTCGCGTAGCTCTCTCCCCATCGACTGTGCACTTTTCGGCCCCGCCGAGGCGTGATCGGCCGCAGAAGTGCACAGTCGATGGGGAGGAGCTGCCGGGTCAGCCGCGGGCGACGGAGGGATCCAGCGAGTCGGCGAGGGACGCGACCGCGTCGGCGAGGCGGGGGTCCTCGCCGCGGGCGAGGCCGGCCCACTCGAGCCGAACGCCATCGGCATCCTCGATGACGCGCGCCCAGACCCGCCGCCGCGGGATGAAGAGCGACAGCAGCAGCCCGGCGACCGCGAGGATGACGAACGTGAGGACCCAGCCCTGCGCCGGGTCGGAGTGGATGTCGAGCGCCGCGAACCTCGGGATCGCCGTGAGCTCGACCGAGCCGAGCCCGTCGGGCAGATCGACCCGGTCGCCCACCCGCAGCGCGATCGTCGGCGCGTCGGCGGTGCGTCCCGCGATCTGCGTGAGCGACTCGGTGTCCAGGACGTAGGCGTTCGTCGCCCGCCCGGTGTCGAGCCCCAGGTCGCCCGTGTAGACCTCGAGCGTGACGAGGGGCCCCCGGAGATCCGGGTGCGAGGAGGCGAAGGCGCCGGACTCGAGCCGGATCGCCGTGGGGTAGAGGAACCCCTCCATCCCGATCTGCTCCGCTAGGCCGTCGGGGATCTTCACGACGCCGAGCGAGCCGAGGTTCGAGTCCATCGGGCGGAAGAGGGTGGGCTGGGAGAACACGACGCGGCCGTCGGGGTCCCGCACGGTGAGCACGGGCGCATAGCCGTTGCCGAGCAGGTACACCTGCGTGCCGGCGATCGTCAGCGGGGCGTTGACCTTGAGGATCTCGGTGCGCGGCTCCTGGCCGAGCTCCGTGACGGTGACCGTCGCGTGGAAGTCGAGCGGCGCCCCGTACGAGTCGATGTTCAGCTCCTCGTACGTCACATCGAGCGAGTCGAGCCGGACCGAGTAGGGCGCGAGGGCGTCATCCGTGAAGAAGCGCCCGGGGTTGAACGAGTCGTAGCCCGAGAGCACGTTCGTGAACGCGTAGCCCTCCGCGATGACGCGCTGGCCCGTGTAGCCGAACCCGCTGCCGAGCCCGACCGAGGCGAGGACGCCGATCAGCGCGACGTGGAAGACGAGGTTGCCGGTCTCGCGGAGGTACCCGCGTTCTGCGGAGACGGAGTCCACGCCGCCCCCGCCGCGCGACCCGTAGTCCGCGACCCGGTAGCCGCGGCGGCGCAGGGTCGTGCGCGCCGCATCGAGCGCGTCCGCTGGGTTCCCCTCGAACGTCCTCGTCGTGTGGCCCTCGAGCCGCTCGAGCCGTGCCGGCGTCCGGGGCGGCGACGCGACGATCGCCTTCGCGTGGTGCCACGCGCGCGGGATGACGCAGCCGATGAGCGAGATGAAGAGCAGCAGGTAGATCGCTGAGAACCACGGCGAGGAGAACGTCGAGAACAGCCCGAAGAAGTCGAGCACTCGCGCGCCATCGGGGTCCTGCGCGCGCCACTGCGCGACGCCGTTCGGATCGCTCGAGGTCTGCGGGACGAGGCTGCCCGGGATCGCGGCGATCGCGAGCAGCAGGAGCAGGACGAGCGCCGTGCGCATCGACGTGAGTTGGCGCCACACGAAGCGCAGCCAGCCGACCGGGCCGAGCTTCGGCTGGCTGAGCCGGTCGTCGCCAGGAGACGAGCCGCCGCCCTCGTCCGCGGACGGCATCGCGTCGATGTGGTCGGAGGGCCGGTAGTCGGCGTGCTCGGCGTCAGAGCGCGGGGACGAAGCCATTGATCACCGCCGTGAGCTGCGACATCATCGCCTGCCACAGTCCGGAGACCATGAGCACGCCGATGAGGATGAGGAGTGCGCCGCCGACGATGTTGATCGCGCGGATGTGGCGCTTGATCCAGCGGACCGAGGTCGTCGCCCAGCCGAGCCCGAGCGCGATGAGGAGGAAGGGCACGCCGAGCCCGATCGCGTAGACGGCGGCGAGGAGCCCGCCCCGCCACGGGTCGCCCTGGTCGAGGACGATCGCGTTCACGGCGACGAGCGTCGGACCGAGGCAGGGCGTCCAGCCGAGCGCGAAGACGATGCCGAGCAGCGGCGCCCCGACGAGGCCGGTCGTGACCTTCCAGCGCGGCTTGACCGTGCGCTGCATCACGCCGAACATCCCGATGAAGACGAGCCCCATCACGATGATGACCGCGCCCGCGATCCGCGTGATGAGGTCGAGCCACGGTCGCAGCAGGAGGCCGGCCGTCCCGAAGAGCACGCCGAAGGTCACGAAGACGACCGCGAAGCCGAGGATGAAGAGCAGCACGCCGAGCACGAGCCGGCCCCGGCCGGCCTTCTCCCCGGACGCGAAGCCGGAGACGTAACCGAGGTAGCCGGGGACGAGCGGCAGGACGCAGGGCGACGCGAACGAGACGAGGCCGGCGAGGAGCGCGAGCGGGATCGCGATGAGCAGCCCCCCGCTCAGGATGCTCTCCCCCACCGGGTCGACGCCGGCCTGAGCGAGCATCGCGAGACGAAGGGTCATGGCTCGGCCTGCACCGTCTCGATCATCGTCCGGAGGATGTCGGGGTCGCGCAGCAGGCCGGAGATCCGTGCCGCGACCCGGCCCTCGCGGTCGAGCACGATCGTCGTCGGCACGGCGTTCGGCGCGACGGAGCCGGCGAACGCGAACTGCACCGATCCCGCTGCGATGTCGAGGATCGAGGGGTAGCCGATGCCGAACTCCTCGTCGAAGGTGCGCGCGACGTCGGCGCCGTCGAAGACGTTGACGCCGACGAACGGCACGTCGACGAGCTCGACCGACAGGGCCGCGAGGTCGGGCGCCTCGACGCGGCACGGCGGGCAGCCCGCGTACCAGAAGTTGACGACCGCGACGCTGCCGGCGAGGTCGGCGCTCCCGTACGTCCCGCCGTCGACCGTCGGGCCGGAGAACTCGACGGGCGCCCCACGCCGATCGGCCGGGATCTCGAGATAGGCGCCATCGCCGGAGACATAGCCCTGCCCGGTGCCGTAGCGCTCCGCGAGCCCGTCGCTCGACGCGCAGCCCGCGAGCACGATCGCGGACCCGACAGCGAGCACGGCGACTCCGGCGAGCCATCCCCGTCGCACCACTACACCGCCCCCGTGTCGATCGCCTCAGCAAGCAATCCTGCCGCGGGTTCCTGATAGCCGACTTCGACCCAGCCGGTCGGCGAGGCCTCGTCGCGGCGGAACGTCGTGATCGACGAGAGCGAGGTCCGTCGCTTCCGCGGGTCGTGGTGCAGTGGCCGGCCGGCGACGCCCAGCGTCGTCGTCCAGATCGGCATCTGGTGGCTGACGAGCACGACCTCGCCGCCGTCGGCCGCGTCCCATGCGTCGCCCATCGCGGCGAGCATGCGGTCACGCACCTGCACGTAGGGCTCGCCCCAGCTCGGGACGCGCGGGCGCAGCAGGTGCTTCCAGTTGCTCGGCTTGCGGACGGCCTCGCGCATGCGCGCGCCCTCGAAGACGTTCCACGGCTCGATGATCCGCTCGTCCGTCGTGATCGGCAGCCCGGACGCCGCCGCCCACGGCGCCGCCGACTCGCGCGTGCGCTGGAGCGGGCTCGCGATGAGGGCCGTCAGGTCGCGGCCGGCGAGCGCCTCGGCCGCGAGCGCCGCCATCCGCTGGCCGCGCTCGGAGAGCCCGTAGCCGGGGAGACGCCCGTAGAGGATGCCGGTCGGGTTCTCGACCTCACCGTGACGGACGAGGTGGAGGAGTTCGGCTGGCACCCGTCCATTCTCCCCCGCGATCTCTGTGACGGTCTGTGACGCCCCTTCGTGACACGGCGCGAGCGCCCCACGTACATTCGGTGCACCGACCGCATCGGTCCCGCAGCTGGAAGAGGTGATCCCCATGAACCGTCAGACGACGTTCGAGGTATCGGCGATCCAGCGCTGCATGGCCGCGGCGAATCCGATCGCCTGGCGCGACGCCCTCGTCGCGCGGGTGGCCGGTGCGGAGCTCGACGACACGCAGGTCGAGCTGGCATTCCTCGACGGGACGTCGACTGTGCTCCGGGTGGTAGGTCCCCAGGTGGACCTTGCAGTGGGAGAGCCGGTGGCCTACCACCCGGTCGCCGAGATCCTCAGCGCCGGTGACCGCTGGGTCACCGCGCGGATCTGAGCGAGTAGGTCGTCGGGCCTCAGGCCATCGACATCGAAGCCATCATGGCCTCGCACTTCATCATCATGTCCTTGCAAGCCATCGCGGCGTAGCGGCAGCACTCGTGCATGTCCATGTGCATCTCGCACTCGGCCATGCACGCCTTGCCCATCGCCATGCAGGCCATGAGCATGGCCTTCATCGCGTCCATGTCGTAGCCCATCGGGCGCATCATCATGCCCATGCCGGCCTGGCACATGTCGGCCATGTCCATGCACATCGCGGCGCACTTGTCCATGCCCGCCATGTCCATGCCCATGTCCTGCCCGGCGCACATCATGCATGCGACCTGGCAGGAGTTCATGCTCATCATGCACTCCTGCATCAGACCCATGTCCATGGCCATGCCCATCGGCATGGAGTCCATGGACATGGACTTCATCATCTCCATCGTGTCCACTGTCATCTCCCTGATCGGCGGGGCACTGCACCCCGAAGATGACGAAATGTTACGGCATCGCGCGAGGGCGCACGACGACTCCGAGCCAACGCTCGGGTGAACACGAGGTCCGACTAGAACGGGTAGCGCTCGATCTCGCCCTGGATCGTGACCCACTGGGTCTCGGTGAAGGTGTCGATGTTCGCGTGCGGTCCGCCGAAGCGCCCGCCGACGCCGGACGCCTTGGTCCCGCCGAACGGGATGGGGGCCTCGTCGTCGACGGTCGCGTCGTTGATGTGCACCGCGCCCGACTCGATCCGGTCGCACAGCTCGAACGCCGCATAGGCGTTCGAGGTGAGGATCGAGACGGAGAGCCCGTACTCCGACGCGTTGATGATGTCGATCGCCTCGTCGATGTCGTCATAGATCATGACGGGAGCGACCGGACCGAAGATCTCCTCGGTCCACGCGCGGTTGTCGGCGGCGACATCGGCGAGCACGGTCGGGCGATAGAACAGGCCGTCGTGCGTGCCGCCCGCCGCGAGCGTCGCACCCGCCGCGACGGCGTCCGTCACGATCGAGGCGACATGCTCGAGCTGACGGGCGTCGATGATCGGCCCGATCGCGTTCTGCGGGTCCGCGCCGTCGCCGACGGACAGCGCATTCGCCTTCGCCGCGAGCGCCGCGACATACTCGTCGGCGATCGAGCGGTGGACGAGGTGTCGTCCCGTGGTCATGCAGATCTGGCCCTGATGGAGATACGAGCCCCACGCGGCGACGCCGGCCGCCGCCTGGACGTCGGCGTCGGGCAGCACGAGCATCGCATTGTTGCCGCCGAGCTCGAGGTGCACGCGCTTGAGCAGCGGTGCGGCCGCCGCACCCACGCGGCGGCCTGCCGCCGTCGAGCCGGTGAACGTGATGCAGGGCACGTCCGGGTGCGTCACGAGCGCCTCGCCGAGCTCGCCGCCGCCGGGGAGCACGTGCAGGACGCCCTCGGGCAGGCCGGCCTCGGCGAGCAGCGCGGCGAGCGCGAGGCCGCCGCTGATCGGCGTCCGGGGGTCCGGCTTGAGGATCACGGCGTTGCCGAGCGCGAGCGCCGGCGCGACCGAGCGCATCGAGAGGATGCCCGGGAAGTTGAAGGGCGAGATGACGCCGACGACGCCGATCGGCACCCGGCGCGAGAGCGAGAGCCGGGGCTTCATCGAGCGGAGGATCTCCCCGTTCGGGTGCGAGGCGAGCGCTGCCGATTCCTGGAGCTCGGTCGTCACGAGGAACACCTCGAAACCGGCCTTGCCCTGCGTCGCGCCCGTCTCATCCACGATGATCGGGGCGAGCCGACCCGGATCCGCCTCGAGCAGCGCTGCGGCCTTGAGCAGGATGCCCGCACGAGCCAGGTACGGCATCGCCGCCCAGGCCTTCTGCGCCTCCTTCGCGCTCGCGACCGCCCGGTCGAGGTCGGCCGGCGTCGCGGTCGCGACCGTCGCGACCGTGCCGCCCGTCGCCGGTGCGTGCACGACGAGCGGGCCGCCCGAGCCGTCCGACCAGCCGTCCGAGTAGAGCTTGCCCTCCCAGAGGGCGGTGCCGGTTGCTTCCAGGGTCATGTCGGACTCCTTCGTGCGACTACTTCGATTCGGTTGATTCGCCAGACTCGACCGGCGCGGCCGTCCGCTCCTTCGGCCGCAGGAACCGAGTCGCGCGACGGATCGCGGACATGCGCTTGCCGCTGTTCGGGATCTGGGCGATCCCGACCGCGAGGAGCAGTGCCGCGCCGTAGAAGAAGTCATCGACGTACGACGGGGCGCCGGCGAGCTGCAGGCCCTTGATGCCGACCGCGAGGACGTAGAGCGCGACGACCGCGCCCCAGACGTTGAACCGACCGCCGCGGAACTGCGTCGAGCCGAGGAAGACCGCGGTCAGGGCGGGCAGCAGGTAGGAAACCCCGATGGTGGGATCGCCGTCGACGTACCGGGCCTGCAGCAGCGCGCCCGCGAGCCCGGCGATCGCACCACCCGCGACGAGCGACCAGATGATCATGCTCTTCGTGTTGATGCCCGAGAGCCGGGCGCCGTCCGGGTTGAAGCCGACCGCGTACATCCGGCGCCCGACCGGCGTGCGCTCGAGCACGTACCAGACGATGAGCCCGACGATGATGAGGACGTAGACCGGGAGCGTGACGCCGAGCCACTGCGTCGTCGACAGCAGCTTGTAGTCGGGGACGTTGTCGGAGTAGCGCACCCGGAGGCCGCCGCCGGAGATCCACTGGATGGCGCCCAGGAGCAGCGAGTTGACACCGAGGGTCGCGATGATCGAGTCGATCCGCGCGTAGACGATAAGCACGCCGGTGATGGCGCCGACCCCGACGCCGATCAGGATGACGAGCGGGAACTGGACCCCGACCGGCAGGCCGAGCGGGCCGAGGAAGACCGCGGTGAGCATCGCGGCGAAGCTGACCTGCGCACCGATCGCGAGGTTGATCGCGCCGGTCACCATGGGGATGACGACGGCGATGACGGCGAGGCCGCCGATCGCCTGCTGGTCGATGAGCGCGAGCCACATCTGCGGGCGCAGGAACTTGTCCGGGATCCAGAGCGCGAAGATCACGAAGATGACGATGAACAGATAGATCGCGCTCATATTGCCGAACGCGAAGAAGCGGGCGACATCCCGACCACGGGAGTGCTGATAGCCGGCCTGCGTCTTGTCCTGCGTCGGGACGGACGTCGTCGGGATCACAATCGGTCCTTTACTCCTGCTTGTGCGTGCGTGATTGCTGACATAGGGGTGGCCTGGTCGGCGCCGCTTCGCGCGACGCCGACCAGGCCGATTGCTTACCTAGTGCTAGAAGCCCCAGTTCGCAGCGTACTGCTCCTGGTAATCGGGAATGGCGACGTAGCCGTGCAGCGCCTCGTACGGCGCGACGTTGTCCACCGTGAGGAGCTTCATCATCTGCGCGGTGCTCCACGCGGGGTCCGGCCACTCGTACGGCGTGCCCGTGATCTCGCGGAAGAGCTGGTCGACGACCGTCCACATGAACAGCGCGAAGTCCTCGGCGAACGTCGCGTTCGCGAGCCCGTCCTTGACCTGCGTGAGGTTCGGCGGGATCGACCAGGTGCCGAAGCCCTGGGTCTCGACGCCCGCGAGGGAGAGGCGCTCGGGCATGCCGACCGTCATCTCGTCCGCCGTCGCGATGTAGTACTGCGTCTGCGGGTTCGCCTCGAGGTCGCTCACGATGCGCGAGCTGTCGACCGCGATGACGTCGCCGATCGGGATGCCGACGTCACGCGTGTTGCACGTGGCGCACAGCTCCTTGATCTTCGACATGTAGCCGTCGCGCTGGATGCCGGTGAACTCGAACTCGTTGACCGGGTAGATCACGAACTCGGTCGCCTCGCCGTTCGTCTGGACGATCGCGGCCGCCGCCATGGCGCGTCCGACCTCTTCCATGAACGCGGGGCCGTTGAAGCCGATCGGCAGACCGTACTCCTCGGTGTGCATGACCGACGCCGACGCGATCGGGATGCCCGCCTCGACGAACTTCGCGGCCTGGTTCGGGTAGAACTGCGGCTCGGCCGTGACGTTGATGATGCCGTCGTAGCCCTTCTCGAAGACGGTCGCCATCGCGGCGTCCTGCGCCTCGGGCGTCGCGCCGATCGGCTCACGGGTGAGCGTGATGCCGGTGATCTCGACGACGGGCTGGATCAGGTCCCACATGATGCCGGCGACCGGGGTGCCGACATCGAGGAACGCGATCTTGAGGCCCGCCGGAAGCGGCGCGGCGAGCGGCTCGTCGATGACGAGCGACTTGTCGTCCGACTGGTACGGCGCGAGGTAGGCCTGCGCCGCCGCGAGGTCGGCGCCGGCTGCGGGCGCCTCGCCCCCGTCGGTCGACGTCGGTGCGGGAGCCGGCGTGGAGCAGCCGGTCAGCACCAGCGCCGTAGCACTGATCAGTCCCGCTCCGGCGAGCGAGACCCGATTACGAATCTTCATGGATTGCCTTTCTCTTGGACCACTCTGTCCGCACGGAGGCGACCCCGTGCCCGGACGAACCGGCCGTGGGGCGCGCACATCGTTATGCGCGGACCAGATCGTTGGTACCCCGACTGTAGCCGCAATGAGGTGGTCATACAATCCATTGCGGCGGGGGTTGGGACGCGTCGCGCCCCGCGTGCTCAGGCCTCGTCGGGGACGAGTCCGAGGAACACCCAGTGTTCGTTCGGCGCGAGTCCGGCGAGCTCTCGGCCGGTGTCCCGGAGGACCGGCTGCGAGGACGTGACGTGCGTCGAGCCGACCATCATGTCCCGGATGAAGTGGTTGAGCACGCCGGGGCGGATGGTCTGCGTCGCCGCCGTCTTGATGACGAAGTTCATGACGTCATAGGCGGCGAACGTCATGTTGTTGAGCGACAGACGCGCGAGCGTCTTCTGGCGCGTCGACACCTCGGTCGCGCCCGCGTCGAGGCTCGCCTCGATGTCGGCCCACACCTCCAGGCACCACGCCTGCGCCGAGCGCAGCCGCGCCTCCATCCGCGCGTACTCCTCGAGGAAGGCGCCGTCGGAGCCGATCTGGCCGAGGCGGCCCTTGCCGGCCTGCGCGAGCTTCGCGAGCTCGTCGAGGAGACGGCGACCGACGCCGATCGCGAAGCCCGTGTGGCCGAGGATCGCGAACTGGATCGTGCCGATGGCGAAGATGCCGCCGCCGCGCAGCGCGTCCTCGGTGAACATGTCGTAGCCGAACGCCTTCGGCACGAAGACGTCGCGGAGCTTGTAGTCGATGGAGCCGGTGCCGATGAGGCCCATGACATCCCACGAGCTGTCGTCCAGGTACTCCTCCTTGACCGGGAGGACGAAGATGTAGGCCTTGCCGGTGTCCGGGTCGGCGGCAGCGGTGTGGATGAAGTCGGCGTGCTTGATGCCGGAGCCGAACGACCAGTCGCCCGAGAGCGAATAGCCGCCCTCAACCTCGTGGACCGTGCCGGCGCGCGTGCCCTGGCCCGCGATGACCGGGAACCGGTCGCCGACGCCGCCGAAGACGGTCTCGAGGGCGTCCTCGTGGAGGTACGCGCCGCCGGTCCCGGTCGAGAGCGCCGCCGCCATCGTGACCCAGGACGTCGCCGGGTCGGCATAGGCGAGCGCGGCGACCGCCTCGATCGATTCGCGGGGCGACAGCTCGGCGCCGCCGAGCGCCTTCGGGACCCACATGCCGATGAGGCCGGACTGGTTGATCGCCTCGACGACCTCGGGCGAGAGGGCGTTGAGCTCCTCGTGCAGCTCGGAGTTCTTCATGAGCAGCGGCTGAAGCTTCTTGGCCTCGGCCACCATGTCGCGCGTCGTGATGTCCACTGTTCTCCTCTACGTCGTTGTAGTCCTGTCGTCAGCCGGTCGATTTGTCAGACCGACTGTCGAGGTCCCCGCAAGATTACGTCATAAATACAACCGATCGGCACCAGCCATCCGCCCGCCCCGGAGGCCGCCCGGAGCCCGCGCAACTAGACTCGGGCACCGTGATCCAGCGCATTCTGACCGCCGACCTCGCCGCTTCCCCCGACGGGCCGATCACGGTCGCCGGCTGGGTCGACACGGTCCGCGACCAGAAGAAGGTGCAGTTCGTCGTCCTGCGCGACGAGTCCGGCGCCGTCCAGCTCGTGCACCCGAGGGCCGCGGAGGGCGAGGCCGATCCGATCGCGGAGCAGGTCTCGTCGCTCGCGCAGGGCACGTTCCTCGTCGTGACCGGCCTCCTGAAGCACGACGAGCGCGTCAAGCTCGGCGGCGTCGAGGTCCTCATCGAGTCGATCGAGGTGACCGCGGCGGCGGACCCCGAGCCGCCCATCGCCGACGACTCCTCGATCGACAAGCGCCTCGACTGGCGCTTCCTCGACCTGCGAGTGCCGCGCAACGCGCTCATCTTCCGCGTCCAGACGACCCTCGAGCACGCCTGGCGCACGTGGTGGATCGAGCGGGACTTCGTCGAGATCCACACGCCGTCGTTCATGTCGTCGGCCTCGGAGTCGCGGGCGGAGCTCTTCGAGCTCGACTACTTCGAGCTCGGCACGGCCTACCTCGCGCAGTCGCCGCAGAACTACAAGCAGATGGCGCAGGCCGCCGGCTTCGGCAAGGTGTTCGCGATCACGCCGGTCTTCCGCGCCGACCCCTCGTTCACCGCGCGCCACGCGACGGAGTTCACCTCGGTCGACGCCGAGATCTCCTGGATCGACTCGCACGAGGACGTCATGGCGATGCAGGAGCAGCTGCTCGTCGCAGGGCTCGCCGCCGTCGCGGCCAAGCACGGCGAGGAGATCGAGCGGCTCTTCGGCTTCCCCGTCGAGGTGCCGACCGTCCCGTTCCCGCGGATCCCCCTCGCGGAGGCGCACGCGATCATCGAGTCGCGGGGCTACAAGGTCCCGCGCACGGACGGCGACCTGGATCCGGAGGGAGAACGCCGGATCGCGGCCTACGCGAAGGAGGAGCTCGGCTCCGACTTCGTCTTCGTGACCGACTACCCCGCCGGGATCCGGCCGTTCTACCACATGCGCGACGAGGCGACCGGGCTCACGAAGTCGTACGACCTCATCTACCGGGGCACCGAGATCACGACGGGCGCGCAGCGCGAGCACCGCCTCGATGCGCTCGTCGCCCAGGCACGCGAGAAGGGCCTCGACCCGGAGGGGCTCGCCGACTACCTCGCGTTCTTCCAGCACGGCATCCCGCCGCACGGCGGGTTCGGGATGGGCCTCGTGCGCGTCCTCATGCTCTTCTTCGGGCTGCCCTCGATCCGCGAGACGACCTACCTCTTCCGCGGTCCGACGCGCCTCACGCCGTAGCCGCGCCCGCCGTTCACTTTCATGCGGCATGATGCGCACCATGTCGTCGAAGTCCACGGAGAAGTCGAAGGGCGAATCCGCCGCCGCCGCGAAGCCGCCGTCGAAGTCGAAACTCATCAAGCGGACGCACAAGGCGCTCGTCAAGGCGCTCGAGACGCACGCGAAGATCGCCGCCGGCAGCGGCGTCTCGATCAAGCAGGCGCAGCGCGCGGGCGCGAAGGTCGCGGCCGCGGCC
This sequence comes from Microbacteriaceae bacterium, assembly GCA_035556395.1. Taxonomy (GTDB): domain Bacteria; phylum Actinomycetota; class Actinomycetes; order Actinomycetales; family Microbacteriaceae; genus 73-13. Next base: position 14,350 of record DATMFB010000028.1, read on the forward strand.
GCCGCCTACGCGGATGCCGTACAGGCGAAGACGGGCCTGGAGAATCCGTTCGTGGCGGGCAATGGCCTGCTCGACGGCGAAACGATCAAGTCGCTCCAGGCCGAGCGCGTGAAGCTGGAGAAGGCCGCGACCGCCGGCATCCCGGTGGTCCCGACCGAGACGGTCGAGACGGCCGAGGTCGAGAGCGCGTAGGCCGAGCGGCCGCGCTCAGGCGCGCAGGGCCGCGCGGAGCCGCTCCGCGTCGACCCGCCAATAGGTGTGCCGGGCGCCGTCGATCAGCACGACCGGGATCTCCTCGGCGTACTCGTCGCGCAGCGCCGCGTCGTCGAGGATGGAGCGCTCGACGAGCTCGATGCCGCTGAACTCGCCGATCACGGCATGGATGACCTCCCGAGCGTCATCGCAGAGATGACAGCCGGGCTTGCCGATGAGCGTGACGATCACGGTGCCTCGGGTCGAGGAGCGCCGAGGGCGCGTACCGAGACCTACTTCTTGTTGCGACGCTGGTGGCGCGTCTTGCGAAGGAGCTTGCGGTGCTTCTTCTTGGCCATGCGCTTGCGGCGCTTCTTGATGACAGAGCCCATAGGAGCCTCCCGGTCGATGTCGCGAACCCGACGGGGTTCACTGACCCTCGGGGAAAAGACTTAGGAGATTCTAGCCCACGCCCCGGGACGCCGCCGCCGGGATGGTCACGAGGTCGACGACCGCGGCCTCCGGGATCCGGTACGAGCGTCCGAAGCGCACGGCGGGCAGCTCGCCCGACTGCACCATCCGGTAGACCGTCATGACGGAGACCCGCATGAGCTCGGCCACCTCGGCGACGGTGAGGAAGCGCACGTTGGACAGATCGCCGCGCATGATCGCCTCCCGGGCTGTTACCGATGTGATTCGTGTGAATACAGGGTACTACTCGCCTGTATTGGCGGGCAACACCTGCTTCACCTTGTCCGCGACATCGGCGAGACGGTCCTTCGCCTGCTCCGTCGCCTCCTGCAGCGCGTGGAGGACGTGCTTCGCCTGATGCAGGGTCGTCGCGGCGGCACGACCGATCTGCTCCCCCGCGCCGGCACCCGACCAGGCGATCAGCGGCGTCAGCTCGACTCGGAGCTGCTCGTCGATCCCGGGACCGCGATCCGGCGCGAACGCCGCGAGCCAGGCCGCGGCCTCCTCGAGCGGCGCCGGATCGATCCGGTAGAACCGGTGCTGCGCCTCCTCGCGGACCGCGACGAGGCCGTGATCGCGCAGCACCTTGAGGTGCTTCGAGACGGTCGGCTGGCTCAGTCCCGTCTGCTCGACGAGCGTCCCGACCGAGAGCTCCCCGTCGCTCGAGGCGCTCGCCGCGAGCAGCCTGCCGAGCAGGTCTCGCCGGGTCGGATCCGAGAGCACATCGAATATGTCCGCCATGGAGTCACCTTAGCCGCGAGGCCTCGATACCTCCATCGGAATATGGAGACCTGCGAGGGGTCAGCCGGCCGCGAGCTCGCGGGCGCGGGCGATCGCGGCCTCGGCCGCCCGCTCGAAGAGACCGGCCAGGTCCGCCTCGGCGAGCACCGCGATGGCGCGCTCGGTCGTCCCCTTCGGGCTCGTCACCCGGCGGCGCAGCTCGGCGGGGTCCTCCCCCGAAGCCTCGAGGAGCGCCCCGGCGCCGACGAACGTGCCCGCCGCGAGCGCGAGCGCGTCCTCGTCGGAGAAGCCGAGCCGACGGGCCGCCTCCGCGAGCTGCTCGACGAGGAGATACACGTACGCGGGTCCGGATCCGCTGATCGCCGAGAGCGCGTCGATCTGCGACTCGGGCAGGACGAGCACGGTGCCGACGGTCTCGAAGAGCCGCGAGACGAGGGCGATGACCGACGCCGTCGCACGCGAGCCGGCGGCGATGCCGGTGACCCCGCGGCCGACCGTGGACGGCGTGTTCGGCATCGTCCGCACGACGGCGTTCGGGACGAGCGCCTCCATGCGCGTGGTCGTGACGCCTGCGGCGATCGAGACGACGACCGCGTCGGGGTCGAGCATCGGCCCGATCTCGTCGAGCAGATCGGGGATGCCGGCGGGCTTCACGCCGAGGACCACGAGCTTCGCGCCCGCGAGCACGCGCTCGGTCGCGTCGTCCTCGGTCTCGTACGAGAGCGAGAGGACCCCGGGACCGCGGAGTGCCGCCGCCTTCTCCTCGCTCCGGTTGACGGCGCGGATGCCGCCCCGGACCGGCATGCCGGACGCGACGAGTCCCTGCAGGATCGCGCCCCCCATCGACCCCGCGCCGATGAACGCGACCGCGGGGAGTCCCTCACCGAGTTCGGCCATGCGCCCATCCTAGAATCGCTCCCATGAGCGCTGAGGGCGGAACCAAGGCGATCGTGGCGGCCCTGCTCGCGAACGCCGGCATCGCGGCCACGAAGTTCATCGCGTTCTTCCTGTCGGGCGCATCGTCGATGCTCGCCGAGGCGATCCACTCGGTCGCGGACACCTCGAACCAGATCCTGCTGCTGATCGGCAAGGAACGGGCCAAGAAGCAGGCCGATGCGGAGCACCCATTCGGCTACGGCCGGTCCCGCTACGTCTTCGCGTTCGTCGTCGCGATCATCCTGTTCTCGGTGGGCGGCGTCTTCGCCATCTACGAGGGCGTCGAGAAGGTCCGACACATCCAGGAGCACCCGGACGAGCCGGCGCTCGACCCCGCCTGGTGGTGGCTCCCGCTCGTCGTGCTCGTGATCGCGATCGTCCTCGAGTCCTTCTCGCTCCGGACCGCCGTCCGGGAGGCGCGGAAGCACAAGGGTCAGGAGAACTGGGTCGGCTACGTCCGCCATGCGAAGGCGCCCGAGATCCCGGTGGTCCTGCTCGAGGACATCGCGGCCCTCGTCGGCCTCGTCTTCGCGCTGGTCGGCGTCGGCCTCACGGTGATCACGGGAGACGGCCTTTACGACGCGCTCGGCACCTTCGCGATCGGCGCCCTGCTCGTCATCGTCGCGGTGATCCTCGGCATCGAGATGGGCAGCCTCCTCGTCGGCGAGGGCGCGACGACCAGGGACCTCACGGCCATCCGCCGCGCGATCGAGACGCACCCCTCGGTCGACCGGATCATCCACCTCAAGACGCTCTACGTGGGACCCGAGGAGCTCATGGTCGGCGCGAAGCTCGCGTTCCCCGCGGAGCGCACGCTCGCCGAGCTGTCCCCCGAGATCGACGACGTCGAGCGCGCGATCCGCGAGGCAGTCCCGGCGGCTCGGATCATCTACCTCGAACCCGACGTCTGGCGCCCGGACGCCGCGCACGATCCCGCTCCGCCGACCGACACGATCGTGATCAGGTCCGTCGACTGACACAATCGGTCGTGAGGACCCCGTCCCGTCCTCTCGAACGCAGTCAGCACAAAGGAGCAGACATGACCCCGCTCGTCGCGATCCTCGTCGCCTTCCACCTCATCGGCATGGCGCTCATCGTCGGCACGTTCTTCGCACAGATGCGCTCGAAGGACCGCTTCGCGACCGAGGTGATGCTCGCCGGCGCGATCATCCAGATCGTCTCGGGCGGCCTGCTCGCGTGGCTGAGCATCTCGGGCGGCGGCGGCACGGACCACATCAAGCTCGCGGTGCACGGCGTGATCGGGCTCGTCATCCTCGGCGCCACGATCGCCGCTCAGGTCCAGAAGGCGAAGCACGGTCGGATCCGGCCGTGGTTCCACACGGCCGGCGGCCTGGCCGTCGTCAACCTGCTCATCGCCGTCTTCTGGCGCCAGTACGCCTAGCCCGCGGTGACGGGCGCCTTCCGCCGACGCGCGGGCGCCTGCAGCTTGTCCGCGTCGTCGAGCTTCGTCCCCTTCGTCTCGGGGATGCGCAGGACGACGAAGACGAGCGACAGGATCGCGAAGACCGCGTACATCCCGTAGGCGAAGGTCAGGGAGAACGCGGCGAGCCCCGGGAACGTCACGGTGATGAGGAAGTTCGCAGCCCACTGCGCGGCCGCGGCGAGGCCGAGCGCGCGAGCCCGGATGGGGTTGGGGAAGATCTCGCCGAGGAGCACCCAGACGATGGGGCCCCACGAGATCGCGAAGGCGACGACGAAGAGGTTCGCCGCGACGAGGGCGATCGGTCCCCACGCGTCGGGGAGCGTCGGCCCGCCCTCGCCGGGGATCGCCTGGGAGAACGCGATGGACATCGTCGCGAGCGCGATCGTCATGCCTGCCGAACCCCAGATGAGCAGCGGCCTGCGGCCGACCTTGTCGACGAGCATGATCGCGATGATCGTCACGACGATGTTCGTCACCGAGGTGATGACGCTGATGGTCAGCGAGTCCTGCTCGGTGAACCCGACCGCCCGCCACAGCGTCGTCGAGTAGTAGAAGATGACGTTGATCCCGACGAACTGCTGGAAGACCGAGAGCAGGATGCCGACCCAGACGATCGGCTTGAGGCCGAGCGCCTTGCCGCGCAGGGAGCCCTTCTGGCCCGCGTCGCGCTCGATCGAGGCGTGGACGTCCGCGACCGATGCGTCGACGTCCTCGGCGGGGATGATCGTCGCGAGCACGGCCCGCGCGCGATCCTCCTTGCCGACCCGGATGAGGTAGCGGGGCGACTCGGGGAGGGTGAGCGCGATCAGGCCGTAGACGATCGCCGGGACGGCGCACGCGAGGAACATCCAGCGCCACGCGTCGAGCCCGAACCACAGGATCCCCTGGGCGCCCCCGGCCGCGTTCGCGAACAGCGCGTCCGAGAGCAGCGCGGCGAAGATGCCGAGGACGATCGCGAGCTGCTGGAGCGAGGCGAAGCGCCCGCGCACCCGGCTCGGCGAGATCTCCGCGATGTAGGCCGGCGCGACGACCGACGCGATGCCGATGCCGAGACCGCCGATGAGACGCCACGCGACGAGATCCCAGACGCCGAACGCGAGTCCCGAGCCGATCGAGGAGACGAGGAAGAGGATCGCGCCGATGAGCATGACCGGGACGCGCCCGAGGCGGTCCGCGAGGCGCCCGGCGAGCTCGGCTCCGACCGCGCAGCCAACGAGTGCGCTCGCGATGGCGAGTCCGGTGATCGTGGGGTCGAGCCCGAAGTCCTCCTGGATCGCGTCGACGGCACCGTTGACGACCGAGGAGTCGAAGCCGAAGAGGAACCCGCCGACCGCTCCGGCGATCGCGAGCCCGATGACGCGGGCGTTGACCGTGCTCGTGACCGTCTTCTTGGGCATCAGCGCCTCCGTTCGAAGAAACGCCTCAGCATGGCAGAGGACTCCGCTTCCGCGATACCCGCGACGACCTCGACCGCGTGCGGGAGACCGGCCTCGCGGACGACGTCGATCCGGCCCCCGACGGCGCCCGCCTTCTCGTCCCACGCGCCGAAGACGATGCGGGCGAGCCGCGACTGCAGCGCCGCCCCCGCGCACATGACGCAGGGCTCGAGCGTGACGACGAGGGTGCAGCCGTCGAGCCGCCAGGATCCGAGCTCGTCACCCGCCTCGCGGATCGCGACGATCTCGGCGTGCGCGGTGGGATCGTGCTGCCCCTCGCGGGCATTGCGACCGCGGCCGATGATCGCCCCGTCCGGGCCGATCACGACGGCCCCGACCGGGACGTCCCCAGCCGCCTCCGCGGCCTGCGCGAGCTCGAGCGCATCGGCCATCCAGGCGCGGTAGCGGTCCATTACAGTGAGCCTATGCGAGTGCATGTCGTCGACCACCCCCTCGTGACGCACAAGCTCACGGTGCTCCGCGACGTCGCGACGCCGTCCTCGACGTTCCGCTCGCTCGTCAGCGAGCTCGTGACGCTCCTCGCCTACGAGGCCACCCGCGACGTCCGCGTCGAGCCGATCGACATCGTGACGCCGGTGGCGCCGACGCGCGGCGTGCAGATCGCCTCACCGCGTCCCCTCGTCGTCCCCATCCTGCGGGCCGGGCTCGGGATGCTCGACGGCATGACCGCGCTCATCCCGACCGCGGAGGTCGGGTTCCTCGGCATGGTGCGCAACGAGGAGACGCTCCAGCCCACCACCTACGCGACGCGCCTCCCGGACGACCTGTCCGGACGGCAGGTCTTCGTCCTCGACCCGATGCTGGCGACCGGCGGCTCGATGCTCGCGGCGATCCACTACCTCTTCGACCGCGGGGCGAGCGACGTCACCGCGGTCTGCCTGCTCGGCGCCCCCGAGGGTGTCGCGCTCCTCCAGGAGGGGCTCGACGGCCGCGACGTCACGGTCGTGCTCGGCGCGCTCGACGAGCGGCTGAACGAGAAGGGGTACATCGTCCCCGGGCTCGGCGACGCCGGCGACCGCCTCTACGGCACCGTCGGCTGAGCCGGCGAGTTGACGCAGGGCGCCGTATCACGTCACACTTGACGGTATGACTCTCAGCCGCACTACGTCGACCACGTCGATGATGGGTGCCGCCTGCATGCCGCAGGCGTCGGCTCAGTGTCGAATGTGTGCTTGAGCCGACGCCTCTCCTCCCGAGTTCCGCGCTCGTCTCGGCTGATCCCAGCCATGAGCGACCAGGGAACTCGACCACCCAAGCT
>DATMFB010000029.1:0-2107 GCA_035556395.1 Microbacteriaceae bacterium
TCTTCGAACCTCGAATCTTCCCCATGGCATTCGACGCTGCGAGCGACGCGCTGGAGTCGCTCGTATCTGAACTCTTCAGGTCCGCGTGATGTCGGTGGTCCGCTTCACCCTGGGAGCATGGAAGCGACACTGAGCCCGTCCGTCGAGCCGATCGAACTCGTCGATCCTCGGGATCACCTCGCGCAGGCCGCGTCCCAAGTCATGCCGGAGGACCCGCCGGCCTGGCATGCGCATGGCACTCGCCCCGCGCATGCATCGGTACCCAGCGCGGAGCATCTCGTCGCCCGACGACTTCGCGCAGCGCGTTCATCGCGGCGCACCCGGCGATCACCCGGGGACGGACCCATCGGCGACCCGGGCGCTCGAGATCGAGGCATTCCGACCGATGCAGGCGGCCGATCTGCTCTGGGGATGGGTATGCGGCCGGATCCTCCCTCCGGGATTCGCGCGCACGCTCCGCTACCTCACTCCGCAGCAGCGGCGACAGTACGGCTTCGATGCATGAGGCCTTCTGCGCGACGTCCAGCGACGACAGCGCATCGCACTCCGAGCAGCCCGACGCCGCCGGCTCAGGCTGACAGGTCGTGCACGGGGATGCCTCGGGCGATCGCGGCACGCGCGAGTGCGAGATCAGTCGTCGACAGACCACCGCCAAGGCGCTCGGCGGTGTGGATGACGATCGCGTCGGGCAGCCGTAGCCGCGTCGCAGCGCACACCGCCGCGATCTCGAGCTCGTCCCCCGCGACGGCTTCGATCGGGGTGACTCCCAGCAGGCTCAACGCGCGATGCGCGGTCGAGGCATGGCCGAGTGCGGACGGTCGGACCAGCACCTCTGCGAGCGTGATCACCGACGTCGCGTACTCGTCATGCACATGCGCGGAGAGCCAATCGCTCACTCGCGCGTGGTGAGCGTCGTCCTGATTGAGATATGCGATCACGACCCCCGCGTCGAGCGTGATCACTCCGGCCACTCCGCCAGCAGCAGTTCACGCTCGTTCGCCCGGTAGATCCCCGACGGCATGAGGCTGGCGCCCGCGAGAATCTCCGTACGCCGGCGCTCGATGACATCGGCATTCCGCTCCATAGTCGCCTGCAGGCCCGCGTCGAGCAGCCGATGCAGCAGTCGAGACCGCGACTCCCCCGGCCGCTCTTGCTCCATCGCGTCGAGGACGCGGGCGAGCTCATCGGACTCGGTGATCGCGTGTCGGCGGCGGGCGGTGGGCATAGCAGAAGTGTAACACCTGGCTTCTAGGTGTGACACACGGACTGTCGACGCCCCATCGAACTAGTCGAGAACATCGAGCGACCGCAGCCCGCGCGTCTGCTCAGACCTCGCCGCGAGCTCGTCGTCGGGCGGGTAGCCGACCTCGGTGAGGACGAGACCCTTCGCCGGCATGACCTTGAACGCGCTCGTGCGCTCGCCCGCCTCCCGCAGCGCCACCGGATCCTCGAGACCGAGGGCACCCTCGCCGACCGCGATGCAGGCACCGACGAGCGCTCGGACCATCGAGTGGCAGAAGGCGTCGGCCTGCAACCGTGCCACGAGCACGCCGTCGTCGGACCGACTCCAACTGAACGCCTGCAGGTCGCGGATGGTCGTCGCCATCGGTCGGGGACGACAGTAGGCGGCCCAGTCGGCGAGCCCCGGGTCGGCCAGCGATCGCGCCGCGGCGTCCATCGCGACCGCATCGAGCGCACGCGAATGCCAGACCGTGTATCCGCGAGCGAGCGGATCCTGCGTCGCGGCCGCGTCGGCGATCCGGTACTCGTAGCGGCGCCAGATCGCGGAGAACCGCGCATCGAACCCTTCCGGCGCGAGCGAGGCCCGATGCACCCGCACGTCCCCGACCCGTCCCGCGAGCCCGTTGAGCTTCCGCGCGATCGCCTCGAGCGGGTCGGCGTCACGACCCATGCGGCCGAGATGCCGCCACTGCGCCGGATCGAGGTCGACATGCGCGACCTGACCGCGCGCATGCACGCCCGCGTCCGTCCGCCCGGCGACGACGAGCCGAGGGGGCTCGCCGCGACCGCGGAAGAGCGTCCCGAGTGCGTCCTCGAGCTCACCCTGCACGGTCCGGCCCTCGGCCTGGCGCGCCCAACCGGAGAA
>DATMFB010000030.1:0-3311 GCA_035556395.1 Microbacteriaceae bacterium
CGCCCGATGATCGGGCGGACGTCCAGATCATCGTCGCGCGCCCCGACCATCGCCCGGTGGGCGGCTTCGTCGGCCACCACCTCGTCGACGATCCCTACGTCGTCGTGGTCGCCGAGTCGCACCCGCTCGCGACTCGTCCCGAGATCGAGCTCGCCGAGCTCGTGGCGGAGCGCTGGATCGACAACGACTTCTCCCGCGGCTGGTGCCGCGCGAACCTCCTCGAGGCCTGCACGGCCGCCGGATTCAGCCCGCCCTTCCAGGTCGAGGCGCACGACTATCCGACGGCCCTCGCGTTCGTCGCGGCGGGCGTCGGCATCACCGTGCTGCCGGTCCTCGGCACCCGCCACCTGCCGCCGGGCGCCGTCGCGGTGCGGGTCGTGCGGCCGACCCCGATGCGCTCGATCCACCTCGTGCTGCGCGATGCGGTCGCGACGACGCCGCCGGCGCTCGCCGTGCTCGACGAGCTGCGGCGCCAGATCGATCAGACGATGTAGCTCAGCACGTCGAGGCGCAGCTGCGCGATGATCGCGATGACCAGGTAGCTCGCGACGGCGATGAGCGGCGACCAGCTGTAGAGCAGCGAGCCCGCCCTGCGGCCCCAGGCTCCGAAGTGGCCCGCCTTGAGGTTGTAGAACGTCAGGGTCCAGAACGCGAGGATCGCCGCGGCCCAGGTCAGCATGCACCAGGGGCAGAGCGTCCCGATGACGAAGATCGACTGGGTCATGAGCCAGATGCAGAACGCGAGCGCGCCCGCGATCCCGAGATTGAACACGAGCCAGAACCAGGTCCGGAAGCGGGCGCCGGCGATGAGCGCGGCCGCGACCACGATGGGCGCGATCCACCCCATGAGGCCCCACATCGGGTTCGGCACGCCGAAGAACGCGGCGCCCTGCCACGACTGCAGGTTCGCGCCGCACTGCACGATGATCGAGAAGTTGCAGTCGAGGTCGGCATTCGGATCGGCGAGGACCGCGAACTTGTCGAGCGTGAGCGCGAACGCCGCCCAGATGCCGGCGACCCCCGTCAGCACCAGGACGACGATGAGCAGCCAGGGGCGACGCGCACGCGATTGGGTCACGTCGCCATTATCCCGACGAGCCGTGCGATAATGCTGGAACCAAGCTTTCCGGGCACACCGGACCAGGCAGCGGCCCATGCCGCGGCAGTCGGATAGCCAGTTCCGAGAATCGGTCCCACCGAGGGTCGAGTCGGCCGCAGGCCGTGCTGAGACCCGGGTCGAGACCCCCACAGATTTGCGCGAGGATCCGCGCCACACGCGGAACGCGCACGAGCGTACCGGTGCCGCAGTGCGGCCCGGCAAGGAGTACCGGTGGACGAGACCACCCCGACCGTTTCCCCCGTATCGCTGCTGTTCATGGCGCCCCCGCCACTGCCGCAGGCGCCTGACCTCCCCGAGGTCGACGAGTTCGAACCCGATGCCGACATCCCCGGAGGCGCGGCCCGCCGCAGCCGCACCCGTCGCCGCGGACGTGGCGACGGCGAGGGGGAGACCGCCCCGCAGACCCAGTCGCCGCCGCGTCAGCGCCAGCAGCGCAGCGCGCCGGAGCCCATCACGGAGCCGCAGCGGATCAAGGGCTCGACCCGTCTCGAGGCGAAGAAGCAGCGCCGCCGCGACGGCCGCTCCGACGGCCGCCGCCGGACGGTCGTCACGGAGAGCGAGTTCCTCGCCCGCCGCGAGGCCGTCGATCGCTCGATGGTCGTGCGCAGCAAGTTCGACCGCATCCAGGTCGCGGTCCTCGAGGACGACGTCCTCGTCGAGCACTACGTCGCGAAGAGCCAGGAGGCGTCCCTCATCGGGAACATCTACCTCGGCCGCGTGCAGAACGTGCTGCCCTCGATGGAGGCCGCGTTCGTCGACATCGGGCGCGGGCGCAACGCCGTCCTCTACTCGGGTGAGGTCGACTGGGAGGCCGCCCAGGCGAACGCCGAGGAGGAGGGTCGCCCGAAGCAGCAGGCGAAGCGCATCGAGCTCGCGCTCAAGCCGGGCGACCGCGTGCTCGTCCAGGTGACGAAGGACCCGATCGGCCACAAGGGCGCCCGACTCACCTCGCAGATCTCGCTGCCGGGGCGCTACCTCGTCTACGTGCCGAACGGGTCGATGTCCGGCATCTCGCGCAAGCTCCCCGACACCGAGCGGGCACGGCTCAAGCGCATCCTCAAGGAGGTCCTTCCCGAGTCCGCCGGCGTCATCGTGCGCACCGCGGCCGAGGGCGCGACCGAGGAGCAGCTGACGCTCGACGTGCAGCGGCTCACGAACCAGTGGACGCACATCCAGCACGCGGTCGAGACGGCGAACGCGCCGGCGCTCCTGCACTCCGAGCCGGATCTGCTCGTCAAGATCATCCGCGACGTCTTCAACGAGGACTTCCAGCGCCTCGTCATCGAGGGCGAGGACGCGCACGAGATCATCGCCGACTACCTCACGGGCGTCGCGCCCGACCTGCTCGAGCGCGTCGTGCGCTACGAGGGCGGCGACTCGTTCAGCGAGTACCGCGTGACCGAGCAGATCGACAAGGCGCTCGAGCGCAAGGTCTGGCTGCCGTCGGGCGGCTCGCTCGTCATCGACCGGACCGAGGCGATGACCGTCGTCGACGTCAACACGGGCAAGTTCGTCGGTCAGGGCGGCAACCTCGAGGAGACCGTCACGAAGAACAACCTCGAGGCCGCTGAGGAGATCGTCCGCCAGCTGCGGCTGCGCGACATCGGCGGGATCATCGTCGTCGACTTCATCGACATGGTGCTCGAGACCAATCGCGACCTCGTCCTGCGTCGCCTCGTCGAATGCCTCTCGCGCGACCGCACGAAGCACCAGGTCGCCGAGGTCACCTCGCTCGGCCTCGTGCAGATGACGCGCAAGAAGATCGGCCTCGGCCTGCTCGAGACGTTCTCCGAGCCGTGCGAGGTCTGCGCCGGCCGCGGCGTCGTCATCCACCACGACCCGGTGATCAAGCACCGCGCGGCCGATGGCGGCACGCGCAAGCGCTCCGGTCGCGGAGCCGCGGGCGGGGCGAGCGGCGTCAAGAACGGCGTCGGCTCGGCCGGCACGCACGCGATCACCGAGGACGTGCGCAACGCCCTCTCGAAGATCGCGAAGTCGACGATCCACACGGACGACGCGGAGCTCCCGGTCTCCGAGCCCGCAGGCGGCGCACCGGCCCCTGAGCGAGCCGCAGGCGAGTCGAAGGGCGCCGACCCCGAGACCATCCTCACCGCGGCACTCGACGCAGTGGCGGAGGCCCCCGTCGAGGAGGCCGCCCCGCCGACCAAGCCGCGCCGCCGCCGGGCCTCGA
>DATMFB010000031.1:0-9185 GCA_035556395.1 Microbacteriaceae bacterium
CGAGGGCGGTGAGATCGGCGTTCGCGATCGACTGCGCGTCGCCCGCCGGAAAGCGGCAGCAGACGGCGAACGGGAGGATCTCCCCGCTCGTCATCCGGGAGATGAGACCATCGGGCGTGCACTCGAACGCCTCGCCGTCGAGGATCACGACCTCGCCGCCGAGGCGGTCGCAGCAGCCGAGGCCGAAATCGCCGAGGGCGCACACATCTGAGACCGCGATCCCAGACTCGTATGCTCCCACCAGCAGGGCATCCAGCACGGCGAATTGCGTGACGGCCTCCCCAGGTGCGAGCCGCGCGATCGTCACGCTGGGAGGCTACCGGCTCGCTCCGCGCATCGGGCGCGGCCGGCCGCCCAATACGCTGAGCGAATGGACCTGGCACCGATGTTCGAGCCGATCGCCGTCGGGCCGCTGACGCTGCGCAATCGCTTCGTCATGCCGGGGATGCAGCGCGAGTGGTGCGTCGACGGCGCCCCCACGCCCAGGCTCGCCGAGTACTACCGGCGCCGCGCCGCGGGCGGCACCGCGCTCGTCAACTCCGAGGCCTGCGCGGTCGACCACCCCACCTCGACGCAGTCGACCCGGTTCGCCTGGCTCACGCCGCGCACGGCCGACGCGTGGGCGAGGTGCGCGGCGGCGGTCCGGGGCGAGGGCGCTGAGTTCTTCATCCAGCTCTGGCACGAGGGCGCGGTGCGCGACGAGGGCGGCGACGGCCCGTACGCGGAGCACCCGACACTGAGTCCGTCCGGCCTGCTCAGCGGCGGCACGTCGCGGGGGCGGGCTATGACCACCGTGGAGCTCGACGAGATCGAGGCCTCGTTCGTCCGCAGCGCGATCCTCGCGAAGTCGATCGGCGCCTCGGGCGTCGAGGTGCACGCCTGCCACGGTTACCTGCTCGACCAGTTCCTCTGGGCGGCGACCAACCGCCGAGACGACGGCTACGGCGGGGACGACCTCCGCGACCGCGTGCGCTTCCCGGCGCGGATCGTCGCCTCGATCCGCCAGGCCGTCGGCCCCGACTTCGCCGTATCGCTGCGCTTCTCGCAGTGGAAGGAGGTCGACTACGACGCCCGAATCGCCGAGACGCCCGAGGAGCTACGCTTCTTCGTCGAGACGTTCCAGGCGGCCGGCGTCGACATGTTCCACGCGTCGACGCGGCGATTCTGGACTCCCGAGTGGCCCGAGCTCGATCCCGACCTGGGCCTGGCCGGCTGGGTCAAGCGCTTCACGGACCTCCCCGTCGCGGCGGTCGGGAGCCTCGGGCTCGCGACCGACGTCATGACGAGCCTCGAGGGCGGACCCGCGCGCCAGACCGGCAGGCCGGCGTTCCACGAACTCATCCGACGCTTCGAACGCGGCGACTTCGACCTCATGACCGTCGGCCGCGCCCAGATCGCCGATCCGGACTGGGTCGCCAAGGTGCGCCGCGACGCGATCGAGGAGCTGCTCCCATTCGACGAGCGCATCGCCTCGCGCGAGCTCGAGGACTTCGTCGCGTAGTCACGTCCAGCGTGGTGCCGGGTGCCGAGCGGGGCGCGATGGCGCACGCGGCTCGGCACCCGGCACCACGCTCAGAAGGCCTGCTCGATCCAGGCGTCGCCCTTCACCTTCTTGCCGAGCATGGTGCCGACCGGGTTCGCGGTGCCCTCGTAGATCGAGGCGGCCGGGAGCACGAACTCCTGATCCTGCACGCGGGTCGACACGACGATGTCGGCGTCGAAGGACGGGATCTGCACCCGGAACTCCTGCGCGTACGACACCCCGGTCTCGGGACTCGTCCAGAGCTCGCCCACCGGTGTGACGGTACTCGCCACGTAGTAGATGTTGCCCTCGGCATCCTGCAGCGTCGCGAATGCGTCGACCGCGACCCCGATCTCCGGCTTGAAGCCGGGGCCGATGATCCCGGCGTTCGAGATCGTGTAGCCGTTGTCGAGCTGCATGTCCTGCAGCAGCCAGCGCACGCGTCCGTCCGTCGATCCGTCGCCGAAGTAGCCGTACTCGTGGTCCATCCACGTCGTGCCGCTGACCTCGTACGCCTTGCCGTCGATCGTGACCGTGCCGCTCGCCGCAAGCCGGGTGAAGGAGAAGTAGTAGTTGTCCTTCGCGAGGCTCTGCACCGTCGCGCTCGGCTCGATCCCGGTCCCGAAGACGAAGAACGGTCGACCCTGCTGGGAGAACGTCAGGTCGAAGTCGACCGGCGTCAGCGTCTTCTCGTCGACCAGGGTCACCTGGACGCGGATGTCCTGCGACGGGTCGGCCTGCGGCGCCGTCATCACGACCGAGTTGCGCACCGCGACGGCGGTCGCGCCGCTGCCGCCCCCGCCGACGATCGTCACGGTCGGGGTCTCGGTGTACCCCGTCCCCGGGCTGACGAGGGCGATCTGCCCGATCCCGCCGTGCTCGTCCGGCACGGCGAACGCCGCAGCGCCCGTGCCGTCTCCCTCGATGCGCACCTCCGGCATCGACGTGTAGCCGGTGCCGGGGTCGGTGACCGAGAACCCGCCGACGACCCAGCTCGGGTCGCCGAGCTGGGCGTACCAGTCCTTCGAGGGGTCGCCCTCGGCCCACTTCGCGACGTCGAAGTTGCCGATCGGCTTCGGCAGGTAGACCTGCGTGCGCTGATAGTGCGACTCGCTCTCGACATCGCTCAGCGAGACCTGTGTCATCGCGAAGCCCTGGCCGATGAAGGAGGCGGCGTTGATCTCGAAGCCGAAGACGCGGTCGCCCGCGCGCAGCGTCCCGATGTGCCACCACCACTCGGTGGGGGCGCCGTTGTGGCGATACATGTCCTTCGGGACCGACAGGACGACGTTCTCCTCCGGCACCGGGTCGGGCATGGTGCCGCCCTTCCAGATCGGGTTGGCGGGCACGGGCATGGTGGGCGCCGTGACGCCACCGGGCCAGCTCGTCGCGAGCAGCGCCGCGAGGACCGCGGACGTCGCGGCGAGCACGCCCGGCACGATCGGGGGCACGACCGACTCGCGGTGCCGCGCGTGCGTGACGACCGCGCCGACCATGATGATGACGAGGCCGACGGCGGCGGTGCCCACGAGCCACCAGGCGAGCACCGCGTACTGGTCCTGTCCGATGAGGCCGACGGCGATCCCCGCGGCACCGAGGACCTCGAGCACGCCGATGACCTTGACCTGCCAGGTGCGGAAGCGCTCGACCCACGCCATGCCCATGCCCTTGAGGCGGGCCCGCGGGACGACGATCTTCAGCGCACCCGCCAGGAGGAACGCCAGGGCGGCCAGTCCGCCAACGATCAACAGTGCGATGTCCATAGCAATCCCCCTTGATGCGCACCGGGCCGATGCCCGCAGCGCGGGACTAACGCTAGTGGTCAGCGGCCCCGGCGCGCGCTAGGGACTTCTCCGCATTCTGGTCGCGCGAGTGGCTGAATACTGATCGCGAGGAGACGATCAGCGACGATCAGCGGCTCGACGTGCTCCAGGTCTGACCGGAGCGCGAACGACCGCCGGAGCCCCCGCGACGCGAGCGCTGCCCGCCGCGCGACGGCGCCGCGGCGCCCGTGCCCTGGGTCCTCGCGCGAGTGGTCCCGCGGGGGGTCGAGCGCTGCTGCTGCTGCTGGGCGGGCGCCGCGACGGCGCTCGGCGCGACATGCGCCGCGACCTCGCCGACGAGCACGCGCACCGGCTCCGCCGAGGCGGTGACGCGCTGCGCCTGGACCTGGATCCCGGCCTTGCGCATCATGGCCGCGACATCGCGTTCCTGGTCCGGCGTCACGAGCGTGACGACGTCGCCCGCCGCGCCCGCCCGCGCGGTGCGGCCCGAGCGGTGCAGGTACGCCTTGTGCTCGGTCGGCGGGTCGACGTGGACGACCAGCTCGACATCGTCGACGTGGACGCCGCGCGCGGCGACGTCGGTCGCGACGAGCACGCGCACGGAGCCATCCGCGAACGCGGCGAGGTTGCGGTCGCGCTGGCCCTGGCTGAGGTTGCCGTGCAGGTCGACTGCCGGAATGCCGGCCGCGATGAGCTCGCGGGCCAGGCGCTTCGCGGTGTGCTTGGTGCGCAGGAAGAGGATGCGGCGGCCGGTGCCGGAGGCGAGCGTGCGGACGAGGTCCTTCTTCGCGGCCGCGTCGACGACGAACGCGTGGTGCGTCATCGCGACCGGCGGCGCGTCGATCTCGTCGACCTCGTGCTGGCGCGGGTCGTGGAGGAAGCGCTTGACGAGCTTGTCCACCCCGTTGTCGAGCGTCGCGCTGAAGAGCATGCGCTGGCCCGTCTCCGGAGTCGCCGTCATGATGCGGGTCACGCCGGGCAGGAAGCCGAGGTCGGCCATGTGGTCGGCCTCGTCGAGCACGGTGACCTCGACCGCGTCGAGCTGCACGTGACGCTGCTTCATGAGGTCCTCGAGGCGGCCGGGGCACGCGACGATGATGTCGACGCCGGCGCGCAGCGCCGAGACCTGACGGACCTGCGAGACGCCGCCGAAGATCGTCGTCGTCGTGAGGCCGTACGCCTTCGCGAGCGGCGCGATGACGGCTTCGATCTGGGTGGCGAGCTCACGCGTCGGCGCGAGCACGAGGCCGAGCGGCCGACCGGCACGGCGGGCACCGCCGGCGAGCCGGGTGCCGAGCCGGGCGACCATGGGGATGCTGAACGCGAGCGTCTTGCCCGATCCGGTGCGGCCGCGGCCGAGCACGTCGCGGCCGGCGAGCGTGTCGGGCAGGGTGTCGGCCTGGATGGGGAACGCGGTCGTCTTGCCGGCGCGGTCGAGCACCTCGACGAGGGGGTAGGGGACGCCGAGCTCGGCGAAGTTGGGGGCGTGCGTGGTCATGGGGGTCCTTCTGCTCCCCCGCGGCGAAGCGCGGACGAGTCGGGATTCGGTGGGCGATCGCCTCGATCGAGGGATCGTTCGCCGGAGAAGATGTCAGCCGCGCTGCTTGATGGAGCGAGACGGCGAGGGAGCGTTCTACGACGCTTGCGGCGCAAGAATTGCGCTACGAGTGCATTCAGTCTAGCTGATGCGCGGGATCCGCTTCGACGGCCACCACAGCGCGCGCCCGAGATCGAGCCCGATCGCCGGCACGAGCAGCGATCGCACGACGATCGTGTCGAGCAGGACGCCGAACGCGACGATGAACGCGAGCTGCAGCAGGAACAGGATCGGGATCACCGAGAGCGCCGCGAACGTCGCCGCGAGCACGAGCCCCGCCGACGTGATGATCCCGCCGGTGATTCCGAGTCCCCGCAGCATTCCCTCGCGTGCGCCGAAGCGCAGCGCCTCCTCCCGCACGCGGGTCATGAGGAAGATGTTGTAGTCGATGCCGAGTGCGACGAGGAAGACGAAGCCGAAGAGCGGCACCGCCGGATCCGCGCCCGGGAGTCCGAGGACGTGGTTGAAGATGAGCGCCGAGACCCCCATCGTCGCGCCGAACGACAGCACTACGGTCCCGACGAGGATGAGCGGCGCGACGATCGAACGCAGCAGCAGGATCAGGATGATCAGGATCACGAGCAGCACGAGCGGGATGATGAGCGTCCGGTCGCGGATCGATGCCGCGTCCGAGTCGACCGCCGTGGCGGTCACGCCGCCGACGAGCGCCTCGCCGGCGAGCTCGCTGCGCAGGTCCAGGACGACCTGCTCCGCCTCGGCCGAGTCGGCCGCGGGCACGAGCGTCGCCTGGAGCAGGATGTCGCCGTCGGCGACGGTGGGCGCGGGTGCCGCCGTCCCGGGAGGGCCGAGCGGCTGGATCCCGTCGGCCGTGACCGGCGCGGTCCCGCTCGGCGAGTCGGCCGCGAGCACGACGACGCCGTCGATGCGGGAGTCGGCGAGGAGCACGTCGGCGGTCGCCTGGAGGCGGTCCTCCGACGTCAGGATGTAGACGGGGCTGCCCGATCCGCCGGGGAAGTGCTCGGCGAGCGCCACCTGGCCCGTGCGCGCCTCGGACTCCCCGAGGACGAGCTCGCTCGATGCGACGCCGTCCGCCTTGAGCTGGAACATGCCGAGGCAGGCGGCCAGGAGCACGACCACGGTCGTGATCCAGATGACGCGCGGGCGACGGGCGACGAACCGGGGGACCTTCGCCCAGATGCCGCGCTTGGGGATCTGGTCGCCGACGCTGTCGGGGTCGAATCGCGTTCTCCTCGGCCAGAACGCGACGCGGCCGGCCGCGAACAGCAGCGACGGCAGCAGCGTGAGCGACGCGAGAAGGGCGAACACGATGCCGATCGCCGCGACGGGGCCGAGCACCCGGTTCGACTCGAGGTCGCTCGCGAGCAGGCAGAGCAGGCCCGCGATGACGGTGCCGCCGGAGGCGACGATGGGCTCCCACGATCCGCGCAGGGCCGCGAGCGTCGCATCCCATCGCCGCTCGTGGGTCTGCAGCGCCTCTCGATATCGGGCGACGTAGAGCAGCGAGTAGTCGGTCGCGGCGCCGATCACGAGGATGAAGAGGATCCCCTGGGTCTGTCCGCTGAGTAGCAGGATGCCCGCTTTCGCGATCCACCAGACGGTCAGGAGCGCTGCGGTGAGCGCGAAGGTGCTCGTCGCGAGCACGATGAGGGGCAGCAGCGGCGAGCGATAGACGATGACGAGGATGAGGAAGACGGCGCCGAGCGCGACGAGCAGCAGGATCCCGTCGATGCCGCCGAACGCGGCCACGAGATCGCCGGTGAATCCCGCCGGCCCCGTCACGTACACGGTCATCCCCGCGGGCGTCGCGGCGGCGATGTCGGCGCGCAGCTCCTGCACGGCATCGGACACCGAGTCGCTCGTATCCAGCGCGAGGAAGATCTGCGCCGCGCGCCCGTCGTCGGACACGATCGGCGGGCTCGGATCGCCCGAGATCGCCGCGATGCCGGAGATGGCCTCCCGGAGCTCGTCGATCGACGCGAGCTGGGCGTCGTCGAACGCAGTCTCCCCGACGACCAGGACGACGGCCGGGATGACGTCCTCGCCGGAGAAGTCGGCCAGGCGCTGCTGCACGACGGTGGCCTCGGCGCTCGTCGGGAGGTAGGCGGTCGCATCGTTCGACGACACCTCGTCGATCCGCCCGAAGTAGGGCCCGCCGATGCCGGCGGCCGCCAGCCACGTGATGATGAGCGCGACCGGGATGAGCACACGGAGCCAGGTGGGGACCTTCATCGACGTGCGTTCCATTTCCTTAGCTCAGCTAGTAACTAGATAGATGTTACTACTTTCGCGCGGGTAGCTTTAACCCGTGACTCTAGACCGCGACGAGCCTGCGGAGATCGCGCTGGGTCTGCACGACCCGCGCGTGATCGACGCGCGCGGCCGGGTGGTCGACGTCGCCGGGCTCTCCGGCGAGGACCTCGAAGCGACCGTGCGCATCATGGACGCCCTGTTCCGCTGGCGCGAGGCCGAGCGCCGCGTCGCCGAGGCATCGGGCCGCTTCATGCGGCTCGGTGACACCGACATGAAGGCGCTGCGCTTCGCGATCGTCGCGGCCGACCACGGCCGCCATGTCACCGCCCGGGATCTCGCGGAGCACCTCGGGATCTCGAGCGCATCGGTCACCAGGCTGCTCGACCGCCTCGAGCACGGCGGTCACATCCGGCGGACGCCGCACCCGACCGACCGCCGGGCGCTCGCCATCGTCGTCAGCGACGAGACGCGCGTCGCCGCCGAGGAGACGATCGGCCGCGAGCACGCGCGGCGCTTCCGGGTCGCGGCCGCGCTCGAGCCGTCGGAACGCGATGCCGTGCTCCGATTCCTCGACGCGCTGAGCGACACCGGCGAAGGCGGCTGGACGGCGCCTCCTCAGGCGTAGCTGATCGCGATCATGCTCGCGCCGCCCACGATCTTGAGCGCCCCATCGATCCCCCAGAACACCCGGTAGTCGACCGAGGTGGCGCGCAGTCCGATCAGCGCGTTCACCATGCACAGCACCGCGAGCAGCGCGCAGATCGGTCCATGGCTGAAGCCGAGGATGAGGAAGTGCGCGCCGACGATGAACAGCATCCACATCCAGAACGGCCTGGAGTCGAGGTCCGGGAACTTCCGCACGACGACGCTCACCAGATAGCCCTCGACGAGGAATGCGACACCGAGCACGACCCACTGCCAGATGGCCGGGCTGGGCAGTCCGGCGAAGATGAGCTTGGTCGCGCCGCCGACCGCCATGATCACGACGCCGACGCCCGCGCCGACGATCAAGGCGACGATGCGCCACCGGCGGGAGCCGAACGCGCCGACCACGATGCCGAGCCCGACCGCGACGAGGAACGCGCCTCCGCCGCGCATGAGCGGGAAGGACTGGGCCAGATCGGCGAAGAGCTGCATGGGTCCAGTGTGTCGCGTTCACGACCCGGTCCGACCATACGGGCGAGCGCAGGGGTGCGATCTTTACCGCACTCGTCGCCGGCGCGCAAGCGCCTTTGCAGGCGCATGCCCACTGGCCCATCCTGAAGCGGCCGGGCCTCCCCGGCCGAGATAGGAGATGTGCACCATGACACTAGGAAGCGGCATCGCGCTGATCGTGATCGGCGCCATCCTCGCGTTCGCCATCAACCTGGAGAACGCGTTCATCGACCTGGACCTCGTCGGATACATCCTCATGGGCGCCGGCGTCGTCGTGGCGATCATCGGCGCCGTCCTCCTCGCGCGAGGACGCCGGGCGGTCGTGACCTCCCGTTCGGTGACCGACCCCGTGACGGGCGAGCGTGTGAGCAGTCAGGTGACGGAGGCCGACGACCCGTCGTTGCGCCCCTGAGCGCTGCACCGTCGAACCCTGGTGCCCCTGGAGAGAATCGAACTCCCGACGCCCTCCTTAGGACGGAGGCGCTCTATCCACTGAGCTACAGAGGCAGGCAGTCCAGTGTAGCGAGCGAGCGCGCTACGGCGTGGGCGGCGGGTACAGGTAGAGCGGGATCGAGTCCGTCGCGATGGTGCGCATGCCGTAGGTGAGGCGCACCCAGTTGTACTCCTCGATCGTGATCGTGCCGTCGTCGTTGACCGCCTGGACGTAGGCGACGTGGTTGCCGCCGTAGCCGAACCAGGCGACCGAACCGACGACCGGCGTGGTGCTCGTCGCCCAGCCGTGCGCGGCCCAGGCGTCCGCCCAGCTGGATGCGTCCCCACCGGTCGGCGTGAGGTAGCTCCAGTCCATGAGCCAGGGCTCGCCGAAGGAGCCGGCGTCGCGGTTGAGGCGCCACGCGACGAAGTCGGTGCAGTTGCGGGTCGCGTAGCGCAGGGA
>DATMFB010000032.1:0-1787 GCA_035556395.1 Microbacteriaceae bacterium
GTAGACGCCCGCGTAGGCCGCGAGGTCAGCGGGCGGTGCGGGGTTCGCGGGCCGTGCGACGTCGACGAGGTCGCCCTCCGGCTCGAAGTAGTGCGCGAACGCGGCCTGGTACGCGGGCGTCCAGTCGCGCGTCTCGTGCCCGTACAGCACGATGTCGAGGAACGCCGCGACGACGGCCTCTGCGGCGCCGACCGGGGAGCCGTTCGTCAGGGCGACGACGCCGAGCCCGAGCCCCGGCAGCATGCGGAAGTTGGTGCCGGTGCCGAGCAGGAACGCGCCGGAGTGGGACACCGTGGGTTGGCCGTTCAGCGCCGTGCCGACGTTGAACCCGTAGCCGTACTCGCCGCCCCGGTCGCCGAGCGCCGAGGGCCATCCGCTGACGATCTGGCCGGAGATCGCGGGCAGCAGGGCGTCCTGGTCGATGTACGCCTGGCCGTCGAGCGCACCGCCGGTGAGCACGAGCTTCATCCACTCGGCGAGGTCGATGACGTTCGACGAGACGCCGCCGGCGGGGGCCTCGGCGTCGGGGTCGCGCTGGTAGAGCGGCGCGTACGAGCCGTCGACGAGCGCGTTGATCGTCGCGCGGTCGTCGCGTGCGAGGTAGTCCTCGTACCGCGCGCTCGTCGCCGTCATGCCGAGCGGCCCGAAGAGCGTCCGCTCCGCGAGCTCCTCCCAGCTGGTGCCCGCGGCGGTCGCGACGGCCTCGCCCGCGACCGTGATGCCGAAGTTCGAGTAGTTGTAGGTGCTGCGGAACGCGTCGAGCGGCAGCAGCCGCAGCCGGTCGAGGATCGTGTCCCGGTCGAAGCCGAGCGTCTCGAGGTCGTCCCCGGCGCCCGTGTAGAGGCCCGAGCGGTGCGTCATGTAGTCGGCGATCGTCCCGTGCTGCGTGACGTACGGGTCGGAGAGCGCGAAGCCGGGCAGCAGCTCGCGGACGGGGGTGTCCCAGTCGACGGTCCCGTCGCTCACCGCCTTCGCGATGATCGTGCCGGTCAGCGACTTCGACACCGAGGCGATCTGGAAGACGGTCGACGCGTCGACCGGGTCGTCCTGTCCCGCGATCTTGGTCCCGTAGCCTTCGGCGAACGCGGTGTCGTCGCCGACCACGACGGCGACCGACATCCCGGGGACGCCGGTCTCCTGGAGCACGTGCTGAATGATCCCCGGGAGCGCGCCGAGCCCGCGTTCGACGCCCGCGGCGAGCCCGCCCGGGATCGCGATCGCGTCGCCCGTGGGGCTGCCGCCCGACACGTCGACCTCGATCGTCGCCGGCGAGCTCGCCTTCCCGCCCGGCGCCGCGGGAGCGCACGCCGCGAGCGGGAGCAGGAGGAGCACCGCCGTCGCAGCCGCGACGCCGGCTGCCCGACGATCAGTCGGCATGCGCCCCGGACTCCCAGATCGGCGGCGCGGCGTCGACCGCCTCGCCGACGCGGTGCACGCGGATGTCGTTCGTCGAGCCCGAGCGCCCGGGAGGGGTGCCGCTGATGACGACGACGGGATCGCCGGTCTCGACGAGGTCGGAGGCGGTGAGGAACTGGTCGACCTGGTGGACCATCGCGTCGGTGTCCTGCACCCGCTCGACGACATGCGGCTGGATGCCCCAGATGAGCGACATGCGGCGCTCGATCGCGGGGTGAGGAGTGAACGCGAGCATCGGGATCCGGAAGCGCAGTCGCGCCATCCGGCGTGCCGAGTCGCCCGACTCGGTGAAGACGCAGACGTACTTCGCCTCGACGAAGTCGGCGACCTCGGCGGCCGCGAGCGTGATCGCGCCGCCCTGCGTGCGCGGC
>DATMFB010000033.1:0-13754 GCA_035556395.1 Microbacteriaceae bacterium
CGCTGCTCCTCGTCGATGATGACGAGGCCGAGATCCTTGAACGCGATGCTCTTACCGAGCAGGCGGTGCGTCCCGATGACGAGGTCGACCGTGCCGTCGGCGAGCCCCGCCAGGGTGTCGGCGGACTCCTTCTCCGACTGGAAGCGGCTGAGCGCCCGGAGGTTGACGGGGAAGCCCGCGAACCGCTCGGCGAAGGTTTCCGCGTGCTGGCGCACGAGCAGCGTCGTCGGGACGATCATCGCGACCTGCTTGCCGTCCTGGATCGCCTTGAACGCCGCGCGGACGGCGACCTCGGTCTTGCCGAAGCCGACATCGCCCGACAGCAGCCGGTCCATCGGGATCGGACGCTCCATGTCCGCCTTGACCTCGTCGATCGTCGTGAGCTGATCGGGGGTCTCGGCGAACGGGAAGGCATCCTCGAGCTCGCGCTGCCAGGGGGTGTCGACCGCGAAGGCGTGGCCCCGGCTCGCCTGGCGCGCGGCATAGAGCTTGACGAGCTCGACCGCGATGTCGCGGACCGCCTTGCGCGCCTTGCCCTTCGCCGCCGACCAGTCGCTGCCGCCCATCTTGGAGAGCGTCGGGGCCTCGCCGCCGACATAGCGGGTGAGCAGGTCGAGCTGATCGGTAGGGACGTAGAGCTTGTCGCCGGGCATGCCGCGCTTGGACGGCGCGTACTCGATGACGAGGAACTCCCGCGTCGACTTGACGATGTTGCGACCGCCGATCCCGCGCGTCGTCCCGGTCGACACCTCGCGTTCGACGAGCTCGATGAAGCGCCCGATGCCGTGCGTCTGGTGGACGACGTGGTCGCCGGCCTTGAGCTGGAGCGGGTCGACGACGTTGCGACGCCGCGACGCGAGCTTGCGCGGCGCGCCCTGGCGATACGAGGCGGCGCGACCGAAGAACTCGGCCTCGGCGAGCACCCCAATCCGCTCGCCGCGCAGCTCGAGCCCGGCCTCGATCGAGGCCTGGATCAGGTAGGCGACGCCCGGCTCGGGATCCGCGGGGAAGTCGTCGCTGCGGCGTGCGGCGAGCCCGCGCTCCGCGAGGAGGTCGGCCGCCCGGTCGAGGAGTCCAGGACCCTCGGCGGTGACGCCGAGCGCCCAGCCGTCCCGGAGTCGGTCGCCGACGTGGTCGATCGCGGCCTCGGCATGACCGGTGAAGCTCGGCACCTGGGCCGCACCGAGCCGGCGCGCGTCGAAGTCCCCCGCGTCGAACGCGCTCACGGTCCACCAGGCGCGCCCGCCCGAGCGCTCGCGCAACTGCTCGACCGTGAGGAAGTCGCCGGATCCCAGCCGCCGGCGCAGATCCGGGCCGAGGTCGATCGGCGCGTCGCCGCCCGCCGTCGCGGCGAACCAGGCGGCGGAGAGGAACTCTCGGTTCGTCTCGACGAGATGGATCGCGCGCGTCGCGACGCGCTCGGGGCTGAGGATCGCGATCGCCGCGTCGTCGGGCAGCAGCCTCGGGAGCGGCACGAAGTCGTCGACGAGCGCCGGCGCGAGCGACTCCATGCCCTCGACCGGGATGCCTTCGGCGAGCTTCGCGAGCATGGCGTCGAGCGCGGGGAACTCCCCCGTCATCTCTCGCGCGCGCTGCCGCACGGACTCGGTGATGAGGAACTCCCTGGCCGGCGGGAGCAGCACACGGCCCGACACCGGGTCCGGCAGGCTGCGCTGGTCGGCGACCGCGAACTCGCGCACCGTCTCGACCTCGTCGCCGAAGAGCTCGATGCGCAACGGGTGCTCCGCCTCCGGCGGGAAGACATCGAGGATGCCGCCGCGCACGGCGAACTCGCCCCGGCGCGTGACCATGTCGACCCGGGCGTAGGCGAGCGACACGAGCCGCTCCACGATGCCGGCCAGGTCGTGCCCCCGGCCGCCGATGTCGAGCGCGACCGGCTCGATGTCGGCGAGGCCCGGGAGCAGCGGCTGCAGGGCGGCGCGGACGGAGGCCACGAGGATGAAGGGGCGGCGGCCGTCCCAGTCCTTCAGCGCCCGCAGCGCCGCGAGCCGGCGGCCGACCGTCTCGGCGGACGGGCTGAGGCGTTCATGCGGGAGCGTCTCCCACGACGGGAAGTCGAGCACCTCGGCATCCGGCAGATACGCGCGGAAGGCGTCGACGACGTTCTCCGCCTCGCGCCCGGTCGCGACGACCGCGAGGAGCACTCGCGGACCGTCCGGGACCGCGAGCAGGCGGGCGAGGAGCGGCACGCGCGCGCCATCGACGCACGAGAAGTCGGCGTCGGCGTGCGGGCTCGTCAGGACGCTCGCGAGCACCGGGTCGGCTCCGAGGGCGGCAGGAATCCCGGTCAGCGGCACCGAAGGATTCTAGGTCTCGATACGGCGACTCACGTCCCCTGCTCGACCTGCGGCGCAGAATCGGCGGGCGGCGGGGGCTGCGGCGCGGCAGGCGGCGGCTGCGGCACGTGGTACTGACCCGTTCGCGGATCGAACACGGCGATCGGCTGCGGCGCCGGCTGCGGCTTCGGCGGCTTGGGCTCGAAGGCCCGCACCACGACGGGCACGACGAGGGCGACGACGGCGACGAGCGCCGCGGCTCCCGCGATCCGCCACCACCAGTCCGCCCAGTCCGCCTCCGGGAGCGCGAGCGGGATCGCGAGCACGAGCGCCGAGATCCAGGCGAGCAGCAGCGCGACCATGCCCGTCACCCTGGTGAGCGCGATCTTCGCGCGCGACACGAAGAAGTGCCAGTAGAGCTGCGTCACGAGCAGCGCGACGCGCAGCAGCACGACGATGAGCAGGAAGACCCAGATCTGGAGGATCCAGACGACCGGGTCGGCCGTGTTCTGCGGCTGCAGCCAACCGTTCCAGAGCTTGTTGAGCCCGACCGCCACGAGCACGACGTTCACGATCGTCGAGGCGGCGAGGTACCAGCGGTTCGGGCCGTTCGCCGCGACGGAGTCGAGCGCGACCGCGCCGGCGAACGCCGCGACGAGCAGGAGCGTGAGCCACGCGCGACCGGCGACGTTGGCCTGGTCGCCGACGATGATGAGGACGGCGCCGAGCACGGCTGCCGCGAGCAGCGTCCCGACGACGAGGTAGAGCGAGAACGTCGCGGTGCGCGAGCGCTTCGGCTGTGTGGCGGTCATGGATCTCCCGTCGAGCGGATCGAGCAGTGCCGAAACGGCACCGCTTCCAGCCACGCCCCGCACACGGCCGCTCCGATTCAAACAGACACCCGCTGTCGAGGCGAATGCGACTGGGCTAGTTTGGCGAGATGAGCGGATACGAGATTCTCGAGCTCGGCGCCTTCGAGGCGTGGAGCGAGCATGTGACGAGCAGCGGCGCCAAGGGCAAGCGCTTCGTGGACCAGGAGATCACGACCCAGTACATCGGCGTCAGCGCGAACGCCGCGGCCCCGGGCGAGGGCTCCCCGGGCTGGCACACCCACTCGCAGCTCGAGGAGATCTACCTCTTCCTGCAGGGCCGCGGGCAGATGGGGCTCGACGACGACGTCATCGACGTCGAGGCCGGCAGCGTCGTGCGCGTCGGCCAAGGCGTCTGGCGGATCTGGCGATGCGCCCCGGACAGCCCGGAGGACCTCCGGATGCTGTGCGTGCGCTCGGGCGGCGACGCGCTCGCCGACATTCCGAAGGACTCGGAACGAGACCCGGAGCGGCCGAAGCCCTGGTGACGGACGAGGGCGAGTTCGCGGCCGTCCGCGAGCGGGCTCGGGCGCTCGACGCCGCCGATCCGCTCGCGGCGCACCGCACGGCGTTCGTCGCCCATGACGACGTCATCGCCTACCTCGACGGCAACTCGCTCGGCCGGCCCCTCGTCGCGACGCGCGAACGGCTCGCGGGCTTCGTCGAGGAGGACTGGGGGCACCGGCTCATCCGCTCCTGGGACGAGGGCTGGATGGCGGCGCCGACCGAGCTCGGCGACGAGATCGGCCGGATCGCGATCGGCGCGGCGACCGGTCAGACGGTCGTCGCGGATTCGACCACCGTGCTGCTCTACAAGCTCGTCCGCGCCGCGGTCGCGGCACAGCACGGCCGGGACGAGATCGTCGCCGACACCGAGAACTTCCCGACCGACCGGTTCGTCGTGGAGGGCGTCGCCGCCGAGCGCGGGCTGCGCGTGCGCTGGATCGAGCCGGACCGCACCCGCGGCGTGACGCTCGAGCAGGTGCGCGGCGCCGTCGGAGACCGCACGGCGCTCGTCGTGCTCAGCCACGTCGCCTACAAGTCGGGGGCGATCGCCGACCTGCCCGCGATCACGGCCGCGGTCCACGACGCCGGCGCACTCGTCCTCTGGGATCTCTGCCACACGGTCGGCGCCGTGCCGGTCGAGCTCGACGCGCACGGCGTCGACCTCGCGGTGGGCTGCACCTACAAGTACCTCAACGGCGGTCCGGGCTCGCCGGCCTTCGCCTATCTCGCGACCCGCCACCACGGCCGCCTGCTCCAGCCGATCCACGGCTGGATGGGCGCATCCGACGTCTTCGCCATGGCCGAGCACTACCTCCCGGCCCCGGGCATCGGGCAGCTCATCAGCGGCACCCCGCCGATCATCGGGATGCTGCCGCTGCGCGACGCGCTCGAGCTCATCGCGCGCGCGGGCATGCCGGCGATCCGGGCGAAGTCGGTCACGCTGACGGCGTTCACGATCGAGATCGCGGACACGGTGCTCGCCCGGTTCGGCGTCCAGCTGGCGACGCCGCGCGAGCCCTCGGCCCGCGGCGGGCACGTCCTGCTCGAGCACCCCGCGTTCGCCGACATCGTGCCGGCGCTCTGGCGACGCGGGGTCATCCCCGACTTCCGTCACCCGCGCGGGCTGCGGATCGGCCTCTCGCCGCTGTCCACCTCATTCGCCGAGGTGGCCATCGGGATGCGCGCGATCGCCGAGGAGCTCGCCGCCCGCACCTGACCGGTGCGCGGGGCGCCTAGGCTGGACAGCCGTGCCCCGCCAGCCGTTCCCCCTCGCCCGCCTCCTGGTGATCGCCGGCGCGATCTTCGTCTGCGTCTCGAGCGAGTTCCTGCCGACCGGCATCCTCCCGGAGATCGCCGAGGGACTCGGGGTGGGCGAGGCGCAGGCGGGCCTGCTCATCTCGGTCTTCGCGTTCACCGTCGCGCTGACCACCGTGCCGCTCACCCGACTCACCTACCGCTACCCGCGCAAATGGCTCATGGTCGCGACGCTCGTCGCCTTCGCCCTGACGAACGTGGTCTGCGCGCTCGCCCCCGACTACTGGGTCCTCATGCTCGGCCGCGTCCTCGGCGGGCTCGCGCACGGCGTCTTCTGGGCGGTCACCACCCCCTACGCCGCGCGGCTCGTCAAGCCGAGCCAGGTCGTGCGCGCGACGAGCGTCACGACCGGTGGCGGCACGCTCGCGTTCATCCTGGGCATTCCGATGGGTGCCGCGATCGGGCACGCGGTCGGCTGGCGGCTCTCCTTCGTCGTGATGGCCTGCCTCATCGTCGCGTTCGCGATCCTCGTCGTCCTCTTCCTGCCCTCCGTCGAGCACCGCGTGCCCGTCGTAACCGGCGAGATCCCGATCCCCGCGCGGAAGGATCCGACACTGCCGGTCGTGATCCTCGTCTGCGCGATCATCTTCATCACCGTCTCCGGGCAGAACGTCATGTCGACCTTCATCGCGCCATGGCTCATCGCGATCCCGGCGATCGACCCCGGGCAGGTGGCGAGCATCCTCATGCTCGGCGGCATCGGCGGCGGCGTCGGCCTCATCATCTCGGGCCTCTTCGGCGATCGGGACCCGCATCGCATCCTGCTCATGACGATCGCGGCGCTCGCCGTCTCCGTCGCGGCCCTCGCCCTCCTCGGCCCGACCGGCTGGCCCGCGATCGTCGTCTACATCGTATGGAGCGCCGTCTTCGGGATCATCCCGCCGCTCAGCCAGGGGCTCATGATGCGAGACGCGTCGCCGCAGCTGCGCGACATCGCCGCCGCCGCGCTGACGACCTCGTTCAACGCGGCGATCGGTCTCGGCGCGCTCATCGGCTCGTTCGTCGTCGCGGGGCTCGGGCTCGGCTGGCTGCCCTGGTTCCTCGTCGGCTTCGCCGTCATCGCGTTCTGCATCCTCGCGATCGAGATGCGCCGGTTGCGGGCGGTCGCCGTCGCCCACTGAGCCGTCGAGATCAGCCCTGCGACTCAGCGGATGATCTGCGCGAGGAAGGCGTTGCGCTCGGCCTGGCGCGCGTAGTCGGCGGGATCCCGGACGCAGACCGGACACCAATGCCCGCCGTGCAGCACGAGCCGCGGACTCGCGGAGAACCGGTGCCCGTCGGCGCACGCCCAGTCGAGCGGCGTCGTCACGTCGCCCGTCGGCGGGTCGGCCGAGACGAGCGCACCGCCGCGGAACGCGGCCGCACCCGCGTAGTCGGCTCGGGACCAGCTCGCCGGCGCCCGGTCCTCGTCGTAGCCGTGATCGAGGAGGACCGGCGTGCGCGACGGCTCCTCCGGCTCGAACGACGACCAGTCCCCGATCTCCCGCCACGCCTCGAGCGAGCCGAAGTAGGCGGCGATCGCCGCCTCGTCGCCGCTGCGGATGACGCGGAGCATGCCGCGCGGCCGCTCGACGAGCGGCTTCATGACGAACTGCCGGACGATCGGCGCGAATGCGCCCGCCGCCCATCTCGCCGCGGGCGACAGCGTCGCGCCCGCCCGGCCGAGGGCCGCCTCGATCGTGTCCCCACGGAACGGCACGAGCTCCTCGAGCCGGTCGCTGTCCGTGAACCAGAAGCCGTGGAAGTTCTGCAGCGCGAACCAGTTCCGGTCGTACCAGCGCCGGATGTCGCCGATGCCGAACGCGACCGAGATGGCCGACAGGAACTCCCAGTTGGTGAGCCGCCAGCCCTCGCCCCCGCCGACGTGCCACGCCCTGCCCCAGATCTCGTCGGGCACGTCGGGCTCGCTCAAGCCCACGGCGAGCCGCGCGGAGTCCTGGTCGCTCGCCCACTCCATGACGCCCGCGAGCGGCGGGTGCGTCATGATCGGGTCGCGGATGCCGATCATCTCGGGGTAGAGGATCCCGGTCTGACGCAGCCAGGTCCACCGCGGCAGACCGGAGTCGGCCAGCTCGCGTTCTGCGATGACCTTGCTCTGGCCATACTCGTCGTACGCGGAGACGCTGACCGGGTCGCCGATGCGGCCCCAGTGGACCGGCGGGTTCCGATCGCCGGACTCGGCGATCGACCCGACGCCGACGACCGCGACGCGCGAGGGGTCGGGAAGCGCCTTCACCGCGGCGACGATGTTGCGGATGGCACCGACGTTGACCCGGTGGGTCAGCTCCGGGTGGTCGTCGGCATACGGCGAGACGACGGCGCCGAGATGGATCACGACGTCGCAACGGGCGACGCACGCGGCGACGACCACCGGGTCGGTGAGGTCGCCATGCACGACCTCGAGCTGGGGCCAGTCCTCGAACTCGCGGAGCACCTTCGCGGAGTGCTTGCCCGGGCGCACGAGCGCGATGACGCGGAAGCGGTCGCCTCGGGCGCGGAACTCCCGGAGCGTCGCGCGCCCCCAAGCGCCGGTCCCGCCGGTCACGAACACGGTCGTCGGCACAGCGCTCGTCACGCGAGCATCGTACTTGGGCCGGAGCCTCACCCCCTGGCTTCCGGTGCGCTCTGCGCAATGTGCCGCCTCGCATGCCGCACGAGGCACCCGGATCCGGGGGTCAGCGGGTGTTGAATCGGTTCTGCGCGGCGAGCACGCCATCGGCGATGATCGCCTCGACCGCATCGGCCGCATCCTCGAGCAGGTTCGGCAGGGCCTTGCGCTCGTCCGTCCCGAAGTCCTTGAGGACGAAGTCGGCGGCGTCCATCCGCCCCGGCGGGCGCCCGATGCCGACGCGCACCCGCGTGTAGTCGGGAGCGCCGAGACGAGCGCTCACGTCGCGGATGCCGTTGTGGCCGCCATGGCCCCCGCCGACCTTGATCCGCACCGTGTCGAAGTCGATGTCGAGCTCATCGTGCACGACCACGACGTACTCGAGCGGCACCTTGAAGAACTTCGCGAGCTGGGCGACGGGACCGCCCGAGAGGTTCATGTAGGAGCCGGGCTTCGCCAGGATGGTGCGCGGGCCGCCGGGACGCAGCCGCCCCTCGGCGACCACGGCGCCGGCCTTGTGCGACTTGAACGTCATGCGGGCGCGCTCCGCGAGCCGGTCGACGACCATCTGGCCGACATTGTGCCGATTGCCCGCGTACGCCGGTCCCGGATTCCCGAGCCCCACGACGAGATACTGCTCGTCACTCACACCCAAACCTCCGTGAATAGTGTGCGATCTCGGAACGAAATCGATCGAGTCCGGGCCGGAATCGCACAGAATCCGGGGCTACTCGGCGGCAGGCTCCTCGGCGGCGGCCTCGCCGGCCTCGGCAGCAGCCTCGGCCTCGGCCTCAGCAGCGGCCTCCTCGACCTCGGCGGCGACCGTCTGGCCGGTCACACCGATGATGAGCAGCTCGGGGTCCGACAGCAGCGTGGCGCCGGCGGGGAGCTCGACCTGGCCGGCGGTGATGTGGGCGCCGATGTCGAGGCCCTCGACCGAGATCGTGAGGCGCTCGGGGATGTGCGTCGCCTCGACCTCGATCGAGATGGAGTTCGCGTCCTGGAGCACGTTCGTCCCCGGAGCGGCCTCGCCCTCGATGTGCACCGGGACGTCGACGTGGACCTTCTCGCCCTTCTTGACGACGACGAGGTCGATGTGCTCGATGATCTGGCGGACGGGGTCGCGCTGGACGTCCTTCACGAGCGTCAGCTCCTGCTTGCCGTCGACGAGGAGCTCGATGATCGCGTTCGCCTTCCGGATGAGCAGACCGGTCTGGTGACCGGGCAGCGCGACGTGGCGCGGCTCCGTGCCGTGGCCGTAGATGACCGCGGGGATCTTGCCGGCGGCGCGGAGCTTGCGCGCCGCCCCCTTGCCGAAGGACTCGCGGTTGTCCGCGGCGATGTGGTTGCTGAGCTCAGCCATGGGGGACGTACTCCTAAGTCGTGGACGTTGTCGATGACGGGGATTCAAGCCCCCTCGCCAGGTCGGACAGGAGATTCTAGCAGTCGGTGGAGAACGCCGGCGCCGGGCGATGCGACGCACGCATCGAAGAGCCGATACGATTGTCAGACAACAGCACCGATCGATGAGGACCGGGGCCCGAGGTGCACCGGCTGAAGCTAAGGAGCACCTCCATGCCCGACCACGCGACGGCCCCGACCTCCGAGACGCTCATCGAGCGCGCCGAGGCGCTGATCCCCGCCATCCGAGCGCAGGCCGCCGAGGCCGAGCGGCTCGGCCACTTCACCGACGAGCTGCTGCAGCAGTTCCGGGACGCGGGCTTCTACCGGATGTTCCTGCCGAAGATGTTCGGCGGCTACGAGGTCTCGCACGAGACGTTCCTCGAGGTCGCCTACCGCGTCGGGCGCGGCGACCCGGGGACCGCGTGGTGCTACACGCTGTCGGCGTCGCACGTCGCGATCGTCGCGTCGATGCTCGACGAGCAGGCGCAGCGCGAGCTCATCGAGCCGCACGGCGAGCTGCGCGCCCCGCACCGCGCCCCGCCCGGGGGCAAGGCCGAGAAGGTGGACGGCGGCTACCGCATCAGTGGGAAGTGGCGGTTCTCGTCCGGCATCCCGGTGTCGACGCACTTCATGGCGAACACCATCTGGGCGCCGGAGGACGGCGAGCCGGTCGAGTTCTCCTTCATCACGCCGGTCGAGAACGTCACGATCCTCGACGACTGGGGCGGCGGCAAGGGCATCGGGGTGCAGGCCTCGGGCTCCAACACGGTCGAGATCTCCGAGCCGGTGTTCGTCCCGGAGCGCCACATCATCTACGACGACCTGCTCTTCGGCCAGGACCGCGACTGGGAGGGCGGCACGCCGGGCACGCGACTGCACGGCAACGGCCACTACCTCGGCGTCTACGGTGGCTTCTACCACCTGTGCTTCGCGGCGATCTTCGCCGGCGCGGCCCAGGCGGCCGTCGACGAGCTGCGGGAGCTCGGCAAGCGGACCCCGGCGTTGTTCTCGCCCCCCGGCGTGCTGATGCAGGACAACGGCGACGTGCAGCGCGCGCTCGGCGAGGCCGCGGCGAAGGCCGACGCCGCGCACGCGATCATGTCGGCCGGCGCGCGCCAGAGCGACGCCTTGCTCGACCGCTGGGCCAGGACCAAGCAGCCGATCACGAAGGCGGAGACCGTGCGGCTGTGGACGCTCGCCCGCCAATCTGCGCGGCTCGGCTGCGAGGCGGTCCAGATCGCATTCCAGAACGCGGGTCCGGCCGCCGTCTCCTCGGCGAGCCCGCTCCAGCGCTACGTCCGCGACTGCGAGGTGTACCTCGGGCACGCGTCGACCCAGCCCATCCTCGACCTCGCCCGCGGCCAGGTGGAGTTCGGTGTCGACATCGCCTTCGGGCCTCCGGACAAGCCCAAACCGTAGACGACGACCGTCGAGGCGACGGTGGCGAACGACTAGCCTGGGACGCGTGACGAACGCGAACATCGGGGTCGTGGGCCTCGCCGTGATGGGATCCAATCTGGCGCGCAACCTCGCAAG
This sequence comes from Microbacteriaceae bacterium, assembly GCA_035556395.1. Taxonomy (GTDB): domain Bacteria; phylum Actinomycetota; class Actinomycetes; order Actinomycetales; family Microbacteriaceae; genus 73-13. Next base: position 10,536 of record DATMFB010000033.1, read on the forward strand.
TCGCGAGGGGAACACGGTCGCGGTGTTCAACCGCTCCTACTCGCGGACGCAGGAGCTCGTCGAGGAGCACCCCGAGGCAGGCTTCGTGGCCGCCCAGACCTACCAGGAGTTCGCCGACGCGCTCGCGAAGCCCCGCACCGCGATCGTCATGGTCAAGGCCGGCGCGCCGACCGACTCCGTCATCGACGAGCTCGTCGCGGTCTTCGAGCCGGGCGACATCATCGTGGACGGCGGGAACTCGCTCTTCACCGACACGATCCGCCGCGAGGCGGCCATCCGTGCGACCGGCATCAACTTCGTCGGCATGGGCGTCTCCGGCGGCGAGGAGGGCGCCCTGCTCGGGCCGTCGCTCATGCCGGGCGGCTCGGACGAGTCATGGACCACCCTCGGCCCGATCCTGCGCTCGATCGCCGCGATCGCGGAGGGCGAGCCCTGCGTGACGCACGTCGGACACGACGGCGCCGGCCACTTCGTGAAGATGGTGCACAACGGCATCGAATACGCCGACATGCAGCTCATCGCGGAGGCCTACGACCTCATCCGCCGCGGCACCGGCAAGTCGCCGGCCGAGATCGCCGACGTCTTCGTCGAGTGGAACAAGGGCGAGCTCGACTCCTATCTCATCGAGATCACCGCGGAGGTGCTGCGCCAGGTCGACGCCGAGACCGGGAAGCCGCTCGTCGACGTCATCCTCGATCAGGCGGGCGCGAAGGGCACGGGCGCCTGGACGGTGCAGAACGCGGCCGACCTCGGCATCCCCGCCCCGGCGATCGCCGAGGCGCTCTTCGCTCGCTCGCTCTCATCGAAGCCCGCGCAGCGGGCCGCCGCGCGCGACCTGCCGGGTCCGGCGGACGGCCCCCTTCGACTCGCCGAGCTCGCTCAGGGACCGGAAGCGGCCGCGTTCATCGAGGACGTCCGCCAGGCACTCTACGCGTCGAAGATCGCCGCCTACTCGCAGGGCTTCGACCTCATCATCGCTGGCGCCGAGCAGTACGGCTGGGATATCCAGAAGGGCGACATCGCAGCGATCTGGCGCGGCGGCTGCATCATCCGGGCCAAGTTCCTCGGCCGCATCACCGAGGCCTACGCCGCGGACCCGGCGCTCCCCGAGCTGCTCACCGCCCCCTACTTCCGCGAGGTGCTCACCCGGACGCAGGAGGCGTGGCGCCGCGTCGTGCAGACCGCCGCGGGCGCCGGAATCCCCGCGCCGGCGTTCTCCTCCTCGCTCGCCTACTACGACGGGCTGCGCGCCGAACGCCTGCCGGCCGCCCTCATCCAGGGCCAGCGCGACTTCTTCGGCGCGCACACGTATCAGCGGGTCGACAAGGCAGGCACCTTCCACACCCTGTGGAGCGGCGACCGGACGGAGGTCGTCGCGGAGGGCTCGGGCCACTAGGCTCGCGACGTGGCCAAGGAGACCCTCGCGCAGCTGCACGCGCGCATCGCAGAGCTCGAGGAGCGCAATGCCGCGCTCGCGAACCAGAAGGCGGCGCTGACGGAAGAAAAGGCTGCCCTCGCCGACGCGAACGCCGCCCTCGCGGATCGCGTCGCGACGCAGTCGCTCTCCGGCCCCCTGAGCGAGAGTGCCGGCGACCCCCCGGCAGGCCCTTCGACTCCTTCCGGCCGCTCAGGCTCCCGTGGCGCCGCCCACGTCGGGCGCAGCATCCTCGCCGGCATCCTCGTCGTGCTCGGGCTCATCGTGACGCCGGTCGCGCTCGTCGTCGACTTCGCGCAGGCGCAGGTCACCGACACCGAGACGTTCGTCGCGGCCTACGGTCCGCTCGCCGAGTCCCCCGCCGTGCAGGAGGCGATCACCGACGCCGTCGTGACCGCGATCGACCGCAGCGTCGACTTCGAGGCGCTCACGGGCGGGCTCGTCGACGGGCTCCAGCAGCTCGAGCTGCCGGGCTTTGTCTCGAACAGCCTCGACCTACTCAGGTCCCCCCTCGTCGAGGGCGTCAACGCGCTCGTTCGCTGGGGTGTCAGCAGCATCGTCACGTCGGAATGGTTCCCGACCGTCTGGGAGCAGACGCTGCGGATCAGCCACTCGCAGCTCATGGCGGTGCTCCGCGGCGACCCGAACGCGATCGCGCAGATCTCCGGCGACAGCGTCTCGCTGCAGCTCGGTCCCGTCGTCGCCGTGCTGCGCGAGCAGCTCGTGTCGAGCGGTGTCACCCTCGCGCAGCTCATCCCCGCGGACCTCGACGTGTCGATCCCGCTCGCAGACATCGAGGGCATCGGCAACGCGAGGACGTTCTACGCCCTCGCCGTCGCGAGCGGCGTGTGGCTCCCGATCATCGCGGCGGCGCTGCTCATCGGCGGCATCGCGCTCGCGCCGCGCCGCCGCGGCTGGGTGCTCGGCACGAGCATCGCGCTCGGCGCGATCGGGATCCTGTTCGCGATCGCGCTCAGCATCGGCGGCAGCGCCGTCATCACGCTCGGCTTCCTCAACCCCGACGCGCTCGGCTTCATCTTCAGCTCGGCGACGGGTGCGCTCACCATGACCCTCGCGGCGCTCATCACCGTCAGCGTCGTCGGCATCCTCACGGCATGGTTCGTCGGCCCGTCGCGCCTCGCCGCCCGCGCCCGCGCGGGAGCCGGCCGCTTCCCCGCGATCGCGCGCCACCGCCTGGCCCTGACGAACCCGGTCAGCCGGTTCCTGACCCGCTACCGTTCGCCGCTGCTCTGGCTCATCGGCGCGGCAGCGGTCGTCACGATCGTGTTCTTCCGGCCGCTGACGATCGGCGTCGTCCTCGTGACGGCGCTGATCGCGATCGTCGTCGTGGTGCTACTGGAAATCTTCCGATCAGACGTCGGCTCAGCCGAGCAGGCTGTCGCGGACGCGCCGGCGCAGGACCTTGCCGAGGACGTTGCGCGGTAGCTCGTCGATCACGACGAAGCGCTTCGGGACCTTGTAGGCGCCGAGGTGCGCCCGGGCATGCGCGGTCAGCGCCTCGGCATCGAGCTGCGCGCCCGGCGCGAGGACGAGGGCTGCGACGACCTGCTCGCCGGAGACCGGGTCGGGAAGTCCGACGACGGCGACGTCCTCGATCGACGGGTGCTCGCGGATGACGTTCTCCACCTCGGACGGCGCGACGTTGAAGCCGGCGGTGATGACGAGCTCCTTGATCCGGTCGACGACCTTCACGAAGCCGGTCTCGTCCATGACGCCGATGTCGCCCGTGCGGAACCAGTCGCGCCCGCCGTCGGTCGCGGCGA
>DATMFB010000034.1:0-1604 GCA_035556395.1 Microbacteriaceae bacterium
CAACACGGTCAGCGAGCTCGTCGCCCTCTCGGAGATGCAGCTCATGAACATCCGCAACTTCGGTCAGAAGTCGGTCGACGAGGTCAAGGACAAGCTCGTCGAGCTCGGTCTGTCCCTCAAGGACGCGGTCCCCGGCTTCGATGGCGCGCACCTCTACACGGGGTACGACGACGAGCCGATCGCCTGAACGACGACTGAGATAGAGAGCTAAGAAGACATGCCTACGCCCACCAAGGGTCCGCGCCTCGGCGGCGGTCCGGCGCACGAGCGCCTCCTGCTCGCGAACCTCGCCGCGGCCCTGTTCACCCACAAGTCGATCAAGACGACCGAGACGAAGGCCAAGCGCCTGCGTCCCCTCGCCGAGCGGCTCATCACGTTCGCCAAGCGCGGCGACCTGCACGCGCGTCGTCGGGTCCTCGCGACCATCGGTGACAAGGAAGTCGTGCACATCCTGTTCACCGAGATCGCGCCGCTCGTCGCGGAGCGCGAGGGCGGCTACACCCGCATCACGAAGCTCGGCTTCCGCAAGGGCGACAACGCTCCGATGGCGCAGATCGAGCTCGTCCTCGAGCCGGTCGTGAAGAAGCCGTCCGCGAAGAAGGCGGCCGCTGCCGCCGCATCGGACCAGAAGTCGAAGCAGGCTGACGAGGCCAAGGCCGAGGCTGCCGCCGAGACGACCGAGTCCGCGGAGGCCGTCGACGAGACCGCCGCCGAGGCGGTCGAGTCGGACGCCGCGCTCGAGGCTGAGGCGCTCGAGGTCGAGGCCGAGGTCAACGAGGCTGCCGAGGTCGCCGAGGCGACCGAGGAGTAGAACGCGATCGCCTCGCTTCCACGGGTCGAGCCGCGGTCGTTGGTCGAGTAGCCACCGTTGGTCGAGTAACGCCACCGTGGGTCGAGTAGCCGCCGCTGGCGGCGTATCGAGACCTCGATACCGTTAAGTCATGACGCACGCACCGTCGTACCGGGTCCGGTTGGACCTCGGTTACGACGGTTCGTCGTTTTCCGGCTGGGCGCGTCAGGCCGAGGGGCGAACCGTCCAAGGCGAGCTCGAGGCGGCGCTCGCGACGCTCTTCCGCGGGCGCGGGGAGGCGCCGCGGCTCGTCGTCGCGGGGCGCACCGACGCAGGGGTGCATGCGCGTGGCCAGGTCGCGCACGTCGATCTCGACCCCGCCCAGTGGCAGCACCTGCACCGAATCGCGCGGCTCCCTGAGCGAGCGGAGCGAGTCGAAGGGGGCTCCGAGGCACTGGCCCGCAAGCTCAACGGCCTCGCGGGGCGTGCCGGCGATGTCCGGATCCACCGCGCGAGCCTCGCCCCGTCGGGCTTCGACGCCCGCTTCTCCGCGGTCTGGCGGCGCTACGAGTATCGGATCGCGGATGCGGCCGCGCTCCAGGACCCGCTCGCCCGCGACTTCACGGTGTGGCATGCGCGGGTGCTCGACGCGGCGGCGATGGACGCGGCGGCGCGCTCACTCGCGGGCCCCGGACTCGCCGACTGGGCGGCGTTCTGCCGGCCGCGACCGAACTCGACGACGATCCGCGACCTCCAGTCGTTCTCGTGGGCGCGGGAGGCCGACGGCGTGCTCGTCGCGCGCGTGCAGGCGGAT
>DATMFB010000035.1:0-7854 GCA_035556395.1 Microbacteriaceae bacterium
GGCTAGCGTTGCAGATGTCCCAAAGGTTCAAGTGAGAGTTGAGGGTCTGATGAGCGAGTTCGAGCAGCCATCCCCGATGCTCTTCACCGACGGCCTGCCCGCCCTCTCGGAGGACGTCGGGTACCGCGGGGTCGAGGCCTCGCGCGTCGCGGGCATCACCTACCGCCAGCTTGACTACTGGGCGCGGACGGCGCTCGTCGAGCCGACCGTGCGCGGCGCATCGGGCTCGGGCTCGCAGCGCCTCTACGGCTACCAGGACATCCTCGTGCTGCGCATCGTCAAGAGCCTGCTCGACGCGGGGGTCTCGCTGCAGCAGATCCGCGCCGCCGTCGACCAGCTCCGCGAGCTCGGCATCAGCGATCTGGCCCAGATCACGCTCATGAGCGATGGCGCGAGCGTCTACCTGTGCACCTCGGACGACGAGGTCATCGACCTCGTGCACCGCGGCCAGGGCGTCTTCGGCATCGCCGTCGGCAGGGTGCTGCGCGAGGTGGAGACGAGCCTCGTGGGCCTCGACTCGCTGCGTGCGGACGACCCGGTCGACGAGCTGGCGAAGCGCCGCGCGGCTCGCGCCGCGTCCTAGCCCTCGGTCTGCCGGCTCTCGGCCTTCTCCGGCTCGATCGGGTTCTGCGCATGACGCGCGGAGACCACGACGCGCTCGAGCAGTGAGTCGAACAGCTTCGCCGCCTCGACCGCGTTGTCGCCGGGCCAGAGGTGGACGGGCTTCGCGGCGCCCTGCGCCTGCTGGAGCGCGGTGCGCTCCGGCATCGGCGGCTCCAGGACGAGCGGCCCGAACATCTCCTTCATCTCCTGGAGGCGGAACTGCTGCTCCGCGGAGTGCTCGCGCCAGCGATTGACGATGATGCCGAGCGGCTGGAGCCGGGGGGACAGGCCGCGGCGGATCTCCTCGATCGCGCGCAGCGCCCGGTCGGCGGCGGCGACGGAGAAGAGAGCCGGCTCGGTCACGATCGCGACGCGGTCGCTCGCGACCCACGCGGTCCTCGTCAACGCGTTGAGTGATGGCGCGGTGTCGATGAGCACGAGGTCGTAGTCGGACTCGACGGTCGCGAGCGCCTCCTCGAGCTTCCAGATGTCGCGGACCGTCGGGTGCGGACCGTCGAAGTTCGTGGCGAGCGGGGAGCCGACGACGACGTCGACGACGCCGGCGTGGGCACGCGTCCAGCCGCTCGGGGCGATCGCGGCGCGCACCGACTTCTCCTTGGGATTGGCGAGGACGTCGGCGATGCTCGTGCGGTTCGTCGTGTCGACGGCCATCCCGGTGGTCGCGTCGGCCTGCGGGTCGAGATCGACGACGAGGACGCGGATGCCGCGAGCGAACGCGGCAGACGCGAGACCGAGGGTCACGGTCGTCTTCCCGACGCCTCCTTTGAGCGAGCTGACGCTGACAACGTGCACGAAAATCGAGACTACTAGGCTGACCTGCGACCCTCCTGACTGACTCGCCACCCCGCCGAGGAGCGACGTGTTCGCCAAAGTCCTAGTTGCCAATCGTGGCGAGATCGCAGTGCGCGCCTTCCGCGCGTGCTACGAGCTCGGGATCAAGACGGTCGCCGTCTACGCCTGGGAGGATCGCGGGTCGATCCATCGCCAGAAGGCGGACGAGGCGTACGTCATCGGAGAGCGCGGGCACCCCGTCCGCGCCTACCTCGACGTCGACGACATCATCCGGGTCGCGCTCGAGTCGGGCGCCGACGCGATCTATCCCGGCTACGGATTCCTGTCGGAGAACGCGGATCTCGCGCGCGCGGCCGCGGCGAACGGCATCGCATTCGTCGGGCCCGGCGCGGAGGTCCTCGAGATGGCGGGCGACAAGGTCGCCGCGAAGCAGAAGGCGATCGCCGCCGGCGTGCCGGTGCTGCGCTCCTCGGCTGCGACGGACGACCTCGACGCGCTCGTGGCGGCGGCCGACGAGATCGGCTTCCCGATCTTCGCGAAGGCCGTCGCGGGCGGCGGCGGACGGGGGATGCGGCGGGTCGACCGCCGCGAGGACCTGCCCGAGGCGCTGCAGGCGGCGATGCGCGAGGCGGCGAGCGCCTTCGGCGATGCCCGCATGTTCGTCGAGCAGGCGGTCGTGCGGCCCCGCCACATCGAGGTGCAGATCCTCGCCGACGCGACGGGGGAGACGATCCACCTCTTCGAGCGCGACTGCTCGGTCCAGCGCCGCCACCAGAAGGTCGTCGAGATCGCCCCGGCGCCGGACCTCGACGAGGCGACTCGCGCGGCGCTGCATCGCGACGCGATCGCGTTCGCGAAGTCGATCGGCTACGTGAACGCCGGGACCGTCGAATTCCTGCTCGACACCGCGGGGGAGCGCGCGGGCGAGCACGTCTTCATCGAGATGAACCCGCGGATCCAGGTCGAGCACACGGTGACCGAGGAGGTCACCGACGTCGACCTCGTCGTCTCGCAACTGCGGATCGCGGCGGGTGCCACACTGCAGGACCTCGGCCTCGCACAGGACGCGGTGTCGGTGCGCGGGGTCGCGATCCAGTGCCGGATCACGACCGAGGACCCGGCGCAGGACTTCCGACCGGACACCGGGCGGATCACGACGTACCGCTCGCCGGGCGGGGCCGGCATCCGGCTCGACGGCGGGACGGTCGCGGCCGGCGTGCAGGTGAGCCCGCACTTCGACTCGATGCTCGTCAAGCTCATCGCGCGCGGGCGGACGTGGGATGCCGCGGTCGCCCGTACGCGGCGCGCGCTCGCGGAGTTCCGGCTGCGCGGCGTCGCGACGAACATCCCGTTCCTCCAGGCGGTGCTCGACGACCCGGCGTTCCTCCGGGGCGACCTCTCGACGGCGTTCATCGAGGAGCGGCCGTACCTGCTCGACTCCCGCCACTCGCAGGACCGGGCGAGCCGACTGCTGCGCTGGCTCGCCGAGGTGACGGTCAATCAGCCGCACGGCGCCGGCGCCGGCCTGGTCCGTCCCGCCGAGAAGCTGCCGGTGCTCGACCTCGCGGTCCCGCCGGCGGCTGGCTCGCGGCAGCGGCTGCGCGAGCTCGGCCCGGCGGGCTTCGCGGCTGCGCTGCGGGCGCAGACCGCGCTCGCCGTGACCGACACGACGTTCCGCGACGCGCACCAGTCGCTGCTCGCCACGCGGGTGCGCACGACCGACCTGACGGCCGTCCTGCCGGCGCTGTCCCGACTGACGCCCGAGCTGCTGTCGATCGAGGCCTGGGGCGGGGCGACGTACGACGTGAGCCTGCGGTTCCTCGGCGAGGACCCGTGGGAGCGGCTCGCCACGATCCGGGAGGCCAGCCCGAACGTCGCGATCCAGGCGCTGCTGCGCGGCCGCAACACGGTCGGCTACACCCCGTACCCGGAGCTCGTGACAGACGCGTTCGTCCGCGAGGCGGCCGCGACGGGCGTCGACATCTTCCGGATCTTCGACGCGCTCAACGACGTCGAGCAGATGCGGCCGGCGATCGAGTCGGTGCTCGGCGTCGGCACGGCGATCGCGGAGGGGGCGATGAGCTACACGGGTGACCTGCTCGACCCGGCGGAGGACCTCTACACCCTCGACTACTGGCTGCGGCTCGCCGAGCGCATCGTCGGCACCGGCGCGCACGTGCTCGGCATCAAGGACATGGCCGGCCTGCTGCGGCCGGAGGCGGCCGCGCGGCTCGTCACGGCGCTGCGCTCGCGCTTCGACCTGCCCGTGCACGTCCACACGCACGACACCGCGGGCGGCCAGCTCGCGACGCTGCTCGCGGCGAGCGCCGCCGGCGCGGACGCCGTCGACGTCGCCGCAGCGCCGATGGCCGGCACGACCTCGCAGCCGAGCCTCTCGGCGCTCGTCGCCGCGCTCGCGCACACCGAGCGCGACACGGGTCTGTCCCTGCGGGCTGTCAGCGACCTCGAGCCGTACTGGGAGGCCGTGCGCTCCGCCTACCGCCCGTTCGAGTCGGGGCTGCCGGGCCCGACCGGCCGCGTCTACGAGCACGAGATCCCGGGCGGGCAGCTCTCCAACCTCCGCCAGCAGGCGATCGCCGTCGGGCAGGGCGAGCACTTCGACCGGGTCGAGGACGCCTATGCGGCGGCCAACCGCATTCTCGGTCGGCCGCCGAAGGTCACGCCGAGCTCGAAGGCGGTCGGGGACCTGGCCCTCGCACTCGTCGCGGCCGGCGCCGATCCCGCCGACTTCGAGCAGCACCCGGAGCACTACGACATCCCGGACAGTGTCATCGGCTTCCTCGCCGGCGAGCTCGGCGATCCGCCCGGCGGCTGGCCGGAGCCGTTCCGGACCAAGGCGCTTGCGGGTCGGGAGCGCTCGATCGAGGTCACGCCGCTGACGGCCGAGGAGGAGGCGGAGCTCACGGCGGACGCGGCCACCCGGCGTGCGGCGCTCAATCGCCTGCTCTTCCCGGGCCCGACGCGCACCTTCACCGACTGGCGCGCGACATACGGCGATGTGAGCGTCATCGACACCCTCGACTACCTCTACGGGCTGAAGCCCGAGACCGAGCACGTCGTGCCGCTCGAGCCGGGCGTGCAGCTCTTCGTCGGCCTCGAGGCGATCGGCGAGGCGGACGAGAAGGGCATGCGCACGGTCATGCTCACGCTCAACGGCCAGCTGCGCCCCGTCGTCGTGCGGGACGAGTCGATCCAGGTCGAGGCGCGCAGCGCCGAGAAGGCGGACACGAGCGTCCCCGGCCAGGTCCCCGCCCCCTTCTCGGGCGTCGTCACGCTCAAGGTCGAGGCGGGCGCCGCTGTCGCGCAGGGCGAGCAGGTCGCCGTCATCGAGGCGATGAAGATGGAGGCCGCGATCACCGCGCCGGTCGCCGGCACGGTTCGACGTCTCGCGGTCGCCGGCACCGCGCGCGTGGAGGCCGGTGACCTCATCGTCGAGATCGCGTGACGCCGCCGCACCTCGCTTTCGCTAGACTGACGCGACCGAAAGGTAGGCGAAATGGCAGTACGCGAGGGATCCGAGGACGGCGAACCGGCGAAGAAGTCGGGCACCGACCAGATCATCACGATCGATCTCCCACCCACGGTCCACGAGACGCCGGCGGACGAGGCGGCGATCGCACTCGACGACGTACCGGTCGACCCGGTGCTCGCGAAGCCCGTGGAGCAGGTCGTCACGACGACGATCACCATGGTGGCCGACGCGGTCGCGAGCGGGCCGGAGACGCCCGCGATGCTCACCCCCGACCGCCTCGTCAGCACCCGTGGCAAGGCGAAGCCGAAGCCGCCGGAGGGCGGCCTGCAGCGCTTCGTCTATGAGCTGACCTTCCACGCGTATCACCCCGGCGACGCGAAGCCGGTGCGCTCGCGCAAGTCGCTCGAGCAGCGCATCGGACGCCGGCTCGACGGTCCCGCGCGCTTCGTGGCGGTGCTCTCCCGCAAGGGCGGGGTCGGCAAGACGACCGTCTCGACGCTGCTCGGCATGGCGCTCGCGAGCATCCGCGAGGACCGGGTCGTTGCGATCGACGCGAACCCCGACCGCGGCACGCTCGCCGAGCGCATCACGAAGACGACCGAGGAGACGGTGCGCGACCTCGTCGATCACGCGGCCGACGTGCACGCCTTCTCCGACTTCCAGAAGCGCGTCTCGCGCGATGAGACGCGACTCGACATCCTCGCGTCCGACACGAACCCGAATCTCCAGGAGGAGTTCGACGCCGACGACTACAACACGGTCGCCGAGCTCGCGAAGCGCTTCTACTCGATCGTGCTGACCGACTGCGGGACGGGCATGATCCACTCCGTCATGAAGGCGACGCTGGATCGGGCCGACCAGCTCGTCGTCGTGTCGGGCGGCAGCCTCGACGAGGCGCGGCTCACCTCGGAGACGATCTCCTGGCTCGAGAACAACGGCTACGAGGACCTCGCGAAGAACGCGGTCGTGGCGCTCAACACCTCGACCCAGGGCACGAACCTGCTCATCCTCGATGAGCTCGAGGAGCACTTCGCGAGCCGCGTCCGGGACATCGTCCGGATTCCCTACGACCCGCTGCTCGCGACGGGTGCGACGATCCACTTCGCCGGGCTCAAGCCGCTCACGCAGGAGTCGATCCGGGAGCTCGCGGCGTCGGTCGTCGACGGCCTTCCCGATCAAGAAGCGGGATGACGGTTCGGGAGATCCGCCTCTTCGGCGACCCCGTCCTGCGCAGTGCATGCGATCCGGTGCGGATCGGCGCGCGCGGGAACGAGTCGCTCGTCGAGGACCTGCTCGACTCGGTGCGGCTGCCGGGTCGCGCCGGCGTCGCGGCGAACCAGATCGGCGTGGGGGTCAGGGCGTTCTCCTGGAACATCGACGGCGACGTCGGCTACGTGCTGAACCCCGTCCTCGTCGAGGTGCGGGGTGAGCCCGAGCCGGTCGACGAGGGGTGCCTGTCGGTCCCGAGCGTGGGATATCCGCGGCTGCGCCACCCGTGGGCGCGCGTCGAGGGCGTCGACCTCGCGGGCGAGCCGGTCGTCGTGGAGGGGGAGGGCCTCATGGCGCAGATGCTGCAGCACGAGTGCGACCACCTCGAAGGGCACCTTTACATCGAGGGGCTCGCGCCCGAGGTGAAGCGCGAGGCGATGCGGGAGATCCGCGCCCAGGACTGGTACCGCGCCCAGGGCTGATCGCCCTTCGACTCGGTCGCTGCGCTCCCTCGCTCAGGGACCGGCAGCTTGCCAGAAGATAGCGGCTCCCTGAGCGAGCGGAGCGAGTCGAAGGGCGCGCGACCAGAGCCTGTGGATAACTCTCGCGCCGGTTTCCCGAGGCCCGCTAGCGTCCAGCGATGGCATTCACCTATCTGCTTCGTTGCGCGGACAACTCGTATTACGCGGGGAGCACTCTCGACCTCGACGCACGTGTCGAGCAGCATGGCACAGGGCTCGGCTCCGTTTACACGAGCACGAGGTTGCCGGTCGAGCTCGTCTGGTTTCAGGAGTTCGAGTCACTCGTGGAGGCCTACGGGTGGGAACGGAAGCTCCACGGCTGGTCCCGCGCGAAGAAGGAGTCGCTCATCGAGGGGCGGTGGGGCGACCTTGCGGGATACTCGCGCCGCGCGCGCGGGCGGTAGCGCGCCCTTCGACTCGGTCGCTGCGCTCCCTCGCTCAGGGAACCGCAGCTGGGCAGGAGATAGCGGCCCCCTGGGCGAGCGGAGCGAGTCGAAGGGCCCCGCCTACGAGTGCGTGGTGACGGAGTGGGTGTCGGTCGGGGGGTCGGAGTAGAGGCCCTCGATCGTGTCGGCGAAGTCCCGCGTGATGACGTGACGCTTGATCGAGAGCTTCGGCGTCAGATGACCGCTCGCCTCCGTCCACGTCGTGTCGAGGATCGCGAACTTGCGGATCGACTCCGCGCGCGACACCTTCGCGTTCGCGGCGTCGATCGCGCGCTGCACCTCGGCGACGACCTTGGGGTTGTGTGCGGCCTCCGCGAGGGAGAGGTCCCGCCGCTCGCCGTTGTTCTCCAGCCAGACGGGCAGCATCTCCTCGTCGAGGGTGACGAGCGCGCCGACGAACGGCTTCCGGTCGCCGACGGCGACGACCTGGCCCACGAGCGTGTTCGACCGGATCGGGTCCTCGAGCTGCGCCGGCGCGATGTTCTTCCCGCCGGCCGTGATGAGCAGTTCCTTCTTGCGACCCGTGATCGTGACATAGCCCTCGTCGTCGATCGAGCCGAGGTCGCCGGTGTGCAGCCAGCCGTTCGGGTCGAACGCCTCGCGCGTCGCCTCCTCGTTCTGCCAGTAGCCGTCGAAGACGCACACGCCCTTGACGAGGATCTCGCCGTCGTCGGCGAGCTGGACCGCGTTGCCCGGCAGCGGGATGCCGACGGTGCCGATCTTGAACTTGGTGGGCAGGTTGACCGTGACCGGCGCGGTCGTCTCGGTG
>DATMFB010000036.1:0-2252 GCA_035556395.1 Microbacteriaceae bacterium
CGACTTCACGGCGCCGCGCATCGGGACCGGCGCGCTGCTCGTCGCAGGCGGGATCGGGGTCACGCCGTTCCTTTCGATGCTGCGCGACGCCGACCCGCGACACGACTACGTGCTCGTGTACCGCACGCGCGCGGAGGTGCCGGCGTTCCTCGCGGAACTCGAGGCGACGGGCGCGCGCGTCGTGCTGTCGTGCCCCGTCGCCCCCGAGCCGATGCCGGCGGGCTGGGTGTGGCTCGGGCCAGGCCGGTTCGACGGCGAGGACCTGATGTCGACGGTGCCCGACCTGCCGGGCCGCGTCGCCTACGTCTCGGGCCCGCCCGCGATGGTGGGCGCGCTGAGCGCGCAGCTGCGGCGCGCGGGGGTGCGGCGCATCCGCCGCGACGTCTTCCCAGGGGCCTGACTCCGGCGTTCTGCGGGTCGCCCGACTCGCCTCTGCGCATCGCCCCACCGGCCGCGCCAGGCTGATGTAGGCGCAACGCGTGCCCTGTGCCCATCACAACGACCATTCGCGCCCACTTCCCCGATGCGCGTCGGGCTCGAGCGGGGACTTACCCCGACTGGCGGTGCCTGGTGCGCAATGGAGCGGCCCGCATTGCGCACCGGGCACCGCCAGTCGCACCCGGCGCGGCCCAGCGCGGCACTTCAGCCTGCCCCTGCGTCTCCCAGCCCCGCCCGTCTCGCCCGATGTGGACGCGAAGAGCCCACTCCGCGCGGCCCTTACAGCCTCTTGCGTCTACACGGGACGCCCGGCACCGCGCCTCAGCGCGCAAAGTCCGCGAGCGCCTCGCGGAGGAGATGCTTCGCGCGCGCGTGCTGCGAGCGCGCGGTCGACGCCGGGATGTCGAGCAGCTCCGCGGCCTCCGCGACTGTGAACCCGTCCCAATGCACGAGCCGGATCAGCTCCGCGAGCTCCGGCGGCAGCGTTCGGACGGCGTGGCGGACCGCGAGGGCGTCGTCGGTCAACGGTGGCGGGGGTGCGAACACGATCGCGCCGCGCAGCCGGTCGACGAGCGCATCCCGGCGCCGACGGCTTCGCGCGTGATGCAGCAGCACATTCCGCGCGACGCCGAAGCACCACATGCGCGCCGCCTCCGGGTCGGACGGCATCTGCCCCCGCGCCTTCCACACAGTCGCGAACGTCTCGCTCACCAGATCCGCGGCATCTTCGCTCGGCTCGACGCGGCGAAGGAAGAACGCGAGGAGCGCCGGTGCCGCGTCGACGAGCACCGCGTGGAGATGCGAATCACGCTGACGGCTCATTCGGCCAGGTCCCCCTCTGCTCGACCATCCAGTCGGGGTCCGTCGAGCACTGGCTTTCGCTAGTCCCGGTGATGCCAATGTTCCCAAGCTCCGACATCCTCCTGACCAGTTCCCGATTGATCGCGAGGGTCACCGTCCGTTCGAGGCCCGCCTGCAGGATCCGTGCATCACTCCACTCCTCTGCGTCCCACAACTCGCCATCGATAGTGATCCTGTAGTCCGTGACATCGCCTCCCACTCGCAGCTCGGGGAATCGCTCGGGTCGACCCGTCGCAACGAGCAGGCCCGCAACTGTGCCCCAGCTCGGTTCCAGACTGTCGATGTCGTGCGTGGCCAGGTACTCCTCGACGACAGGACGGACCTCCGCGGGCAGCCGTCCCAGACGAAGCCGCGTCTCGCACGTTCCGAGGTAGTTGCCGTCGAGATCAGTCCAATCGCGGGAGAAGCTCACGGTCGGATTCTGGAGGCTCCACGGACCGAACACGGCGGCTGCGGCCGCAGCTACGCCGCCGAGCGCGAGCAGGCCGGCGGCGAGGCCGAGCGCGACTGGCAGCTGCCAGCGCCGGAGACGAGCCGTCGCCTGATTCAGGACCCTGCGCACCTCCGCGTCGTCCGCGACCGTCGGCGCCGCGGACCGCAGTCGCTCATCGAACTCGTCCATCGCGTTCTCCCAGATCAGGCTCTCTCACAACGGACATGCCCGGAAGCGTCCGATCCGTCCACACGCCGGCGGATCCGTGCCGAGGCCCCGGAGCGCCGACCCCGGCTGGCGGTGCGTTGTGCGCAATGCGGGTCGCGCCATTGCGCACAAGGCACCGCCAGGCGCAGCCCGCGTGGCATCGGGCGGCCGTCGCGTTCGCCCACTGCGAACGCTTAGCACTCACACGGCTCGAGTGCTAATCTGGATGCACTTGAGTCAACGGGACTCAAGTCTTGAACCAGATTCACAGGGAGCTCAACGATGGCTGTTGTCTTCGACCCATTCCGTGAGC
>DATMFB010000037.1:0-14697 GCA_035556395.1 Microbacteriaceae bacterium
CGACGCGGTAGGGCGCACGGCCGATGACCCCTCGCGTCTCCGTCGTCATCCCCTCGTACAACGACGCCGTCATGCTCGAGCAGTGCCTGACGGCGCTCGACGGGCAGACCCGACTCGCCGACGAGGTCGTCGTCGTCGACAACGGCTCATCCGACGCGACCGTCGACGTCGCGCTCGCCCACGGGGCGCGGGTCGTCACCGAGCCGAAGCGCGGCATCCCGCAGGCCACCTCGGCGGGGCTGGACGCCGCCAAGGGCGACGTCATCGGCCGACTCGACGCCGACTCCATCCCGCCGAAGGACTGGATCGCGCGCATCGCCGTGGCCTTCGAGGATCCCGAGCTCGACGTCCTGAGCGGCCCCGGCGAGTACTACGGCGCGACGCGACTGCAGCGCTGGTACGGCGAGCGCCTGCAGATGCCGATCTACTACGGACCGATCGCCTGGGTCTTCGGCCACCAGGTCGTCTTCGGATCGAACTTCGCGATCCGCGCCGACGCCTGGCGGGCGATCCGAGGCCGGGTCCACCGCGACGATCGCGAGGTCCACGACGACTTCGACATCGCGATGAACCTCCTGCCGGGCATGGGCGTGCGCTTCGACCGTTCGCTCGTCGTCGGCGTCTCCGCGCGGCCGCTCACCTCCTGGTCGCGCATGATGCGCACCTACCGGATGGGCATCTACACGTTCGTCGTCAACCACCGCGAGCAGTCGCTGCTCGCGCGCCGGCGCGCGTGGACCCGGCGGAGTGCGCGGGGCGGCGAGCCTCGCACCGCGACCGAGACGACCCGCTGAGCGCTGCTAGGCCGGGTTCGGCCCGATCATCCGCACCATGTCGCGGACGAGCTGGTGCGGCGCGGTCTCGCAGGGGCTGTGGCCCGTCGCGTACTCGGCCGCCTCCGCGCCGATCCGGTCGACGAACCTCCGGTGCGCCCGACTCGACCACAGGTCGTGGGCTCCGAATGCGACGAGCTTCGGAATCGGGAGCGCGCGCACCCGATCGGCGAGGTCGGGAGCGCGCGACATGAGGCGGAACATGTCGATGACGCTCGAGTACCGGGTCACCTCGAGCCGCTCCATCACGAATCCGTAGCGCTGCTCGTCGACGCGGTTCTTGTTCGTTCGGATCCCCCAGGCGAGGATCCCGGCGGCCCCGCGGGCGCCGACGACGAACGAGGCGACCATGAGCCCGCCCCGATAGCCGGTCGCCTTGCGGAAGACGTGGCCCGAGACCGGCGGGACGGTGAGCAGCGTCAGCGAGGCGACAAGCTCGGGTGCGCGAACGGCGACGACCTGCGCGACGATGCCGGCGAAGGAGTAGCCGAGCAGGTGCGCCGGGGTGCGGCCGGCCTGGAGCACCGCGACGACGTCGTCGACGAAGAGCTCGAGGTCGTAGCGCGCGCGAGGCGGATCGAGTCGCTCCGGCCCGGCCTCCGCCGACTCGTACTGGCCCGCGAGGTCGATCGCCTCGACGCGGAACCCGGCTCGAGCGAGCAGCGGGATCATGAGGATGAAGTCCTCCTTGGATCCCGTCGCCCCCGGCACGAGGACGATGCGCGGATGCGACGGATCGCCCGCCGCGAGACCGGCCAGCTCACCGCTCGGCACCCGGTAGCGGATCGCCTCGACGCCGGGCGGGGGCGTGTCCCACGCGGTCGGACCGATCGCGTCGTCGAGCGCGCGAGCGGCCGCGGCCGACATCCTCCGCGGATCCGGGATCGCCCCCTCGCCGACTCGCGGCGTCCCCTCCAAAGCCACCAGCCGAGACTACTAGACGGCTACAGCACCGCCAGTGCGTCGCGCAGCAGGCCCATGATCGCCTGGATCTGGACGCTCGCCTCGGCGGCGACGTCCTCGTCGGATCCATCGAGCGCCCGCGCCGCGAGCCCCGCCTTCGATCCGATCAGGTCGGCGATGCGCGCGTCGATCGTGTGCGCGGCGATGATCCGCCACGCGGTCACCGGCATCTCCTGACCGATGCGGTGCACGCGGTCGATCGCCTGGGTCTGCTCGGCGCTCGTCCACGACAGCTCGGCGAGCACGACGTTCGACGCCGCCTGCAGGTTGAGACCGACGCCCGCCGCGAGCAGGGAGCACACGACGACCTGGACGGAAGGGTCGTTCGTGAACGCGTCGATCGCCGCCTGACGCACCTTCGGGGTCTGGTCGCCGCGGATCGAGACGGTCTTGACGCCGAGCGCCGCGAGGTGGTCCTCCGCGGTGTCCATGACGTCGATGTGCTTCGCGAAGAACACGACCTTCCCGACCGAGCGGGCGAGGTTCGCCGTGTAGTCGGCCGCGAGCGACGCCTTGCCCTGACCGATGCGCCGGACCATCGTGAAGACGTTCTCGCCGTCCCCCGTGCTCTTCGACTCCTCGAGCTCGGCGTGCGCGACGACGCGGATGAGGTCCTCGTCGGCCGCCTCGGGTCGGATGTCCTTGAGCCGGCGGAAGCGATCGAGCAGCCGCGCCGTGAGGGCGGCCTCGGCGGCGCGGATCGACCGGCCGAAGTCGTCGTCGAGCTCGACGGGGATGTCGGCGATGCGCCGGGCGGGGATGTCGGCGGCGACGTCGACCTTGCGGCGACGGACGATGCCCATGTCGATGACGGCCTTACGGGCCGCGGGGAAGAATCCGGGGTCGCCCGGGACGAGTCCCGTCTCCTCCAGCCGCGCCATGAGCGTCGCGGTCGGCTTCTGCGCTCCGGACTTGTCCGGGTCGGTGATCCAGCCGAGGTACTGCCAGATCGCGCGAAAGTCCTCGATCGTGTTGATGAGCGGCGTGCCGGTGAGCGCGACGAAGAGCGCCTTCGGGTACGCGGTGCGGATCGAGCGGGAGAGCGCGATGACGTGCTTCGAGCGCTCGGACTTGAGGTTCTTGATGAAGTGCGCCTCATCGACGACCATGCCCTTGAAGCCGAATCGGCCGAGCCAGCCGACGTGGCGGTCGAGGATCTCGTAGTTGACGACGATGACATCGGCGAACGCGTCGACGTCGTCGCCGTCCCCCTGGACGACGGTGACGCTGCGACCGGGCAGCCAGCGCTGGACCTCGCGGGCCCAATTCGTCTTGACGACGTTCGGCACGACCGCGAGCAGCGGGAACGCCTTGGCCGCCTGGGCGCCGAGCAGGGCCTGCGCCGTCTTGCCGAGGCCCGGCTCGTCGGCGAGCAGGAACGTGCGGTGGCCCTGGCGGACCTCCTCGATGAACTCGGCCTGGTGCGGCATGAGCTCGAGGTCGCCCGGCGCGCTCAGCGAGCCCGCCTCGGGCAGGTCCATCGTCGCCGCGACGCCGCCGGCCTCGAAGGCGCGGAAGAGCGGATCGATGAGCTCCCAGTTCGAGAGGCGGCCCGGCGCGTGCCGATTCCCCTCGAACGCAGAGAAGTCGGGGGCGAGGAACGGGTTGGCCATCTGCATCTGGCGGACGGAGGACGGCAGGACCTGGCGCTCGACCTGCTTGTCGACCGGCTTCGGCTCCTCGACGATGAGCAGCTCCTCGGGCGCGAGCTCGACGCCGGCGGCCATGAGCATGTCGCGCCGCAGCGCCTTCGCGGCCGGTGTCACCGGCGCGTCGTCGGCGAGCAGGCCGATGAGGGTCGTGTCCCTCGCGGCGGTCTTCGCGAGGATGCCGGCGAGACCGTCGAGTCGCTTCTGCTCGTTCTGCCGCTCGGCCTCCGTGAGCTCCTTGTCGGCCTTGACCCGCGCGCGCTCCTCGCGCAGCAGCAGGGCGGCGACCTGGAAGCGGGCGCGGTTCGCAGGCTTGAGCGGTCCCTTCTGGACGGCGGACTCGACCTCGCGCGCGGTGCGGGCGAGGACCGGGATGACGCCCGCGTCGTCGCCGGTGCGCGCGCGACGGCGCTGCTGAGGGCCCCGCGACTGCTTCGCGGTGGTGCTGGACGATGCCACTTACGTGTCTCCCTTGCGACGGACTGTGTCGCTCGAACTGACAGGCTGATCCGGGCTACGCCGTTGGGAAGGCCCTAGGCTGCCCCCGGATGCGCCTCTGCGGACCAGACCCGGCGCGGAACTCCGCCGGTGATCGCGCTTGAGACGCTGCGGCCATTCTACCCTCATTCCCCTCCCCCGCCGAAATCACCGACTGTGCACTTATTCGGCGATCGACGCCGAATCGAGCCGAGAAGTGCACAGTCGATGGAGAAGGCTAGGGTCGAGGCGTGACGGACGAGGTCGCGATCGAACGGTTCAGGGCGCTGATCCGGGTGCCGACCGTGTCGAAGGCGGACCCGGACGAGACCGACTGGACGGCGTTCTCGCGATTCCGCGAGGTCCTCGCCGAGCAGTATCCCCTCGCCCACGCGCACCTCGAACGCGAGGTGGTCGCGCAGCACACGCTCCTCTACCGCTGGCCGGGGGCGGATGCCGCGGCCGCGCCGGCGATCCTGATGGCGCACCAGGACGTCGTCGACCCCGGGGATGTCGAGGCCTGGGAGCACGCCCCCTTCGGCGCCGAACAGGTCGGCGAGGCGATCCACGGCCGCGGCACGATCGATGACAAGGGCTCGCTCGCCGGGATCCTCGAGGCGGTCGAGCGGCTCCTCGCGACCGGGCTCACGCCCCGGCGCGACGTGCTCCTCGTCTTCGGCCACGACGAGGAGACGCACGGCACGGGCGCGCGCGCGGTCGCCGAGCTGCTCGCCGCGCGCGGCGTCGAGCCCGCCTTCGTCCTCGACGAGGGCGGCGCGATCGTCGAGGATGTGCTGCCGGGGACGGTCGGCCCGCTCGCCGTCATCGGCCTGTCGGAGAAGGGCGCGGCGAACATCCGGCTCGCGGTCGCCGAGATCGGCGGCCACTCGTCGACGCCCCCGGCGATCTCCGCGATCGGCCGGCTCGCGCGCGCTATCACGCGCATTGACGCCGAGCCGTCCCCCGCCCGGATGACGGACGCGACGCGGAAGATGTTCGCGGCGGCCGGCACCGCGGCGAAGGGGATCCACCGCTTCCTCTACCGGAACATCGCGTGGACCGCGCCGCTGCTGCGCCGCGCGCTCGCGCGCGGCGGGCCTGAGACCGCCGCGATGGTGCGCACCACGCGGGTCGCGACGCTCGTCTCCGGCGGCCATGCGCAGAACGCGATCCCCGAGCGCGCCGAGGCGACGGTCAACGCGCGGATCCTGCCGGGCGAGACGGTCCAATCCGTCGTCGAGCGGATCCGCGCGACCGTCCGCGACCCGCTCGTCGTCGTCGAGGCGACGAGCGGCTGGGACCCGTCGCCCATCTCGCCGACCGAAGGGCTCGGCTGGGAGCTGCTGACCGGCGTGCTCGCCGACCTCGCACCCGGCACCACCCCCGTCCCGTACACGCAGAACGGCGCGACCGACTCGCGTTCCTTCACCGGCCTGACGCCCGCCGTGTACCGGTTCACGCCGTTCCACCTGACGCCGGGCGAGCGGGGCGCGCTGCACGCGATCGGCGAGCGCATCCGGGTGTCCTCGTGGCTCGCCGGCGTCGCGTTCTATCGCGAGCTGATCGCGCGCCTCTAGACGCCGAGGATCGCGCGCGTCTCGGCGACGTCGACCGCCATCCGCTCGACGAGCGCCTCGGCGGAGTCGAACTTCGCGATGCCGCGGACCCGCTCGACGAACTCGACCGTCGCGACCTTGCCGTACAGGTCGAGATCGGTGCGGTCGAGGGCGTACGCCTCGACGGCGCGTCGATCGCGGGTCGAGAACGTCGGGTTGTCGCTCACCGAGATCGCGGCCGGCAGGCGCTCGCCGCCTTCGACGGTCAGCCAGCCGGCATAGACGCCGTCGGCCGGCATCGCTCCGACCGCGTCCTGGGCGAGGTTCGCGGTGGGGAAGCCGAGGTCGCGCCCGCGCTGGTTGCCGCGGACGACCTCGCCCGTGACCGCGGGGAGCGAGCCGAGGCGCGCCGCGGCCTCCGAGACCCGGCCCTCGGCGATGAGATCGCGGATGCCGGACGTCGAGATGCGGTCGACGCCCGCACCGCCGACCGCCGGTAGCAGCTCGACGGAGAAGCCGTGCTCCTGGCCCATCCGGCGCAGCTCCCAGACGTCGCCCTGCCCTCTCGCGCCGAAGCGGAAGTCGGCGCCGACGAGCACCACTCGGGCGCCGAGCCGGGCGACCAGCAGCTCCTCGACGAAGTCCTCGGCCGACTGCGCCGCTCGCGTCGCGTCGAAGTCGAGGACGGCGACGAGGTCGATCCCCGTCTGCTCGATGAGCTCGAGTCGCCGGTCGAGGCTGACGACCGCCGGCGGACTCGACTCCGGGTGCAGGAGCGCGAGGGGATTGCGGTCGAACGTGATCGCGACCGCGTCGACGCCGAGCTCCCGCGCGCGGTCGACCGTGTGACCGAGCACGGCGCGGTGGCCGAGGTGGACGCCGTCGAACTTGCCGATCGTGATGACGCTCGCCGTGGTGAGCCGCGACCCGAACGGCTCGCGCTCGATCCTCACCTCGACGCCCTGGCCGTCTTCCGCAGCCAGAGCAGACCGAGCACCGGCAGCACGAGCGGGATGAAGAGATACCCGGCCCCGTACACGCTCCACACGGTCGCCTGCCCGCCGAACGGGCTGGCGTCGGAGAGGCCGAGCAGGGCGGGCGCCACGAGGCTGATCGTGCCGACGACGAGCACGCCGACGAGCTCGAACGTGATGGTGATCAGGGCGACGACGTCCCACCGCGCGGCGAGGGCGATCGTCGCGAGGACGTAGACGACCGCGGCGACTGCGGAGAGCGTGTACGCGATCGGCGACTCGTCGAATCGCGTGATGATCTGGAACGTCGATCGTCCGACCGCGGCGAGCGCGAGGATGCCGTAGACGACGACGAGGACCCGGCCGAGGCCGGACATGCGATGGCGCGCGGGCGCTGCTGGTGCTTCAGGAGTCGTGGACATCGGACTCAAGCGTAGCCAGGCGCGAGGGTGAACCAGATCGTGTGCATGCGGAACACCATGACGGCGACCCCGAGCGCGGCGACCGCGATGATGAGATTCGACCAGCGCGTCTTCTCGATGAGCGCCCAGATGATCGCCGCGGGCGGGATGAGCAGCGCCGTCACGAGGTACATCCAGTACTCGAGGCCGTTGCCGATCATGGCGTTGCCGTTCAGCGGCGTGACGATGGCGAGGACGACCTGCACGACGAGCAGCACCTCGACGAGCACGAGCCCGAGCACGGTCAGGTCGTTCGGCTGCTTCCTCGCGAGCGCGAAGCCGATGGCGAGGAGCCCGACCACGAGCCCGACTCCCACCTGCACCCAGGTGAACCAGTCGATCATGCGTCAACCGGGAAGTTCGTGATCACCCTGGTCCTGCCGTTCTCTATGCTGACGAGCCCGACCAGTCTGCCATCCGGCGCGATGGCGGCGGCCGTGTCGGCGTCGGCGTGCTCGACCTCGACGCGCTTGCCGTTCGCGAGATCCGCCGCCTGCTCGGCGTCGAGCGGAAGGACGGGGAAGAGCCGGCCGGCGACGACGCCAGGATCGAGCAGGTCTCCCGAGTACGGGTCGCCGAACGCGGGCACCGCGAGCGCATCGTCGACGGAGAACGGCCCGACCCGCGTGCGCCGCAACGCCGTGAGGTGGCCGCCGACGCGCAAGCGCTCGCCGAGGTCGCGCGCAAGGGCACGGATGTACGTCCCGGAGGAGCACTCGACCCGCACGTCGAGGTCGAGGACCGCGGGCACCGAGCGGTCGCGCAGCGACGCATCGAGGCCCGGTCCGTTCAGGAGCTCGAACGCCGACACCGTCACCTTCCGCGCCGCGAGCTCGACCTCCTCCCCCGCACGCACGCGGTCGTATGCGCGTCTGCCGTCGACCTTGATCGCGCTCACCGAGCTCGGCCGCTGCATGATCTCGCCCGTGAGCACCGAGATGCCGGCGAGGACGGCCTGCTCGGTCACGCCGCCCACGGCGTGCTCCGACACGATCTCCCCGTCCGCGTCGTCCGTCGTCGTCGCCTGCCCGAGCCGGATCGTCGCGAAGTACTCCTTGTCGAGCCCGACGAGGTGCGTCAGCAGCCGGGTCGACGGCCCCGCGCCGAGGACGAGCAGTCCGGTCGCCATGGGGTCGAGCGTGCCGGCATGACCGACCTTCTTCGTCCCGAGCGCGCGCCGGGTCCGCGCGACGACGTCGTGGCTCGTGAGCCCCTGCGGCTTGTCGGCGAGGAGGATGCCGTTCGGCGCCGGAGTCACCCGACCAGGGTATCGGGGCCGACTCAGCCGCCCGACTCGAAGAGCGGGACATCCCCGGGAGCTTCGGTCTGTGGATAGGCGGGCAGCTCGCCCGACGCACCCTCCATCAGCTGGAGGATCTCCCACGCGTCGCCTGGAGCGCAGGTGCTGTCCGCCGCCACCGACACGCCTTGCGGATGCTCGTAGAAGGTGACGATGAGTCGGATCACGGCGGCCGATGGCTTCTGCGCGGTCACGACGACGTCGTCGGAGATGCCGGGAAACTCGCGTATGGAGATCTCGCGCCAGCCGTCGATCCGCAATCGATCCGCGAGCACCGCGGGTTCGATCGGCGGGACGACGCCGATCGGCCCCATCCGGCTGAGGGCGAACTGGTACTCGCCCTCACCGCAATCGAGCCAGTCCCCGGGAACCGCGCCGTAGTCGCCGCCGCTGCTCCAGGCCCCGCTATACAGGTGCGTCTGCACGACCGCCACCGCCGCCTTGAACCGGAGGTTGTGCGCCTTCGCCTGCAGCAGCAGCTCCGGACCGTTCATCGGTCCCGCTCCCCCGGGGGCGCAGCCCGCGAGCACCACGAGTGCCGCGAGACCGAGCAAGGCGCTCCGTCGCGCATTCCGAGCCACATCATCCGCCTTCCGTCAGCGAGTCGAGCACGTATCGGTAGGCCACGGAGTCGCGCGTCAGATAGCCGAAGAAGTCGGCCCCGCCGCCCTCCGGCCGATCGAGGTCATGCGCATCGACGCCTCCGGATCCGGGGTCGTAGGCGCTCAGGATGCCGCGTGCGTTGACGACGCGGTGCGTCGTCGCGTCGGCGCCCTCGGAGCTGAACACCGACACCCCGGGCAGGTCGAGCGGCCGCTCTGGGTGCTCCCAGCTCGTCGAGTGGCCGAGCGTCGCGATCGAGTCGCTCCGCGCCTGAGTCGCGTGGACCTCGAGCCGTCCGCCCGCGATCGCCGTTTCGAGCGCGCGGGCAGCCGCGTGACTGACTCCCGGCGAGCCGATCAGGTACGCCTCGTCGAATGCCGTGGGGTCCACGATGATCGACTGGCCGAAGGTCGTGGATCCGTAGGAATGGAAGACGCCGCTGACGGTCGCGGTGGGATTGCGTCGGCGCAGCTCGCCGACGTCGGCCAGGAGCGTCTCCGCGCCGCGATCCGCCAGCGCGATCGCCGGCTCGGACCAGATGTCGCCGGAGTCGTAGTTGAGCCACGCGATGAACGCCTCGTCCCGGGAGGACCGGCGGGAGGCGTCCGCATAGAGGTTGTATGCGGCCGTGCTGTGACTCGTCGTCTGAGCGGAGTCGGTGTTGATCCCGTGGACGACGTAGGTGACGGAGTCCGCGTGCTCGAGGTCGCCGAATCCGATCGCGACGCGCGGCTCGTCGCCGTCGAGCCAGAAGCTGATGAGCTGCGCATCCGGATACCGGCGCAGGGTCTCGGTGACCGCTTCGAGTGCCGTCCGGGTCGGCTCGCTGATGCCGGAGCCCGTCCGCAGGAGTCGAGCCAGGAGCTCGCGGTGGCGATCGTCCCGTTCGTCGTAGGGGCGCCCGTCGAGGCTGTCGGCCCGGAGCCGTCGAGCCTCGGCCAGCACCGGTGGCTCGGCGTGTGCGCTGCGGCGTCTCGTGGACGCGCCGCGAAGCAGGAGCCCGCCCGCGACCCCGAGCGCGCTGCCGAGCAGATCCCGCTGATGCCAGCCGCCATGGTCCGACTGGGTGACCGTGGTGTCGATCGCCGAGATCGCTCGCCGCGCGGCGGCATCCAGGTCCTCGAGGACGTGCTGCGGCGCCTGATCGGCCCGATCCTGCAGGTCGCGAAGCGCGAGCGCGTATTCGCGGAGCGCGAGCGCGGTGCCGCGGTAGCGCTCGTGCGCCTCCTCGAGCAGTCGCACGGTCAACGCCGTCTGCTCCAGCGCCTCTCCGACCGCGAGCGAGCTGCCGGACGCCGTGAGGGAGCGCAGGTCGTCGGTCGCCGCCTCGATGCGCGCGGCCGCGCGCAGGTGCTCGTGGGCCCGCTCCAGGAGCGCCACCGGGTCTCCCGGCGGGGCACTCATCGGCCACCGGCCGTGGCTGCCCGCTCGCGCACGGCCTCGTCGCGCAGCCCCAGCTCCAATCGTGTGAACGTCTCGTCGATCGTGCGAAGCGCACCGGCGAGGCGTTCGAGACGCGCCAGGAGCGTCGCCCGCGAGCGGGTCCAGGCGTCGGCGAACTCGTGGACCCGCTCGACGAGCCCCGCGTGCCCGGTCAGCTCCGCGGTGTCGTGCGCGAGCAGCTGGACCTGCGCGAAGTCCGCGTGGACCTGCTCGACGCGGACGGCGGCCGCGTCGAGCGCACGGGAGTCGAGTCGCAGATGCCTCATGCCGTACCTGTCCGGTGATCCGAGACGACGGTGCGGGCTCAGCTGCCGAGCCGGCCGGCGAGCTGCTCGTCGGTACTCTGCAGCGCGGCCGCGGCGTTCGACAGGAACTGCGCCATGCCCTCGAGTCCGCCGACGGCGGTCTTCGCGCCGGCGGTGAACTGCTCGTAGGAGGCGTCGAACGCGCCCGACGCCGCGCTCGTCGTGAAGCCGTCGAGGACGAGCTGCGCGACGAGGCCGCGCAGTTCGCCGAGCTTCGCCTCGAGATCGGCCTGGCCGCTGCGCAGCTGCGTTGAGGTGGTCTGCATCTGGTCGTAGGTGACGTTGAGGTTCGCCATGGTCGCTCGTTTCGGTCTCCAGGATGGTGGTCGGCGTATCCGAGCTCGGTCGCCGCGAACGGACGCTAACGCGATCCTGCGCGCCGAGGGGCGGCGTCCTCCCCGATATGTGGATAGATCCCGGTCGACTCGGGGATGTGAGGAAGTTGCACTCGCATGGCGATGCCCCGCTCCACCCACATGCCTCGTCCGGGTGGGAACGCCGGCCGTGCCGTTCTCGGAAACGTCGTCCGCAGCAGGAGTTCACCGTCCGACGGCCCCGGCTGCAGCACCAGGCCGCGTCGCGCGTTCTTGATCTCCGCGAGCACCGGCCACGAGCCCGCCCAGCCCGCCGTCTCGTTCTCGGCGATCAGGAGGTGTCCGCCGCGCCTCGCCTGCCTCGCGAGCTCGACGAGCGGTTGCTCCGCCGGGGTCTGCACGAACTCGGCGATCCCCTCGACGATGATGACGACGCGCTCGGCGGACTCGTCAGCGAGCCGCTCGGCGAGCCGCCTCGCGAGCGCCACCACCTCCTCGATCCGGCGCGCCGAATGCTGCAGGATCGGGCTCGTCGACAAGGCCGAGCGGTCGTTGCCGAGATACGCGAAGCTCCGCCCGTCCCCCAGGCGGCGCACCGACTCCACGAGCCAGGCGAGCGCGTTCGAGCGGCCGCTGCCCGGCGGCCCGGCGAGCAGCAGCAGGCCCGCCGGTTCGAACCCGATCGGACCCAGCGTCGCGTCGCCGATGCCGAGCACCGCGCAGTCCCCGACCCGCGCGGGCACGGCCTCGGGCCGCACCAGCTCCGGCAGCGATTCGATCGCCGGCGCGACCGGCATCTCCGCGCCGCGCATCCGCACGAGGGCCTCGAGCCGCTCCGCCTGATCGGAGGCCGTCGAGCGCGTCCCGTGCGCGCCGAGGACCCCGAGCTGCACCTCGAGTCCGCCGACGATCCCCCGTCCCGGCGGCGACTCGTCGCCGATGAGGTCCTTCGGTGCGCCCGCGAGGCCGTAGCCCGACTCGTCCGCGAGCCGCAGCACCACACGGCACTGCACGTTCGCCGACGCGCTGCCCGGCACGGACCCGGGGCGATCGGCCGTGAGCGCGATATGGATGCCGAGCTGTCGCCCGCCGGTGAACACGTCCTTGATCACGTCGTAGCAGGCAGCCCGCCCGAGCGCCGACTCCCAGTCGTCACGGAACGCCGGAAAGCCGTCGATGAGCAGCAGGATCCGGGGCTCGGCCGGCCGGCCGGTACGGCGACGGTATTCGACGATGTCCGCCGCCGACGCCGCCGAGTACCGCCGCGCCCGGTCCGTGAGCTCGGATCGGATCCTGTGCAGGAGGCGCTCGAGGCGCTCGCCGTCCTCCGCCGGGATGACCGCGCCGACGTGCGGCAGCCCCTGAAGCATCCGCAGGCCCCCGCCCGCGAAGTCGAGGCCGTACACGTGCACCGGGCCGCCGTCCGACGTCACGGCGGTCGCGAGCGCGAGCGACCGCAGCGCGAGCGACTTCCCCGACCCGCCGGTCCCGAAGAACGCGATGTGCCCGTCGCCGTCCGGGCGGAACGCGACGACCGACCGCCGCTGGCGCCCCGGCTCATCGGCGAGCCCGAGCGGGATGACGGCGTCGTCGGAGGTGAGCAGGTCGGTGAGATCGACGATGGGCGGCAGCTCGTCGAGCCATGGTCGTCTCGGCAGCGGGAGGGCGAGCGACTCGGCGGCGCGCGCGATCGATGCGACGAGCCGCTGCTGGTCGTTCGGTCCGAGCTCGCCCAGGTTCTCCTGATGCGACGCCGCCCGCGAATGCCATTCGAGCCGCTGACCGAACCGGAGCGCGGCGATCGCCACGTCGGCACCCCGCGCTCCCGGCTGGGTCCACCCGCCCGCGTAGGCCGCCTGGAAGCGCCGGAGTCGTCCCGGACCCGTCTTCGCCATCGCCCGCCCCGGGATGCCGGGGTCGAAGTGCGCGGCGTCCGGGACCCCCACCACGTCCCGACTGTCCGCCTCGTCCGCCACCCGCAGCGCGACCCGAAGATTCGTGTTCGCCCGGATGCTGTCCCGGATCACCCCGGCCGGCCGCTGCGTCGCCATGATGAGATGCAGGCCGAGCGAGCGGCCCCGCTGCGCGATGTCCAGGACGCCGTCGACGAACTCCGGCACCTCCTTCGCGAGCGCCGCGAACTCGTCGATCACCAGGACGAGCGCGGGAGGCGCCTCGGCGTCACCGCGCCGCTCCAGCTCGAGCAGGTCCTTCGCCTTCCGGCGGCCGAGCAGCTCCTCCCGATGGCGCAGCTCGGCCCGCAGGCTGGTGAGCGCCCGTCGGACGAGCGCGGGCCTGAGATCGGTCACGAGGCCGACGCAGTGCGGCAGCCGCACGCAGTCGGCGAAGGCGGAGCCGCCCTTGTAGTCGACGAACAGGAACGTCACCCGGTCCGGCGCGTACTCGGCCGCCATGCCGAGCACCCAGGCCTGGAGGAACTCGCTCTTGCCCGCGCCCGTCGTGCCGCCGACCAGGGCGTGCGGACCCTCCGCCCGCAGGTCGAGATGCATCGCCTCGCCGCCGGCCACCCCGACGAGGGCTCGGAGCCGACCCGGCCGACGGGACGCGCGCGGTCCGGATCCACTGCGATCCGCGATCGAGTCGTTCTCCCGCCAGCGATCGATGACCGCCTCCGCCGTCTCGTGCATGCGGCGGCCCATCAGCTCCGACTGGGCGACCGTGCGCGGCAGATCGCTCGCGTCCTCGGCCACGGCGCCCGCGTCGGCCACCGGTGCCATCGACCGGCCGAGCGCGGCCGCGGCCGCCCGATCGATGCGCTCGAGTCGCACGGGCTCGACGCGCTCGCCGAGCCGCACGAACGACACCGCCCCCGCTCCCGGAGTCGCGATCTCGACCACGGTGCGGCAGGCGGCGGGGAGGCCCTCGACGTCCTCCCCGACCCAGATCGGGTACACCCCGGCATCCGGTCCGATCTCGCTGAGCCGGACCAGCCGCGCCCGATCGGCCGGGGCGTCCTGCGATACGAAGAGGACGACCGCCGGGATGGGCGATCTCGTGCCCGACGAGATCGCCTCATCCGGGGACTCGCCGATATCGGCTCCGCGCATGGCCGCGGCGCCGTCTCGCCGCAGCGCCCCCCGGCGTTCCGGCTCCCGATGCGCGAGACGCCCCGCGACCACGTCCTCGATCGAGGCGAGCAGCGCGGACGCGCTCGCCGGGGTGTCCGCGAGGTGCGGCCGCCCGCCGAGCGGCGACTGCGGGGACGAGGAGTGCGGGACCCACTTCAACCACTCGAGCGCTTCCGCCCACCACGGCGTGACGATCGCCGCGACGCAGAGCTCCGCGGGCGAGTGCAGGCCGACCAGTTGCGCCGCGAGCCCCGCGACCACCGGGACGGCGAGCTCGCCGCGGCCCGCGATGCCGATCGCGCCCGCGTCGTGCAGGTTGTCCACGACGGGGACCTCCGGCACGAACCGGTGCCGCGCGACGAGCGCATCGACGCGCTCCTGGAGCTCCGGGATCAGCTCGCCGCGCCCCGGGACGTCGAACCCCGACCGGGTCGGCATCGCCCCGACGCCGAGACGGACGTTGAGGAAGCTCCAGTGCTCGGGGCGACGCGTCCAGAGCAGCGGGCCCCTCGAGGTCACCGCGTGGACCACCTCGTCCGCCGAGGGCGCCTCGGTGAGGCGCGTCTCGCGCTCGCGGGCGCACGCCGCCTCGACGTCCCGGCTCAGCGCGGCGAGCCGCTCCTCGAACCGTCCGATCGATCTGGCAAGCGTGCGCCGGTCGCGGGCCCGGTGCATCAGGACGTTGCCGAGCAGCATGATCGGCGACATGAGCGCGAAGAGCAACAGGATC
>DATMFB010000038.1:0-4043 GCA_035556395.1 Microbacteriaceae bacterium
GTCGTCATGCTCGTCCTGCGCTTCACGATCGATCGCGACTTCGAGATCCTCGACCCGGTGTGGGGCGCGCTCGGCCTGCTCTACGGCTTCGCGATGATCGCCGCCGCGATCCAGGTGCGGCACAGCGCGATCGCCGAGGGCGGTCGCGCGCGCTAGTCGGGTCGGTGCCCCGGCAGCAGCCGTGCGGGCGTCACGGCGGCCCGGCCGAAGCGCTCGCGGGCGCGATCGACCGCCTGCTCGGCCTCCCGCCAGGAGTCGTCCTCCCACAGGCCGGACTGCCCCGCGCCGAGCTCCGCGCGCACCCCGATGAGACGCACGGGCGGGATCGGCCCCTCGGCGTCGAGGAGGGCGACGGCGGCCTCGTGGATGGCGTGCGCGACGTCGGTGGGCTGCGCGAGGGTCCGCGCGCGCGTGATCGTGCGGAAGTCGCCGAAGCGCACCTTGATCGAGACGGTCTTCGCCTGCGCGCCCGCCCGGCGCAGTCGCGAGCCGACGTCGTCGGAGAGTCGCAGCAGCACACCGCGGAGCTGCTCGCCGTCCGAGACGTCCTCCTCGAACGTCGTCTCCCGACCGATCGTGACGTCATCGCGTTCCGTCACGACGACGCGTGGGTCGATCCCGTGCGACAGCTCGTGCATCTTCTGCGCGACGGCGTCGCCGAGGACGCGGCGCAGCACGGGCATGGGCGTGTCTGCGAGCTCGCCGACCGTCGCGATGCCCCGGCTCGTGAGCCGCTCCTTCAGCTTGCCGCCGATGCCCCAGAGCGCGTCGACCGGCAGGGGGCGCAGGAACGCGACCGTCTCGGCGACCGGGATGACGAGCAGGCCGTCGGGCTTCGACCGGCCGGACGCGAGCTTCGCGACGAACTTCGTGCCCGCCGCGCCGACGGAGGCGACGAGCCCGGTCTGCTCGCGGACGCGGGTGCGGAGCAGCTCGGCCGCCTCGCGCGGGGAGCCGATCGCCCGCCCGGCGCCCGCGACGTCGAGGAAGCCCTCGTCGATGCCGACCTCCTCGACGAGCGGCGTGATCGTGCGGCAGATGTCGAAGAACACCCGGGACCAGTGCTCGTAGCGGTCGCGGTGCGGCTCGACGACGACGGCGTGCGGACAGCGGCGCAGCGCCACGGCCATCGGCATCGCCGAGTTGACGCCGTAGCGCCGGGCCTCGTACGTCGCCGCCGTGACGACCGAGCGGGGCGAGTCGCGACCGACGATGACGGGCTTGCCGCGCAGGTCGGGCCGGTCGAGCAGCTCGACCGAGGCGAAGAACGCGTCGAGGTCGGCGTGCAGGATGGTCGCGCCCGCATCATCCGCGCCCGCGTCGCTGATCAGCCGATCGCGCCCGTCCTGTCGGCCCATGCAGGCATTGTCTCCGATACTGGAGACATGCACCCGTGGACACGGTATGTCGCGCTCGGCGACTCCTTCACGGAGGGCATCGGGGATCCGGAGCCCGGCATCCCCGGCGGGCACCGCGGCTGGGCCGATCGGGTCGCCGAGGAGCTCGCCGCGCAGGCGGAGGAGTTCTCGTACGCGAACCTCGCGGTCCGCGGTCGGCTGCTCCAGGGCATCTGGGACGAGCAGGCGGGCCCGGCGATCGCGCTGCGGCCCGATCTCGTGACCGTCTCGGCGGGCGGGAACGACATCCTCCGGCCCGGCACCGACCCCGACGAGGTCGCGGGACGGCTCGATCGGATGATCGGCGAGCTCTCGGCCGGCGGCGCGACGGTCGTCGTCTTCACGGGTCCGGACATCGGGATGACGCCGGTGATGCGGACGATCCGCGGCAAGGTCGCGATCTTCAACGAGAACGTCCACGCCCTCGCGCTCAAGCACGACGCGGTCGTCGCGGACCTGTGGGCGCTGCGCGATCTCGTGCTCCCCCAGATGTGGGCGGAGGACCGGCTGCACTTCTCGGCGCTCGGACACCACACGATCGCCCGGATGGTGCTCAGGTCGCTCGGGGTGGAGCACGGGCTCGAGGCCCTCGAGCCCCCTCCCCTGCCGCCGAAGTCGTGGCGCCGGGCGCGCGCCGAGGACCTCGTGTGGGCGAAGGACTACTTCGTGCCGTGGATCGGCCGGCGTCTCACGGGGCGCTCGTCGGGTGACGGCGTCCAGCCGAAGCGGCCGGAGCTCGGGCAGGTCTAGCGCCCGGGGTTCGCCCAGCGCCACTCGGCGCCCGGGTCGGGCAGGGACGAGCCGAGCACGAGCGGGACGGTCCGAGTCTCGCGCGGCGACGACAGCGTCGCGGTGCCGACCCTGAGCCCCGACTCGCCGGTGACGACCGGGTCCAGGTCGATCTCGACGGCGAGGCGCTCCGGCCCCCAGACGAGGAACGTCGCGTCCTCAGCCGACACGGCGTCGGCGCTCGCGTCCCAGCGGGTCGTGTAGTCGCCGAAGTCGGTGCCGGCCGGGACGGAGAGCTCCTGGAATCCCGCGACGGCGCTCGCGAGGAGCGTCCGGACGCTGTCGTTGACGGTGTCGTGGTCCGGGCCGCCGAGCACGGCCCCGACGAGCGTGACCGTCTGGCCGCCGATGGTCGCGTCCGCGGAGAACAGCAGGCACGCACCCGCCTCATCGAGCGTGCCCGTCTTGATGCCGTCGATGCCGTCGATGCCGAGCAGGGCGTTCGAGCTCGTGATCTCGCCGACGTCCGGGAGGTGGGCGCTCCCCTGGGCGACGATCCCCGCGGTGACGGGGTTCGCGAGCGCGAGCTCGCCGATCCGGATGAGGTCGGGGATCGTGCTGGTGTTCCCCGGATCGACGCCGGTCGGCTCGAGGATCGTCGTGCCGGTCAGCCCGTTCGCGGCGAGCCATTCCGCCGCCGCCGCGGGGAACGCGTCCTGCGAGCCGAACGCCCAGTCGACGAGCATCCGCGCGTGATTGCCGGAGGAGCTGACCAGCATCGCCTCGAGCGCATCGCGTTCGCTGATGACGCTCCCCTCCTCCGCGAAGACGCGGCTCTCGCCCTCCGCGAGCGCGTCGGAGTAGTACTCGGCGTCCTGCGCGGTGAGCTCGCGCAGCGGTCCATCGCCGTCGTCGAGCGGCAGCCGATCGAGGACGACGAGCGCGGTGACGACCTTCGAGATCGACGCGATGGGGCGCGGTCCGGCATCGCCGGCGACGACGAGCGGCCCGTCCCAGCCGAGCGCACCGATCCCGGAGCTGCCGTAGGCGGCCGGGGCCGGCGCGACCTCGGGGCCGGCAGGCAGCGCGGGCGCCGCGGCGACCGGCACGGTCTCCGGCAGCGGGAGGCCGAGCGCGACGGCCGAGTAGCCGCCGACGCCGATCGCGCCGAGCCCGAGGACGGCGACGATGCCGACGGCGATCCGGCGGCGGACGTAGACCTCGCGTCCGTGTCTCGGCATGCAGGCGAGTCTAGGAAGGCCGCCTGCGGATCGCGTGGAGCGCCACCGCCGATGCGGCCGCGACGTTGAGCGAGTCGACGCCGCCCGCCATCTCGATCCGGACGGTCGTGTCGGCGGCGCCGAGCGCGCGGGCGCTGAGCCCGTCGCCCTCGGTGCCGAGCAGCAGAGCGACCCGCGGCGGCGCCTGCGCCGCGAAGGCATCGAGCTCGACCGAGTCCTCGGCGAGTGCGAGCGCGGCGAGGTGGAACCCGGCCTCGCGGAGCATCGCGTAGCCGTCCGGCCAGGGGATGCGGGTCCACGGCACTTGGAAGACGGTGCCCATGCTCACCTTGACGCTGCGCCGATAGAGCGGGTCGGCGCAGCGCGGCGTCACGAGCACCGCGTCGGCCCCGAGCGCGGCGGCGGAGCGGAACGCGGCCCCGACGTTCGTGTGCTCGACGATGTCCTCGAGGACGAGCACGGTCCGCGCGGCCTTCAGGAGCGCGAGCGGATCGGCGAGCGACGGGCGGTGCATCGCGGCGAGCACGCCCCGGTGCACGTCGAAGCCCGTGATGCCCTCGAGCACGTCCGTGGCGCCGACGAAGACGGTCGTGTCGCGTCCTTCGAGCACCTCCACGACCTCGTCGACATCGCGTTCCAGGACGAGGACCGAACGCGGGGCATGCCCGGCCGCGAG
>DATMFB010000039.1:0-4279 GCA_035556395.1 Microbacteriaceae bacterium
GCCCTCGTTGACGTTCTCCTGGAAGTAGACGAGCTCCTTGCCGCCGAGCGACTCGACCGCCATGATCGCGCCGTTCTGGAGGAACTCGCGTTCTGCCGCTCGCTCGACCTCCTCGAGGACGCCGAGCTCGCGGAAGATCTCGGTCGTGCGCTGGTGGAACATCGCCGCGCGCGGGTGGATGGCGGTGCCGCGGTGACGCTCGACGACGAGATTGGGAACGCCATGTGCGGCGAGCGCGACGGACGCGCTCAGGCCGACGAGGCTCCCGCCGACGATCAGGACCGGGACGTCGATCTCCTTCACCAGTACCTCCTCGTACCGTTTCGATGCGAACAGCGGGATCAGGCGATCGGTGCCGCTGCACACCCTGTTTAATCACACTAAACAGTGCTCGTTCCGAGTATGGGCACGCGGCCCAGCCCTGTCAAGGCTCGTCGGCCGCTCAGATCGCGCGCAGCGCCGCCTGCGCCTCGGGCAGCGACATGCCCGTCGCGACGAGGAGATCGACCACGAGCGGCCGCAGCTGCACGACGACCGCGGAACGGCTCGCGTCGCCCTCCGGCACCAGCGTGAGCGGATCGAGCTGCTTCGCGAGATCGAGCAGCACGCTGCGCGCCGCCCCCGTCAGGAGCAGATCCTCCAGCTCCTGACCCAGCAGATCGATCGCCTGACCCACCTGCTCGACGAGCCTCGCGAGCACCACGTCGCGCAAGCCCCCGCGCACCAGATGCTCGCAGCGCCGGGCGACGAGTCGCAGATGGCGCACCGCGAGATCCGCGCCGTGCAGCGCCCGCGCCTGGCGGTCGAGCTCCGGCAGCCGCGGCCGCAGGAACGGCGAGAGGCGTGCGACCGAGCGCGCCGTCTCGACCGACTGCGACCAGGCGTCGAGCAGCGGCTGCGTGCGACCGAGCCGGCCCACGCCGAGCTCGGCGGCGCCGACGTCGCCGTGCCGCAGCCCCTCGGCGACGCTCGCGACGGCCTGCGAGAGCACCGAGTAGAGCGCGCGCCCGTCGCGCAGGCTCGCTCGCCGCGGATCGCGCGGGATGAGGACCGTCATGACGAGCGCGACGACACCGCCGACGAGGGCATCGATCGCACGGAACCACGGCGGCGAGCCCGTGAGCGGGATCAGGAGCGTCACCGCGGCCGGCGTCGCGGCGACAACCGCGAACGTCGTATCCGTCGACGCGATGCGCGCGACGATCATGACGACGACGAGCAGCACGCCGAGCTGCCAGATGCCCTGACCGACGAGCATGATGATCGCCGTCGCGATCATCACGCCCAGGAGGATGCCGACGACGCTGCGCAGCACCCGGACCGGCCGCGCGTCACGCGTGAACCCGAGCGACGTGATCGTCACCGTGACCGCGAGGATCGGGTCGGAATGACCGAGCACGAACATCGCGATCGCGTAGGAGGCGAGCACCGCGGCGACGATCTGGCCGATCGCCGGGAGCGAGAACCACACCCGCCGGCTCATCGCCCGCACGTTCATCGTCCGCGCGACGCGCCGCTCGAGACGGCGCAACCCCTCCAGATCCGGGGTCAGGGGCCCGGTCGTCCCCGGCCCGAGGTCGCTCAACGCCGGACCGCGCCGAGCCTCGGGATGCGCGGCACGTTGGCCGTCGCCCCCGCGTCCGGTGGCACCACGATCTCCTGTGCGGCCGCGAGGCGTGCGGTCACCGCTTCGTCCGCGCCGCGACGGGCGAGGACCTCGACCGCGGCGCCCGGGTCGGTCGAGCGCTTGAGGACCGCGAGCGCGATCGGCCCAAGCTCCCAGTGGTTCGCACCCGAGGTCACGTGTCCGACGATCTCGTCCGTGCCGGCGAGCACGACGTCGTCGCCGTGCTCGGGCAGCTCATGGTCGGAGCCGTCGACGTGGAGGAAGACGAGCCGCCGCGGCGGACGGCCGAGGTTGTGCACCTTCGCGACCGTCTCCTGACCGCGGTAGCAGCCCTTGTCGAGGTGGACGGCGGAGCGCAGCCAGTCGAGCTCGTGCGGGATCGAGCGCTCGTCGACCTCGCGGGAGAACGCCGGTCGCCAGGCGGCGATGCGCAGCGCCTCGGCAGCGGCGGCGGGAACGGTCGCGCCGAGCTCGGGGAGACGTTCGCGGGGGACGACGGCCTCGGCCCACGACCAATCGGCGGCCGGGTGTGCCGCGACGGTTGCGTACTGCCAGCCGCCGGGTTGGACGTCCGCGCCCCAGGGGTCGTGCCACGTGATGGTAGGGGTCTCGATACGGCGCTCTCCGCCTACTCGACCCGCGGAGCGCTCCGCGGTCGCTGGACCCGCGGGCGGCTCCGCCCCCGCTCCACCCGCGGGACGATAGCCGACGACGGCGACGTCGGCCGTGCGATCCGCGACCTCGACGCGCAGCATGAACCGCATCCGGTCCAGCCACGCCGCGAGCGCGGACGCATCCCCCTCGTCGACGATGAGCCAGGTCGTCTCGCCGTCGTCGACGACGCGCATCGCGTGCTCGATCCGCCCGTTCGGGTCCAGCAGCAGCGTCTCCGCCGAGTCGCCGGGCGCGAGCGTCGCAAGCTGCTGCGACGTGATCGAGTCGAGCCAGCTGAGCCGGTCGGGACCGGTCACCGTGACGACACCGCGTGCTAGCAGGGCGATGGCTTCGCCCGCCGCGAGCGAGCGCTGCTGGTCGAACGGGTTCCCCAAGGCACCGGACGCAGCGGACATCAGTCGACCCTCGCGAGTCGCGCCGACGCGTGCGTGCGCCGGTCCTGGCCGAGCGCCGCCATGTCCCACGCCCACAGCAGGTGGCCGTCGACGAGTCCGTAGAGCCGGGTCGCGGCAGCGTACGGCTTCGCTCCGGCGGTGCGCAGCACCGCGTCGGTCGCCAGGTCGATCCGCGGACCCTTGACCTGGCCGAGGTAGAGCTCGGACACCCCGGTCGGGTGGATGATCGCGGCCTCGATGTCGAAGCCGCCGGCGGCGTTGCGCAGCGTCTCGACCTCGTCCGCGGTCGTGTACGACGGCGCGCCCTCGCCCGGGAGCATCCCCGGACCGGGATCGCCCGCGACCGCGGGGCGGTGCAGCCGCCAGTACCCCGACTCGGCGACGTGCGCGACGGGCGGCTCGTCCTCGGACGTGTCTTCGCGCAGCAACCAGGTCGAGGACGAGTAGTTGAGGTAGGGCAGCCCGTCATGGGAGAACGACACCCGCTGACCGAACTCCGCCGAGCGATGCGTCGGCTCGCCGTCGCCGTCGACCCGGTAGTCGATGACGCCCGAGCCCTCCCACACGCCGACGAGCCAGGACAGCGGACCGAGCTCGGCCGGGATGCTCGTGTCGAGGGAGAACACTGTGCGCGCCTCCTTGGCTCGGGAGGGGATCTAATGCGGTGTCAGTGCTGGCCGCGGAAGAGGTTGACGATCACGACGACCGCCGTGAACGCGATCGCGAGCGACGCGAGGCCGAGGAGGCCGATGAAGAACAGCTCCAGCGCGAACACCATGCACCAAGCCTACCGCGTCCGGCTCGCGGCGCGAGCGGGAGCGGGACGATCGCGTTCAGCCGATGCCGACGGTGAGCAGCAGGACGAGCGAGGCGATCGCGAACACGACGACGACGCCGCACACGGCGACGCTCGCGCGGAGGATGAACCCCTCGGGCTTGCGCGTCGCGACCTGCAGCGCGAGCGCGACGATGACGCCGAGCCCGCACACCAGCGGGATCCAGAGCGTCCACTCGGTCCGCAGCGCCGAGACGGCGATGAGCACGGCGCCGGCGATCGCGAGGATCCAGGCGGGCACGATGCTCCACGTCGCGGTCCCCAGCATGCCGAAATCCTAGCGAGCACGGGCCGAGCCAGGCGGTCCTCTAGACTGACGCGCAGTTTTCTGGAGGTGCTGTGGCCCGGCTCTTGATCCTCACCCCCGCGGTGGAGGCAGAGGCGCTGCCCGCACTCGGACTGCTCGCGCACAACGTGCAGCAGATCCTGTCCACGCCCGCCGCGCTCGTGTCCGCGCCCCCCGCCGACCTCATCCTCGTCGACGCGCGCCAGCAGCTCGCCTCGGCGAAGTCGCTGTGCAAGATCCTCACGACCACGGGGGTCGACGTCCCCCTCATCGCGATCCTGACCGAGGGCGGGCTCACCGCGATCTCCGCCGAGTGGGGGATCGACGACGTCATCCTGCACAACGCCGGCCCTGCCGAGGTCGACGCCCGCATCCGGCTCGCCCTCGGCCGCAAGCCGCAGGAGCAGGCGGCGACGAAGATCCAGACCTCCGGCGTCGTGATCGACGAGGCGAGCTACTCG
>DATMFB010000040.1:0-5948 GCA_035556395.1 Microbacteriaceae bacterium
AGATCTTCTCGAAGGTTCCGGCGGTCCGCCACACTCAGCTCTTCTCGGCCACTATGCCCGGCCCCATCGTCGCCCTCGCCCGGCGCTTCATGTCCAACCCGATCCACATCCGCGCGACCGACCCCGATGAGGGCCTGACGCAGGCGAACATCCGTCATCTCGTGTACCGGGCGCACTCGCTCGACAAGGAAGAGGTCATCGCCCGCATCCTGCAGGCCGAGGGCCGCGGCAAGACGGTCGTGTTCACGCGCACGAAGCGCGCGGCGCAGCGTCTGGTGGACGAGCTCAACGACCGCGGCTTCAACGCGGGCGCCGTGCACGGCGACATGAGCCAGGAGGCGCGCGAGCGCTCGATGGCCGGCTTCAAGGCGGGCAAGAAGGACATCCTCATCGCGACCGACGTCGCCGCGCGCGGCATCGACGTCGACGACGTGACGCACGTCATCAACCACACGATCCCCGACGACGAGAAGACCTATCTGCACCGCGCGGGCCGCACCGGCCGGGCCGGCAAGACCGGCATCGCGGTGACGTTCGTCGACTGGGAGGACCTGCACAAGTGGGCCCTCATCAACCGGGCCCTGGAGTTCGGCCAGCC
Organism: Microbacteriaceae bacterium; assembly: GCA_035556395.1. Taxonomy (GTDB): domain Bacteria; phylum Actinomycetota; class Actinomycetes; order Actinomycetales; family Microbacteriaceae; genus 73-13. Next base: position 599 of record DATMFB010000040.1, read on the forward strand.
CGACCCCGTCGAGACCTACTCGTCGAGCCCGCACCTGTACGAGGACCTCGACATCCCCGCCGGCACGAAGGGCCGGATGCCGGGCTCGCACTCCCCCGCGGTCCGCGAGGGCTCGCGTCCCGATCGGGCCAAGCGGACCGATGGCCGAGCAGAACGCGGTCAGCGTCCGGACGCCCAGCGTCGCGAGGGCGGCGCAGACGGCGGACGCGACCAGTCGCACGGCCGGGTCTCGGGTCGCACCTCGCGCTCCGAGCCGCACGTCCAGCACCACGAGTCAGCAGAGGGTGCCGACGCGCCGGCGAAGCGCCGGCGGCGGCGCCGCCGCAGCGGTGGCGGCCAGGGCGCGGGTCAGACGGCGCCGGAGTCCCCCGCGGCCTGATGCTCGCGTCGTGAGGCGATCGCGCGGTCGACGCGCAGCTGCCTGCCGCGATCCACGCTCGCCAGCACGATGACGACCGCGACGAAGGCCGCGGACAGCAGCGTGCTCCAGGCGAGGGCTGCGTCGTATGCGCCGGCAGGAGCCCCGTGCAGGCCTCCGACCGCACCGAACACGATGCCGTAGAACACTGCCGAGGCGGCCGCGATGCCCACCGAGTTGCCGAGGCGCTGCGCGAGCTGACTGATCGAGCTCGCCGCGCCCGCACGGTCCTCGGGCACCTCCGCGAGCGTCATGGTGTGGTTCGGCGAGATGATCATCCCGCCGCCGAGTCCCGAGACGACCTGGCTCGCGCCGATCGCCCACGCCGCCGCGTCGGCCGGGAGCAGCACGGCGAACGCGAGCGACAGGACCATCCCCACGATCGCGAGGATCGCGCCGATGACCGTCACGACACGACCATGACGGAGCACGTACCGCGCCGACAGCCATGAGGTGAGGGCGCTCGCGAGCGCGGCCGGCAGTGTCAGCAGGCCCGCGATCGCAGGGCTCAGCCCGAGCCGCAGCTGCAGGAAGAGCGTCAGGGCGAGGATCACGCCGGGCGTCCCGGCGAACCAGAAGAACGCGATCGACGCGCCGCTGCGGAATGATGCCACGCGCAGCAGCAGGGGGTCGAGCAGCGGATCGCGCCGCTGCCGCGCGAGCCTGCGCTCCCACCACCAGAGCACGCCCGCCGGCAGCAGTGCCGCGGCGAGGAGGAGCCATCGCCAGGGATCGTCCCCCGGCCTGCCGGTCGTCATGACGATCGGCACGAGCACCAGCACGAGTGCCGCGCTGAGGAGCAGGAGGCCGAGCAGATCGAGGCGCCGCCCCGAGCCCGGACCGCTCGTCCGCGGCACGAGGAAGGCGGCGAGGAGGACGAGCGCGATGCCGAGGGGCACGTTCATCCCGAAGACGAGGCGCCAGCCGTCCTGAGGTCCGCCGAGGGACGTGAGCAGCCCGCCGATCGGCGGGCCGGCGGCGATCGCGACGCTCACGGCGACTCCGTAGTAGCCGAACGCCCGCGCCCGGTCGGCTCCCGTGAACAGGCTCTGGACGATGCCCATGTTCTGCGGCATGACCATCCCGGCCGCGATCCCCTGCACGATCCGCCAGAGGATCAGTGCGTCGATGCCCGGCGCGAGCGCCGCGAGCGCCGACGAGACCGCGTACAGCGCCAGGCCGCCGAGTTGGAGAGGGCGTCGGTAGCCGCGGTCGCCCAACCAGCCGGACGGGATGAGCGAGACGGCGAAGGCGAGGATGTACCCCGCGGCGATGAGCTGGAGTCCGACCGGTCCGGCGCCGATCGCGTCCTCGATCGACGGCAGCGCGAGGTTCGCCTTCGAGACGTCGAGCACCATCGCGCCGCTCGCGGTCGCGCACACGGCGAGCGCGACCCACCGGCGACGATCGGGCTCCGCGATCGAGGAGCCCGCCCGCGTCGCGCGGGTGGATGTCGTCGTCACCGGCTGGACGCTTGCCGCCTCAGCCCGCCTCCGACCCGACCGCGACGGCGCGGGACGGGTCGGAGGACCATGCCGACCACGAGCCGATGAAGACCGGGGCCTGGATGCCGAGCGTGCGCAGCACGAGCGCCTGGTGCGCTGCGGCGACACCGCCCCCGCAGTAGACGCCCACCTCGCGGGTGCCGTCGACCCCGAGGCCCTCGAATCGTGCACGCAGCTCGCCCTCCGGACGCAGCCTTCCGCGCTCGTCGAGGTTCGCGTTCGTCGGTGCGCTCAGCGCACCGGGGATGTGGCCCTGCGCGGGCTGCCCCTCGGATGCCGGCTCCCCCTGGTACTGCTTGGCGCCGCGGGCGTCGAGCAGCACGCCGCGGCGAGCGAGCGACGCCGCCTCGTCGGCGTCGAGCGTCGGGAGCGCGCCGGGCGCGATCACGAACGTCCCGGCTCGCTCACCCGGCTCCTCGGACACGAGCGCGCCGCCGGCTGCGGTCCACGCATCGATGCCGCCGTCGAGGAATCGGACATCCGGCACCCCGGCCCAGGCGAGCACGAACCAGCCGCGCGCGGCGGACGGCGCCCCGGTCTCGCCGTACACGACGACGAGGCTGTCCTCGTCGATGCCCCAGCGCCGCACGTCCTCCTGGAGCACGGCGGGATCGGGCAGCGGGTTGTTGCCGCTGCCGGGCGTGCGCGGGCCGGAGAGCTGCGAGCCGAGCTCGACCCAGTGCGCTCCGGGCAGGTGCCCGTCCTCGTAGTCCGCACGCTTGCTCGGTCCGCCGGGCGCGTGCCGGATGTCGAGCAGCACGGTCCGCCGCCCCGCCTCGATCGCCGCGAGGAGGTCCTCCGCGGAGATGAGCGGGTCGTCGCGGGCGATGGTCTTGGCGGTCATTCGTTCAGCTCCTGGATCTGGTGGTGCGGTTCAGACGCCGACGGGGACCGCGGCGAATCGGTTCGGGATCGCGGGCAGGTCGAAGTGCTCGCGGAACGTGGCGGTCTCGTACTCGCGGCGGAACCGTCCCCGGCGCTGCAGCTCCGGCACGACGAGCGACGTGAAGTCGTCGAGCGCGCCGGGCAGATACGCGGGGAAGAGCACGGCGCCATCGATCGCCTCGCCGTCCACGGCGTTCTCGAGGAAATCCGCGACCTCCTGGTAGCTGCCGACGATCGGCGCCTGCGGATAGGGGCCGTTCGCGGCCGCGTTGTGGACGTCCCGAAGGGTGATGTCCTCCTCGCCGTAGGCGCGCTGCAGCAGGCGGATGAAGCTGCCCTTGTCCTGCGCGGCGAACACGCCGGCCGGACCCGGATCGAGGACCCTCGGCAGGTTCGGGATGTCGACGACGTCGCGCACCCTCGTCGACGGGTCGATGCTGGTCGCGTCGATGCCGAGCCGGAGGCCGACCCCGTGGGCGTCGTACGCGGCGACGACGAGCTCCTGCACCTCGCGATACCTCGCGTGCGCCTCGCGCGAGGTCTCCGCCGCGTAAAACGTGATGCCCGGAAGGATGTACTGATCGTCGCGATCGCGACCGTACTTCGCGAGCCGCGACTTCACGTCCTGGTAGTAGAGCTGGTTCCATTCGATGTCGACGAACGGGCTGAATCGGATGTCGGCGAAGCGCGCACCGAACTCCTTGGAGTCATCGGACGCCCCGGCGTGCACGATCGGGACCTGCCCCTGTGGCGGTCGCGGGATGTTCAGCGGTCCCTGCACCTGATAGTGCTTGCCGGCATAGTCGATCCGGTGCGCCTTCGCATGATCGACCCACTGCCCGCCCTCCTTGTCGGCGACGACCGCTCCGTCCTCCCAGCTGTCCCAGAGCCCCTGGATGATCTCGAGCAGCTCGGTGTAGCGCTCGTAGTCGGACGGGAAGTCCTTGCCGAGCCCGTAGTTGACGCCGGCCTCCTTCGAGGTGATGAAGTTCACCGCGTGCCGGCCGCGGCTGAGATGGTCGACCGACGCCGCGGAGCGCGCCGTGCTGTACGGGTCGATGAAGTTCGCGTTGACCGTCGCGACGATGCCGATCCGATCCGTCACGGCGGCGACGTACGCGGCGAGGGTGAACGCATCGATCTTGAAGACATTGAGGTGGAGGCTCGTCTCCGCCGCCGGATCGCTCGCGAGGCGGTTGCCGATGAAGAAGTAGTCGAACTTCGCCGCCTCGACCCGCTTCGCGGCACGCTGCAGCGCCCCGGGGTCCACGCTGCCGGTCGCGTCGGCGCCGGGGAGGCGCCAGGCGCTCGCATGGCGACCGGTCGGCCAGATGGAGAATCCGAGCTTGATCTGCTTCTTGCTCATGGGGCTGCCTTTCAGGTGTGCGCGTCGGTGCGGCGCCAGCGGGTGTAGCGGCGCTCGAGGACGAGGAAGAGGGCGTTGAAGCCGTAGCCGACCGCGGCGACGGTCGCGACCGCGGCGAAGAGCCGTGGGATGTCGAGCGCCTGCTGCGCCATCAGGATGTAGTAGCCGATGCCGCCGTTGCCCGCGAGCATGCCGATGACGACGGCCATGACGAGCGAGAGGCCGAGCGCCTGCCGCGCACCGACGAGGATGAAGGGGATCGCGGCGGGCAGGGCCACCTCCCACTGCGTCTCCCACCAGCCGAGGCGGAACGTCTGCGCGGTCTCCCGCTGGGTCTGGCTGACGCTGCGGGCGCCCGCATAGGCGTTGAGCAGCACGGGGAAGATCGCGGCGAGCAGGAACACGCCGATCTTCATGGCGTCCCCGATCCCGAGGAAGAGGATGAAGACGGGGATGACGGCCGTCGCGGGCGTCAGGCGCAGGATCTCCACGAGCGGCTCGAGGGTCGCCCAGACGACGCGCACGCGCCCCATCAGGAAGCCGATCGCGATGCCGACCGGCACGGCGATGGCGAAGCCGATCGCCATCGTGCGCAGCGTGTCGAGGAGCGCGAGCAGCAGGCCGCCCTGGGTGATCGCCTCCCACCACTCGATGCCGACGCGCTCAGGGGACGAGACGGTCGGGACGTACTTGACCCAGGCCGAGATCTGCCAGGCGGCGAGGAGCGCGAGGACGACGACCCAGCCCCACGCGCGGCTGCGGAAGAACGCGGGAGTCGCACGACGACCGCGCGAAGCGGGGCGCGCAGGCCTCGGGGCGAGCTCCTCGGGGGCGGTCTCGAACTCCTCGTCGACCTCGGTGGGTCGGGTGCTGGTCGTGACGGTCACGGCGTTGTCTCCATTTCCTCAGCCGAGCAGCAGCTCGAGCACCTCGCGGCGCAGTTGCAGATAGTCGGGATGCTCGCGTGCCGCCACCTGATCGCGGGGGCGATCGAGCGGGACGACGACATCGCGTTCGATCCCCGCTCCGGATGCCCCGAGGACGACGACGCGGTCCGCGAGGTAGAGCGCCTCGTCGATGTCGTGCGTGACGAACAGGATCGTGAGGCGGTGCTGCTCCCAGATCCGCACGATCAGGTCCTGCAGGTTCGCGCGACTCAGCGCGTCGACCGCACTG
>DATMFB010000041.1:0-14312 GCA_035556395.1 Microbacteriaceae bacterium
GCGTATGCCGGGTCGGGGCGGATTCCCGTGATTGCGGTCCCGATCCGAAGGTGTGTCGCGCCTTCGCGGATCGCCGCCCGCCAGTCCCCCGACATGCCCATCGAGAGGCCCGTCGCGTCCGGTGCGGCGGGGAGGAGGACGCGATCGCGCAGTTCGCGCACGTGCGCGAACTCGGCCGCGGGCTCGGCCTCCAGCGGCGGGACCGCCATCAGACCGGCGAGCCGGACCCCCGGCGTCGCGAGCGCGCGCTCCGCGAACGCGGCGAGCTCCTCCGGCCGGACGCCGCCGCGGCCGGGGTCGTCCGTCAGGTTGACCTGGATGAACGCGTCGATGGGCTCGGCCTCCTGGTCGGCGAGCGCCTCGAGCAGGGATCGACGATCGAGCGAATGGAGGACGCTCGCATACTCGCGCACCGCCTTCGCCTTGTTGGACTGGAGCTGCCCGATGAAGTGCCAGTCCAGCTCCAGATCCGCGAGCGCGGCAGCCTTCGCCGAGGCCTCCTGGTGGCGGCTCTCCCCGAAGTCGCGGACGCCGAGCGCGTGGAGCTCGCGCACGAGCGACGCCGGATGGAACTTCGTGACCACGACGAGCGTGACGCCCGCGGGGATCTCCGTGCGGACCGCGTCGAGGCGGTCAGCAAGCACGCCGGTCCCTGAGCGACGTCGAAGGAGTCACTTCAGGAAGTCGGGGACGTCGAGCCCGCCGTCGTCCTCGAAGTCGTCGAACGAGCTCGGCGACGTGACGAGGGTGGGCTCGTGCTCGGTCTCCGCCGCGATCTCTGCCGGCTCGGCCCCGGGCACGAGGCTCGGCTGCTCCCCCGAGTTGCGGGCGGCGACCACGGCGCTCGCGAGTGCCGGCGAGAGCTCGCCCGTCGCGGTCGCGACCGGGATCGCCCCGGTCGAGCGCCGCGCCGCGGGCTGGTCGAACGCCGGCCGCCGCACGGGCTCGCCGCCGTCGAAGCCGGCCGCGATGACGGTGACCCGGACCTCGTCGCCGAGCTGGTCGTCGATGACGGTGCCGAAGATGATGTTCGCCTCGGGGTGGACGGCCTGCTTGACGAGCTCCGCGGCGTCGTTGATCTCGAAGATGCCGAGGTTGGAGCCGCCCTGGATCGAGAGCAGCACGCCGTGCGCACCCTCGATCGAGGCCTCGAGCAGCGGCGAGGAGACCGCGATCTCGGCGGCCTTGATCGCCCGGTCGGCGCCCCGCGCCGAGCCGATGCCCATGATCGCCGCGCCCGCGCCGAACATGACCGACTTGACGTCGGCGAAGTCGACGTTGATGAGGCCGGGGGTCGTGATGAGGTCCGTGATGCCCTGGACGCCGGCGAGGAGCACCTGGTCGGCCGTCGCGAATGCCTCGAGCATGCTGATCTCCCGGTTCGAGATCTCCAGGAGGCGGTCGTTCGGCACAACGATGAGCGTGTCGACCTCCTCCTTGAGCCGCTCGATGCCGTCCTCGGCCATCTGGTAGCGACGCTTGCCCTCGAACGAGAACGGCTTCGTGACGACACCGACGGTGAGGGCGCCGATCGACTTCGCGATGCGCGCCACGACCGGCGCGCCGCCGGTGCCCGTGCCGCCGCCTTCGCCCGCGGTGACGAAGACCATGTCGGCGCCGCGGAGCGCCTCCTCGATCTCCTCCGCGTGGTCCTCGGCCGCGCGCCGGCCGACCTCAGGATCGGCCCCGGCGCCGAGCCCCTTCGTGAGCTCGCGACCGACGTCGAGCTTGACGTCCGCGTCGCTCAGGAGCAGCGCCTGCGCGTCGGTGTTGACGGCGATGAACTCGACGCCGCGGAGTCCGAGCTCGATCATCCGGTTGACGGCGTTCACGCCGCCGCCACCCACGCCGACGACCTTGATCACTGCGAGGTAGTTCTGGTTCGTTGACACGTGCCGGCCTCCATCAACCTTTAACCTCTAGTTGAGGTGTAATGTTCACCCCGGTAGAGGATTTCTGCGATCGAGAGTAAGTCGGCCCTCCCCATCCGGGCGACACTCCACCCGCGTGTCGGGATACCCGACCCGGATCAGGCCGGTCGGAAGATGCCGTTCGACGTCGCGGACACGTCGAACGTGCCCGGCGTCGCGCCGAACGTCGCCTGCAGGACCTCCAGCAGCCGCACCTTCGTGATCGAGTCGTCGGCACTGCCCCACTTGACCGCCTGCGTGACACCGGCGAGCGTGAGCCACACGTCGTCGCGCGTCTTCGCCCGAATGGTGTCGATCTGGCCGCGCAGCGTGTCCGGCATCGACAGGAGCACCTCGACGGCCGCGTCGAACGCCGCGTTCGGCAGCGTCGTCCCCGACTCCGTCACGAGCGGCACGCCGGCGAGCCGCTCCGGCGAGCGGGCGACCGTGATCCCCGCCGCGTCGACGTAGAGGAAGTCGCCCGCCGACGAGGCGATGCTCACGACCGGCTCGCGCTCCGTGACGTGCACGAGGATCGTGCCGGGCGGGATCGTCTCGGTCGTGTAGCTGCGGATGACCGGAAGCTCGCGCAGCGCCGCGTCGATCCGGCCGTAGTCGATGAGCGCGAGCGGCGTGCCGAGCTGCTGCTCGACGACCTCCCGCACGGCATTCGCGTCGACCCGCGAGGTCCCGTCCACCGTGACGGTGCGCAGCGACAGGATCGGCGAGAAGATCGCGACGAGCACGAGCACGACGACCACACCGACCGTCCCGAGCGTCACGCCGACCGTGATGCGCCTGGCCCGCTGGCGGCGGGTGAAGCGCTTGACCTCCTGGCGCTCGTAGCGGCGACGATCCTTGGCGGCCGACCGGGCGTCGCGACGCGCCGCGGCGGCCTCCCGCTTCGCGTCCAGGGCGGTGGTGTCCTTCGGGGGGCTGGCGGGCCTGGCGGGCTTGGCGGGCTTGGCGGGTCGCGCCGTCTTCGCGGGTCGAGTAGCCGCCCGAGGCGGCGTATCGAGACCTCGCTTCGTCGTGGCCGGTCTCGATACGCCCGCTTCGCGGGCTACTCGACCCGCGGGCTGCGATTTCGCCGGCGCCTTGTCGAAGCCCTCAGGCCGTTTCATCCGCCGACGCGCCTTTCGTGTCGGCGCAGCGAGCTGACCAGCTGCGGGATGATCCGGTAGACGTCGCCGCACGAGAGCGTCATGACGATGTCGCCCGGTCGCGCGAGCTCGCCGACGCGCTCGGCGGCTGCCGCCCAGTCGGGGATGAAGTCGACCCGCGCGGCGTCGGCGAAACGCTCGGCGACGAGCGCGCCCGTCACGCCGGGCTCGGGATCCTCGCGCGCGCCGAACACGTCGAGCACGACGGTGTGGTCGGCGAGCCGTTCGTAGGCCTCGGCGAACTCGCCCGCCATGAGCCTCGTGCGCGAGTACAGGTGCGGCTGGTGGACGGCGATCACGCGTCCACCCTCCCCGAGCACCGAGCGCGCCTGCGCGAGGGCGGCGGCCACCTCGGTCGGGTGATGCGCGTAGTCGTCGTAGACCCGCACCTCGCCGACCGTCTCGCGCAGCTCGAAGCGCCGCTGCGTCCCGACGAACGCCTCGAGGCCCTCGATCGCCTCCTCCGGCGCGAGCCCCAGCTCGATCAGGACGCCGAACGCGCCCGCCGCGTTCACCGCGTTGTGCCGGCCGGGCACGCGCAGCTGCACGGGGTAGTCGTCGCCGAGATAGGACAGCGTGAACGCGACCGGGCCCGACGCCGAGATCGACCCGACCCGCACGTCGACCCACGGCTCCTCGGCGCCGAATCGCGTCGCGCGCTGCGCGCCGACCGCCGCGAGCCCGAGCACGCGCCGCGCGCCCGGGTCGTCGGCGCCGATCACGACCTGCTCGCGCGCGCCCTCGACGAACCGCGCGAAGGCGGCGTCGACGGCGTCGGTCGTCCCGTAGTGGTCGAGGTGGTCGGGATCGACGTTCGTCACGATCGCGATCGCCGTGTCGTAGAGCAGGAAGGTGCCGTCGGACTCGTCGGCCTCGATCACCCAGAGCTCCGGATCGCCGTACGCGGCGCTCGCGTGGACGCCCTGGATGACGCCGCCGCTGACGAAGCTCGGGCTGCGCCCGGCCTCGATGAGCGCGGTGACGATCATGCCCGTCGTCGTGGTCTTGCCGTGCGCGCCGGCGACCGCGACGACGCGTTTGCCGCGGACGAGCCAGGCGAGCGCCTGGGAGCGGTGCAGCACCGGGATGCCGCGGCGAACCGCTTCGAGGTACTCGGGGTTGTCGGGCCAGAGGGCCCCCGTGTAGACGAGCGCGTCGACCTCGCCGACGTTCGCGGCGTCATGGCCGATCCGGACCGTCGCGCCGGCCGAGCGCAGGGACTCGATCGCCGCGTTCTCCGACCGGTCGGAGCCGGTGACCGCGTGACCTGCGTCGAGGAACAGCTTCGCGATGCCGCTCATCCCGGAGCCGCCGATCCCCGTGAAGTGGACCGAGCCGAGCTCGCCCGGCAGCGGCATCGAGAAGTCGGGCGTGATCATCGATGACGACCCTACGTCCCCGGGACCGCACGATCGATGAGCGCGACCATGCGGTCCGTCGCATCGCCGATGCCGACGGCGCGCATCCGCTCGCCCATCGCCGCGATGCGCGCGCGGTCTGCGAGCAGTCCGACGAGATCCGAGCGGACCCGGTCGGCGGAGAACGCGGCATCCTCGATCAGGAGCGCTCCCCCGGCCTCGACCGGCACCGCCGCATTGAGCCGTTGCTCGCCGTTCCCGGCCGCGTACGGGACGAAGACGGTCGGGATGCCGAGCGCCGCGAGCTCGGCGACCGTCGAGGTGCCGGCCCGCGAGACCGCGGCATCCGCGGCCGCGAGCGCGAGGTCCATCCGGTCCGCGTACCTCACGGGGTGATAGCCGGCGATGTCCGAGTCGAGGGCGTCGCGGTACTCCCCGGTGAGGTGCAGGACCTGCCAGCCGGTCGCGATGATCGCCTCCACCGAGCCGGCGATCGCGTCGTTGATGCGCTGCGCCCCCGAGGAGCCGCCGGTGACGAGCAGCACCGGGCGCTGGGCGTCGAGTCCGAAGAACGCGATCGCCTCGGGTCGCGCGAGCGCGCGCGCGCCCGGGGCGGCGAGCCGCTCGATCTCCGTCCGCAGCGGCATCCCGACGAACTCGGTGAGCCCGTCGCGCGCGCGCAGCGGCGTCCCCCGGAAGGCGAGGCCGACGCCGGCCGCCCACCGGGCGCCGAGCCGATTCGCGAAGCCCGGTCTCGCGTTCGCCTCGTGCAGGACGATGGGCACGCCGCGCCGATGCGCGGCCGAGTAGGCCGGTGCGGACGCGTAGCCGCCGACGCCGATCACGACATCGATGCCGCGCTCCTGGATCATCCGCTCGACCCGCCGCACCGCCGCGCGATAGCGCGAGGGGAAGCGCAGCGCCGCGAGGCTCGGCCGCCGCGGGAACGGCAGCCGCTCGACGGTCAGCAGCTCGTAGCCGCGCTCGGGCACGAGGCGCGCCTCGAGCCCCTCGGCGGTGCCGAGGATGAGGATCTCGTCGGAGGGTTCGCGCTCGCGCAGCCGGTCCGCGATCGCGAGCAGGGGGTTCACGTGACCGGCGGTCCCGCCGCCGGCCAGCAGGTAGACGGTCATCGCCGCCTGGCCGCGCGGCCGACCGGCGCTGCCGCGATCCGCGCGGCGTCCAGGGTCTCCTGCCGGGCGAGCGAGAGCACGACGCCGATCGCCAGCAGGACCGCCACGAGCGAGGACCCCCCGGAGGAGATGAGCGGGAGCGGGACGCCGAGGACCGGGAGCAGGCCGAGCACGACCCCGATGTTGACGAAGGCCTGCCCGACGACCCAGACGAGGACGCCGCCCGTGACGATCCGCGTGAACGACTCGCGTGCGCGGCGCATGATGCGCACGAGCACGATCGCCATGAGCGCGTAGAGCACGAGGACGACGAGCGCACCGATCAGCCCGAGCTCCTCGCCGATGATCGCGAAGATGAAGTCGTTGTCCGCCTCGGGGAGCCAGTTCCATTTCGCACGGGAGTTGCCGAGGCCGACGCCGAGCACGCCGCCGGAGGCGAGCGCCCACATGCCGTGCTGCGGCTGCCAGCAGTAGCCCGAATAGTCCGCGTCGGTGCAGCCCTGGATCCACGTGTTGATCCGGCTCATCCGGTTCGGGCTCGCGATCGCGAAGAGCAGCGCGATGACCGCGACGCCGAGCGCGCCCACCGCGAGGTGCCGCAGCCGCGCGCCCGCGAAGAACGCGCAGCCGAAGACCATGAGGAGCATGATCGCCGCGGTCCCGAGATCGGATCCGGCGAGGACGAGGCCGATCGCGATCCCCGCGACGGGGCCGACCGGCAGCAGCAGGCGCTTCCAGTCGCCGAGCTCGTCGCGGCGCGCGCCGAGGATCGTCCCGATCCAGATGACGAGCGCGAGCTTGAGGAACTCCGACGGCTGCACGGTGAAGCCGCCGATGATGATCCAGTTGCGGTTGCCGCCGCCGGAGGAGCTGAGGCCGGGCACGAAGACGAGAAGCTGCATGCCGACCGTGATGAGCAGCGCCGTCCACGCCCAGCGCCGCCAGAATCGCGCCGGCAGGCGCCCCACGAGCAGCATCGCCGGGACCGCGATCGCCGCGAAGATCGCCTGGCGCAGCACGCGGCCGAAGGGGTCGCCCGTCGCCGACTGCTCCTCGACGCTCGAGGCGCTCAGCACCATGACGAGCCCGAACGCGACGAGGAAGAGCGTCGTGCCGATCAGCAGCAGCGCGTCGCGGTTCTCCGGCGAGAACATCCGCGCGAGCGGGACGACGGCCGCGAAGCCGTGGCGCTGCGACGGCGCCTTCGGCGACTCGTCAGGGACGCCCCGGGGCGGGCGGAGTGTCGTCATCCGTCGCACCTCCGAGCATCTGTCTCACCGCGTCCGCGAACCTGCGCCCGCGGTCCGCGTAGTCCGCGAACTGGTCCATCGACGCGGCGGCCGGCGACAGGAGGACGGCGTCGCCCGGTCGGGCGACACCGGCTGCCAGCCGGACGGCCTCCGGCATCACGCCGTCATCCTCCCCCGGCACGACCTCGAGGACGTCGACCGCGGGCGCGTGTCGCGCGAGCGCCGCGATCACCTCGGCGCGGTCCTCGCCGATGACGACGGCCGCGCGCAGGCGGCCGGCGTGCGCCTCGACGAGCTGCGAGATGTCGACCCCCTTGAGCAGCCCGCCGACGATCCAGACGACCGAGCGGCGGGATCGCAGGGCCGCATCCGCCGCATGGGGGTTAGTCGCCTTCGAGTCGTCGACCCAGGTCACCCCGTCGGCGATCGCGACGACCTCGGTGCGATGCGGGTCGAGACGGAAGCTCGGCAGCGCGTCATGGATCTCGTCGACCGAGACGCCCGCCGCTCGCGCGAGCGCCGACGCCGCGAGGACGTTCGCGACGAGGTGCGGCGAGTCGATGCCGTGCGCGGCGAGCTCCGGCACCGTCGTGATCTCGAGCGCCTGATGGTGACGGTCGTCGAGGAACGCGCGGTCGACGACGATGCCGTCGACGATGCCGAGCTCGCTCGGGCCCGGCGATCCGAGGTCGAAGCCGATCGCGCGGCACCCCTCCTCGACATCGGCGTCCTCGACCATCCGGATGGTCACTGGCTCCGCGCGGTTGTAGACGGCCGCGACCCTCGCGTTCGCGTAGACGCGGCCCTTCGCCGCCTCGTAGGCGGATCGCGAGCCGTGCCAGTCGAGGTGGTCGTCGGCGACGTTGAGGCAGACGGCGGCGAGCGGGTGCAGCGCGCCGGGACCGCTCAGCGGGAGCCAGTGCAGCTGGTAGCTCGAGAGCTCGACCACGAGGAGGTCGAAACCCTCGGGCCGGCGCACCGCGTCGAGGACCGGGACGCCGATGTTGCCCACCTCGACCGCCCGCAGCGCCGCGCCGCGCAACAGGTGCCCCGTCAGCCGGGCCGTCGTCGTCTTCCCGTTCGTGCCGGTCACGAGGATCCAGTCGGCCGCCTCGACCTTGTCGCGCACCCGCCAGGCGAGCTCGATGTCGCCCCAGATCGGCACGCCGTCGGCGACGAGCCGCTCGACGAGCGGGTGATCGGGGTGGTAGCCGGGCGAGACGACGACGAGGTCGGGGGCGAACGCGGTGAGCTCGGGCGGGACCTCGTCCCTCGCCTGCTGCAGGGCGAAGCGGACGTCGAGGACGTCGAGGACGTCGAGGACGATCCGGCGCTCCTCGTCGACCCGCTCGGCGATGACAAGCACCTCGCAGCCGAGCTCCGCGAGCGTGTCGGCGACCGAGAACCCCGTGGCGCCGAGGCCGAGCACGGCGACGCGCAGGCCCTTCCAGTCGGCGTGCCAGCTCGTCAGATCGTCGAGACGCCCGCTCGTCACGGCGTCCTCAGGATCCATTCGAGGTAGAAGATGCCGACCGCCGCCGCGACGAAGAGCGCGGAGATGATCCAGAACCGCACGACGACGGTGACCTCGCCCCAGCCGAGCATCTCGAAGTGGTGATGGAGCGGGCTCGCGCGGAGGATCCGTTTGCCCTTCGTGAGCTTGAAGTAGGTCCGCTGCATGATGACCGAGCCGACCTCGATGACGAAGAGCCCGCCGACGAGGACGAGCAGGAGCTCCGTGCGGCTCAGGATCGCGAGCGCCGCCATCGCGCCGCCGAGGCCGAGCGAGCCGGTGTCGCCCATGAAGATCTGCGCCGGCGAGGTGTTCCACCACAGGAAGCCGATGAGGGATCCCGTGATCGCCGCGGCGACGACGGCGAGATCGAGCGGGTCGCGGACCTCGTAGCAGGTCGCCATCACCTCGATGTCGAGGCGGGGGCTGTCACACCACTGGTTGAACTGCCAGAACCCGATCACGATGTAAGCGATGAAGGCGAAGATCGACGAACCCGCGGCGAGCCCGTCGAGGCCGTCGGTGAGGTTGACGCCGTTCGAGGTCGCGACGATGAGGAACGTCACCCAGATGGCGAAGAGGATGCCGCCGATCACGACGCCCCACGTCGCGAGGTCGAGCCACGGGATGTCGCGGAGCGCCGAGATCTGGTACGACGCGGGGGTGCGCCCGTGCTCGTCGGGGAAGTTGAGCGCGAGCGCCGCGAAGCCGCCGGCGACGACGACCTGACCGACGATCTTCTGCCACGGCACGAGGCCGAGGCTGCGGCGCTTGTGCGTCTTCATGAAGTCGTCGATGAAGCCGATGAGCGCGAGGCCGCACATCAGGTAGAGGACGAGCGCGCCCGACATGGAGGGCTGCTCGCCGGCGATCCAGTAGCCGACCAGGTAGCCGAACACGGCGCCGGCGATGAAGACGATGCCGCCCATCGTCGGGGTCCCGCGCTTGACCTCGTGCGTGCGCGGGCCGTCCGCGTTGATGTACTGGCCCCAGCCGATCCGCTTGAAGAGCCGCGCGAAGACGGGCGTCAGGAAGAGCGTGAAGAGCAGCGAGAGGCCCGCCGACAGCAGCAGTGCGATCATGCCTGCGGCTCCTCGACACGGGCGCGTCCCGCGAGCCGGTCGCCGAGGTGTCGGAGTCCAGCGGACTTCGAGGACTTCACGAGGACGACGTCCCCCGGTCGCAGCAGCGCACGGACAGCATCGTATGCCGCCTCGTTCGTCTCGACGAACACGGCCTCGTCGCCCCAGGAGCCCTCGTGCTGGGCGCCGAGGTGCATCGCGTGGGCGCGTTCGCCCACGACGACGAGCCGATCGATGTTGAGCCGGACGGCGAGGCGGCCGATCCGATCGTGCGCCTCGGTCGCGTGGTCGCCGAGCTCGGCCATCTCGCCGATGACTGCGATCGCCCGATACCGACCGCGGGTCAGCGCGGCGAGCGTGCGCAGCGCGGCGGCCGTCGACTCGGGACTCGCGTTGTACGCGTCGTTGATCACGATGACCCCGTCGGGCCCGTGCAGCAGCTCCATCCGCCAGCGTTCGGCGCGTTCCATCGCCTCCAGGGCCGGGATCGCCTGGTCGGGCCCGACGCCGAGCGCGTCGGCCGCGGCGAGCGCCGCGAGGGCGTTCATGACGTGGTGCTCGCCGAGGATGCGCAACCGGACATCGCGCCGTTCGCCGCCGTGGACGAGCGAGAACGCCGTCCCCTCCAGCGAGATCCGCAGGCGGTCGGCGAGCCAGTCCTCGGGGTCCGCGGGTCCGTCGAGCAGCCCGAACCGGCGGACGCCCGCCGCGGTCGGCATCGCGATGACGTGCGGGTCGTCACGGTTGAGCACCGCGGTCGCCTTCTCCGGCAGGTCGCGGACGAGCTCGCCCTTCGCGATCGCGATCCGCTCCTGAGAGCCGAACTTGCCGATGTGGGCGGTGCCGACCTTGAGCACGACGCCGACGTCCGGCGGTGCGAGCCGCACGAGCCGCTCGATGTCGCCGACCGCGTCGGCGCCGAGCTCGGCGACGAGGAACTCGGTGTCCTCCGTCACGCGCAGCATCGTCATCGGAGCGCCGACCTCGTTGTTGAACGACCCTTCCGGGGCGACGGTCTCGCCGGCCGCGGAGAGGATCGCACGGAGCATGTTCTTCGTCGTCGTCTTGCCGTTGGACCCGGTGACCGCGACGACGCGCAGTCGGCCGATCGCGCGGACCCGTGCGACGACCTCGCGCGCGAGCTCGCCGAGCGCGGCGAGCCCGTCCGGGACGACGACGACCGGCACGCCGAGATCGAGCTCGCGCTCGGCGACGACGAGCGCCGCACCCGCGGAAACCGCCGACGCGGCGAAGCGCGCCCCGTCGGTCGTCTCGCCCGGGAGGGCGAAGAACACGTCGCCGGGCCCGACGAGTCGCGAGTCGGTCTGCACCGAGCCCGTCGTCGCGATCGCGCCGTCGCCGTGCAGCACGCCGTCCACGATCTCGGCCAGCTCGGCCGCGCTCAGCCGGATCACGGCATCACCAGGTGACGGGGATCTCGTTCGCGGAGCCCGAGGACGGCTGCACGTGGAACATCGAGATGACCTGGCTCGCGACGACTCGCCAGTACGGGGCGAGATTGCTGGAGAACGCGGCCCACGGGACCCCGAGGGACACGACGATCGAGTACTCGGGACGGTCGATCGGCACGAGACCGGCGTAGGAGATGACGGTCCTGTTCCCGTATGTGCCGGTCTCGGGATCCACGACCTCGGCAGTGCCCGACTTCACGCCGAGACGATACCCCGGGATCGCGAGCGAATCGGTCACGCCGTTGTGCAGGAAGACCATCTCGAGCATGTTGCGGGTCTCCGCCGCGGTCTCCGGTCGGATGACCTGGACCGGCTCGCCGATGTCGGGCGTCGCGACCGTGCCGTCCGGCAGGGTGCAGGACTGGACGAGCTTGAGCGGCATCCGAACGCCGTCGTTGCCGATCACCTGATAAGCGCTCGCCATCTGCAGGATCGTCGTCGACATCGCCTGCCCGTAGCCCATGACAAGCCGCGTGCGCGCGTCCCAGTCCTGCAGCTCGGGCAGGTAGCCGCCCGACTCGCCCGTGAAGTCGACCTCGGTCGACTGCCCGAAGCCGAACGCGCGCAGGTAGTCGTAGCGTGCCTCGTTCGGCATCGTGTCGGCGATCGCGGACGTGCCCGTGTTCGACGACTCGACGAGGCTCCCGGTGACGGTCAGGTGCGGGTCGTGCCACGTCGCGTCCGTGATCCGGCCGGCCTCCCCGAAGTCCCGCGCGTACGGCGCGTCGAGGGGGGTGCCCGGCGCGACGGTGCCCATGTCGATGGCGATCGCCGCGTTGATGGGCTTCATGATCGAGCCGGGCTCGTAGGGGATCGCGAACGCATGCGATCCCGTCACGCCGGGGTCGGCGTTCTGGAAGTCGTTCGGATCGAGCGCCGGCCAGTCGGTGAGCGCCATGATCGCGCCGTCCGAGACCCGCACGACCGCCGCGGAGCCCCAGGTCGCACCGAAGTTGGCCGCGGCCTTGGCGACGGACTCCTGCAGGTACCACTGCAGGTCGCGGTCGATCGTGAGCTGGAGCGTCCCGCCGTTCACCGCCGGCTCCTCCGTGACCTCGGTGTCCGGGATCCGCACCCCGTCCTCGGAGCGCTCGTAGCTGATGACGCCGTCCTGCGCCGCGAGGCAGTCGTTCTCCGAGCGCTCGAGGCCGGCCAGCGGCTCGTCGGTGCCGAGGAAGCCGATCAGATTGCCCGCGACGGCGCCGTTCGGGTAGGTGCGGCCCTGGACGCGCACGGGATAGACCCAGGCGATGCCGAGGGCGTCGACCGCCTGGAACTGCTCGAGCGTGAGGCCCTTGGAGAGCACCGCGTAGTCGCTCGTCGGGTCCTCCTGGATGGTCGCCATCATCGCGAGCGGGTCCTGGCCGGTCACGGCCGCGATGCCGGCGATCGCCTGCTCGACCGAGCCGTTCAGCTCCGTGAAGCCGAGCGCGACCTTCGGGGAGACCGTGATGTCGTAGCGCTCGACGCTGTCGGCGAGGACGTTGCCGTTGCGGTCGATGATGTCGCCACGGGTGCCGTAGACGGGCACCTGGAACGCCCGCCGGTCCTTCGCATCCTGCGTGAGCGTCGAGGCGGAGACGATCTGGATGTCGACGAGCCGCACGGCGAACGCGACGACGATCGCGAGCACGAGGACGATGGCGACGCCGAAGCGGCGCCCTCTGCGGCGAGTCCCCACCTCGTTCTCCTGGCGCATCCCGGTCAGTGTGTCATCGGCACGGGAATCCCCGTGGAGGCCGGCGGCGTTTCGGGCTGCGCCTGGACGGCGATCGGATTCGGCTGCCCCGTGGCGGGCAGGACGAGCGGGAGGGACTTGGTCAGGACGTTCGGCACGAGGTTGCAGGCACCGCCGCAGCCGTTCGTGTCGGGCATCCCGGGGGCGGCGACCGCGACCCCGGTCTCGAGGTCGAGGAAGGCCGCGCCGGGCGCGGGGATCATGCCGAGCGAGGCGGCGGCGTTGGCCAGGTGCTGCGTCGCCGCGGCGACCGCGAGCTGCTCGCCGAGGCTGAGCGACTCGCGCGTGAGCGAGCGCTGCTCCTGCTGGAGGTCACTGATCCGGTAGGCGCCGCCACTGATCGCGATCGTGAGGAGCAGCTGCGCGCCGACGATCGCGATGACGCCGCCGATCGCGACGACGGCGTGGAGGACGCGGGGACGGGCGCGTCGCTGCCGCTTCGTCGTGACGACCTCGGTGAGGCGCCGCGGCTGCTGGGTGAGGATCTCCGAGCGCAGGTGCCTGCCGTTCGGGACCCGGATCGGGGTCGTCGCGCTCATGCGGCCTCCTTCAGCCGCTCGGCGGCGCGCAGGCGCACCGGGGTCGACCGCGGGTTCTCGGCGCGCTGGGCGTCGTCGGCGAGCTCCGCGCCGCGCGTCAGCAGGCGGAACTCGGGGCGGTGCTCCGGGAGCTCGACCGGCAGCCCGGCCGGGGCCGTCGAACGGGACCGGGCGGCGAGCTCGCGCTTGACGATGCGGTCCTCGAGCGACTGGTAGGCGAGGACGACCAGCCGACCCCCGACGACGAGGGCATCGAGCGCCGCGGGGATCGCGCGCTCGAGGACCTCGAGCTCGCGGTTGACCTCGATGCGCAGGGCCTGGAAGACGCGCTTGGCCGGGTGGCCCGCGCGCCTGGCCGCCGCCGGCGTCGCGTCCGAGATGATCCGCACCAGCCGGGCGCTCGTCGCGATCGGCTCGACCGCCCGCTCCCGGACGATCCGCTGCGCATAGCGCTGCGCGAGTTTCTCCTCGCCGTACTGGGTGAAGATGCGGCGCAGCTCCCCCTCCGAGTACTCCGCGACGATCGACGCGGCAGTCGGGCCGGTGGTCCGGTCCATCCGCATGTCGAGCGGCGCGTCCTGCGCGTAGGCGAAGCCGCGTTCCGCCACGTCGAGCTGCAGCGAGGAGACGCCGAGGTCGAACAGGATCGCGTCGACCCGTTCGACGCCGGCCGCGTCGAGGGCACGTCCGATCTCGTCGTAGACGGCGTGCACGATCGTGAGCCGGTCGCCCGCGAAGGCGAGGCGCCTCGCGGCGATCTCGATCGCGTCGGTGTCCCGGTCGATCCCGATGAGGCGCAGCGCCGGGAACGCGGTGAGCAGCGCCTCGGCATGCCCGCCCATCCCGAGGGTCGCGTCGATCGCGATCGCCCCGTCCCGGCCGAGCGCGGGAGCGAGCAGCTCGAGCGTGCGCTCGAGCATGACCGGGGTGTGGATCGCGGAGTCCTCCATGGCGTTCGCCCGTCCGGCCCGCCTGCCGTTCCCCGGTGCGGATCCCCCTCCGCACCACCTGGCCCGGGGGAAGGGGGTCAGGGTGCGCGGCTGGAGATCGGCGCCGGGGTCCGGCGTCGACTGGCCTAGAACAGTCCGGGGATCACCTCCTCGGCGGTGTTGACGTAGTCGTCCTCGACGGCGGCGTAGTACGCGTTCCAGGCG
>DATMFB010000042.1:0-12995 GCA_035556395.1 Microbacteriaceae bacterium
GTCGCCGCGGTGGACGCCGTCGGCATCGGGCTCGGCGCCTGGATCCTCGGCCTCTTCTTCGGCGGCTTCCCGCTCGTCATCCCGATCGCGGTCGTCGTCTTCCTCGCGAGCTTCATCCCGATCGTCGGCGCCCTCTTCTCCGGCGCGCTCGCCGTGTTTGTCGCCCTCGTCTACCTCGGGCCGATCCCCGCGATCATCATGCTCGCGATCGTGCTGCTCGTGCAGCAGATCGAAGGCCACGTCCTGCAGCCGCTCGTCATGGGCACGGCCGTGAAGGTGCATCCGCTCGCGGTGGTCTTCGCCGTCGCCGCCGGCGCGCTCATCGCGGGCATCCCCGGCGCGCTCTTCGCCGTGCCGCTCGTCGCCGTCGTGAACGCCATGGGGCGCAGCCTCGCGGGCAGCGCGCAAGGAGCATCCATCGGGATAGAGGAGACTAGTCCCGGCGACACGGCAGAGGGAGGCGCGCCATGACCCTTCGACCGGCGCAAGAGGCTGTCGACCTGGTGCTCGCCGCCCCGACGCTCGCGGACATCACAGCGGCGGCGGCGCGCGTCGCGGAGGTCATCGTCCGCACCCCGATGCAGACCTCGCGTTCGCTCGCCGAGATCCTCGGCAGCCCCGTCTACCTGAAGTGCGAGAACCTGCAGCGCACCGGCTCGTACAAGATCCGCGGGGCCTACAACCGGCTCTCCCGCCTCAGCGACGAGGAGAAGGCGCGCGGGGTCGTCGCAGCGTCGGCCGGCAACCACGCGCAGGGTGTCGCGTTCGCGGCCCGCGAGCTCGGCATCCGGGCCACCATCTTCATGCCGGTCGGCGTGGCCCTGCCCAAGCTGCTCGCGACCCGCGGGTACGGCGCGGACGTCCAGCTCGTCGGCGGCATCTTCGACGAGACCAACGCGGCGGCGATCGCGTTCGCCGAGACGACCGGCGCGGTCTTCATCCCGCCCTTCGACCACCCCGACATCGTGACGGGTCAGGCGACGCTCGGCATCGAGATCTGGGACGAGGCGTCCGCGCCCGACACCGTGATCGTGCCGATCGGCGGCGGCGGCCTCGCCGCGGGCGTCGCATCGGCCATCAAGCAGCGCGCGGCGCTCGACGGCCGCACCGTCCGCGTCATCGGCGTCCAGGCGGCGAACGCGGCCGGCTTCCTGCCGTCGCTCGACGCCGGCGAGGTCGTCACCGCGAGCATCACCCCGACGATCGCGGACGGCATCGCCGTCGCACGACCCGGCGAGCTGACGTTCTCGGTCATCAAGGACTACGTCGACGAGATCGTCACCGTCACCGACGATGAGATCGCCCGCGCGCTCGTCGTGCTGCTCGAGCGCGCGAAGCTCGTCGTCGAGCCCGCCGGTGCCGTCGGCCCGGCCGCGGTCCTCGCCGGGAAGGTCAAGGACACCGGGAGGACCGCGATCGTCCTGTCCGGGGGGAACATCGATCCGCTGCTCATGGAGCGGGTCATCAGCCGCGGTCTCACCGCCTCCGCCCGCTACCTCAAGGTCGTCATCCCGCTCCCGGACCGGCCGGGGCAGCTCGCGCGGATCTCCGAGCTGATCGCCGATGCGAGCGCGAACGTCGTCGAGGTCCGCTACTCGCGGCAGAACCTCGAGCTCGGGATCGGCGACGTCGAGATCGAGATTCACATGGAGACGCGTGGTCCCGAGCACCAGGACCACGTCCTGCAGCGCCTGCGCTCGGCGGGGTATGCGCCGCGCGTGACCGCCTGAGGCGCGTCAGTCGTCGGTGTCCGGCCGCTCCGCCTCGAGCTCGGCCGCGATCCGCTCCTGTGCCTCGCCGCGGTAGCGCACTCGGCGGATGCGACGGACCATGTCGAAGATGAGCAGGATGACCACGATCATGAAGACCGCGGTGATCGCGAAACCGACCCATCCGGGGGTGACTTCGTCGGCGCTGATCGGGGTCGGGTTCACGGTCACTCAGCCTACGCTGGAAGCCTCATGACCCTCCCACAAGCTCCGGACGGCGCCGACCTCGACGCCCGCTACGGCCGCCGCTCGGCGAAGGGCCGCGTCACCGGCGTCGTCATCGCGGCCGTCGTGCTCGCGGTCGCCGCGGCCGTATGGCTGGTGTGGGCGCAGCCGTGGTCGGTGCAGACGTTCTGGAAGTCGACGGGCTACCAGATCATCGACGACCGGACGATCGCGGTGAACTGGAGCGTGACGCTCGGCGAGGGCGAGACAGCGAGCTGCGCGCTCGCCGCGCAGAACCCCGCCCGCGCGATCGTCGGCTGGAAGGTGGTCGAGGTCGTCGGCACGGAGATGCCCACGCAGCTGCTCAGCGAGCAGATCCGCACGACGGAGCCCGCCGACACAGGTTTGGTGTACCGCTGCTGGCTCCCGTAGCATGGTCCGAATATGCGAGCCCGCCGGTTCCGGCGGGTTTCCTGCTTGATAGGGCGTTTTCCAGGGAGGGGAATGAGCATGACCGAGAACGTGACCTGGCTCACCCAGGAGGCCTACGATCGTCTGGCCGCAGAGCTCGAGCAGCTCTCGGGCGATGGACGCGGCGAGATCGCGAAGCGCATCGAGGCGGCGCGCGAGGAGGGCGACCTCAAGGAGAACGGCGGCTACCACGCCGCCAAGGAGGAGCAGGGCAAGATCGAGGCCCGCATCCGCTCGCTCACCGCGCTGCTGCGCGGCGCCGTCGTCGGCACTCCGCCGGATGACGGCCTCGTCGAGGCCGGCATGGTCGTGACGGCGAAGATCCTCGGCGACGAGACCGTCTTCCTCATCGGCTCGCGCGAGATCGGCGGCGACTCGGATCTCGACGTCTACAGCGAGGCGAGCCCGCTCGGCCGCGCGATCCTCGGCCTCCGGCCGGGCGACACGACGTCGTACACGGCGCCGAACGGCAAGTCGATCTCGGTCGAGATCGTCGACGCCAAGCCGTACGCGGGCTGACCCGCCGCGCAATCGCGTTCTGGCACGGGGTTTGCCCCGCTGCACGCTGTGCAAACCGCATGTATGGGGGCAAACCGCATGCATGAGCGGGCCGAGCCCGTCAGGCGAAGGTGGGCGGCCACACGGCCACGAGGAAGACGGCCGTCCAGTGGCAGAGGAACGCGAGCAGCGTGCACGCGTGGAAGATCTCGTGGAAGCCGAAGTGCCGCGGCCACGGGTTCGGGCGCTTGAGCGCGTAGACGACCGCGCCGAGCGTGTAGAAGCCGCCGCCGACGAAGACGAGGATCATCGACACCGGCGCCGAGGCGAAGAGATCCCCGACGTACATGAGCGCCGCCCAGCCGAGCAGCAGGTAGAGGGGCACGTACAGCCAGCGCGGGGCGCGGATCCAGAAGATGCGGAACGCGATGCCGAGGAGCGCCCCGCCCCACACGAGCGAGATGAGGATGGTCGACTGGGGGAACGGCAGCGCGAGCGTCGCGATCGGAGTGTAGGTGCCGGCGATGAGCAGGAAGATGTTCGCGTGGTCGAGGCGCTTGAGCGCGAGCTTGACCCGAGGCGACCAGTTGAACCGGTGGTAGAGCGCCGAGCCGCCGAAGAGCAGCAGCGATGAGGCGAAGAACACCGCCGACATGAGCTTCGCGAACCAGCCGTCGGCGAGCGCGACGAGGACGACGCCGAGCGTGATCGCGACGGGGATCGTGGCGGCGTGGATCCAACCGCGCCAGGTCGGTCTGATCTCGGCGGCCGGTTCGAACTTCGGGATGGAGCCCGGCGGGATGACCGTCACGCACCGAGGATAGGCCGAGCGGCTGGGGAGTACCTTAGGCACGTGAATCGGCGAAGCGGCGGACTGCTCTACCGCCTCTACCAGCGTCGACTCCGCAAGCGGCTCGATCCCGCGAGGCTCCCTCGCCACGTCGCGATGATCATCGACGGGAATCGCCGCTGGGCTCGCCAGCGCGGACTCGACTCGACGGATCACGGCTACCGCGCGGGCGCCGACGTCTACCGCGACTTCCTGATCTGGTGCGACGACCTCGGGATCGAGCACGTCACGCTCTACCTGCTCTCGACCGACAACGTCGAGAAGCGCCCGGCCGAGGAGCTCGACGGCCTGCTCGCGATCATCGGCGGGCTCGCGGACGAGCTCTCGCGCTTCCGAGACTGGCGCATCCAGCACGTCGGGTCCGACGAAGGGCTGCCGGACGTGCTCGTCACCCAGCTCGCCGCGGCGGAGCAGCGCACGGCGACGAACTCCGGGATGCATGTCAACCTCGCGGTCGGCTACGGCGGGCGCCGCGAGATCGTCGACGCGATCCGCACCATCGTCCGGGAGCACGGCCGCGACGGCGGCACGCTCGAGGACCTGGCCGACGACCTCACGCCGGAGAAGATCGGGCAGCACCTCTACACGGGCGGCCAGCCGGACCCCGATCTCGTGATCCGCACGAGCGGCGAGCAGCGGCTCTCCGACTTCATGCTCTGGCAGTCGGCGCACTCGGAGTTCTACTTCGTCGAGGCGCTCGGGCCCGACTTCCGCGAGGTCGACTTCCTGCGCGCGCTGCGGGCCTACGCGGAGCGCGATCGCCGGCTCGGCCGCTGACCGGCGTTCTGCCTCCGCCGCTCCTCGCGCGGGAATGTGAACGTCGTGTTGCCCGGTGTGTCGTGGCGCGGGACACGCCCGGGCCGGGCTTAGCGTCGTGGCTATCGGGCGGCTCGCGCTGACCGCCCGGGAACGGGAGCGAGCGTGACCGAGACCCGCCAGGCCAAGCCCACGACGACGAGGGCGAGCGGGGGTGGGTCCGGCACGCGCCAGCTCACCTACGTGCTCGACACGTCGGTCCTGCTGAGCGATCCGCGCGCGATCTTCCGATTCGCCGAGCACGACGTCGTCATCCCCGTCGTCGTGATCAGCGAGCTGGAGAAGAAGCGGCACGATCCGGAGCTCGGCTATTTCGCCCGCCAGGCGCTGCGTCACCTCGACGACCTGCGAATGACCCACGAGCGGCTCGACTTCCCAATCGCGGTCGGCGACGGCGGCTCGCTGCGCGTCGAGCTCAACCACTCGAACCAGGCGGTGCTCCCGTCCGGCCTGCAGCTCGGCGACAACGACTCGCGCATCCTCGCAGTCGCCATGAACCTCGCAAACGACGGCCTCGACGTCACGGTCATCAGCAAGGACCTCCCGATGCGCGTCAAGGCCGCGTCGATCGGCCTCTCCGCGGAGGAGTACCGCGCCGAGCAGGCGCCGGACAGCGGATGGACCGGTCAGGCGGAGATCTCCCTGGGCAGCGTCGAGATGGCGCGCCTCTACGACGACGAGTCGCTCTCGAGCCCGCTCGTCGCCGAGCTGCCCGTCAACACGGGGCTCGTCATCCACTCCGACCGCGGCTCGGCACTCGGTCGGGTTTCGGGGGAGAACGCGATCCGCCTGGTCCGCGGGGACCGCGACGTCTTCGGCCTGCACGGCCGCAGCGCCGAGCAGCGGCTCGCGATCGACCTGCTGCTCGACCCCGAGATCGGCATCGTCTCGCTCGGCGGGCGCGCCGGCACCGGCAAGTCGGCGCTCGCGCTGTGCGCGGGCCTCGAGGCGGTGCTCGAGCAGCAGCAGCACCGCAAGATCATGGTGTTCCGCCCGCTCTACGCGGTCGGCGGCCAGGAGCTCGGCTACCTGCCGGGCGATGCCGCGGAGAAGATGAACCCGTGGGCGCAGGCCGTCTTCGACACGCTCGGCTCGGTCGTCTCGCAGAACGTCCTGGACGAGGTCATCGACCGCGGCATCCTCGAGGTGCTCCCGCTCACGCACATCCGCGGGCGCTCGCTGCACGACGCCTTCGTGATCGTCGACGAGGCGCAGAGCCTCGAGCGCAACGTGCTGCTGACGGTGCTGAGCCGGATCGGGCAGAACTCCAGGGTCGTGCTCACGCACGATGTCGCGCAGCGCGACAACCTGCGGGTCGGCCGCCATGACGGCGTCGCGAGCGTCATCGAGACGCTCAAGGGCTCGCCGCTCTTCGCCCACATGACGCTGACCCGCTCGGAGCGCTCCGCCATCGCCGCGCTCGTGACGGACCTGCTCGAGGGCAACGAGCTCGCGTAGCGCCCTTCGACTCGCTGCGCTCGCTCAGGGAGCGAGATTCGGCCAGGCAGGACACCGGTCCCTGAGCGAGCGCAGCGAGTCGAAGGGTCGCCCCGGGTACGCTCGACTGCGTGACGACGTGGATCCTGGTGGGCGCCGCGGGGATCCTGGCCGTGGTGCTCCTCTGGGGGCTCGTGTCGCCGCGCACGCAGTGGCGCGTCCTCGTCGGCTGGTCGGCCCGGGACCCGGATCGCGCGGAGCCGGGCGATGGCGTGCACGGCATCACGCGGATCGTCTGCCTGATCGGGCTGCTCGGCATCGCCGCGTTCGCGGGCGTGCAGATCTGGTCGGCCGTCTCGGACCAGCCCCGCCCGGCGCCCGAGGGCAGCGCCGTCGAGGCGATGTGGGGGAGCCCCGTCCCGCGCCTCATCGATCGCGTCGTGGCGCCCGTGGCGGCGCCTCCGGCCGATCTCGTGGCCGGTCCGATCACGGGCTACCAGGAGCTCGAGCGCGGTTGGGCGCCCGACTACCTCGTCGGCGTGCCGCGCTGGTCCTTCCTCGCGGAGCCGGTGCCGACTGGTCTGATCGGCAGCTATCCGGGTGACGGCTTCACCGCGTACGGGATCTCCGACATCCTGGTCGCCGCGCAGGGACCGCTCACCTGCATCCCGCGCGTCGCCGCCGCCGAGGAGACCGAGGGGCTGATCACCGTGAGCGTCTACTGGGGACTCCCCGGCGCCGCTGATCAGGACAGCCTCACGGCGTGCTCCGACATGGGCGGGCTGCTCCAGACGGTGCTCATCCCGCTTCAGCTCTCGGCACCGGTCGACGGTCGCAACGTCGTCACCTTCGAGGGCTCGCCCGTCGTCCCGGTCCGAGTCATCGGCTGAGCGTGGACGTGTCGGCGGTACCGCGTAACGTCGTCGTGTGATCGAACTCACCGCTGTCGAGGCGCGCCGCCTGCGTGGCAGATCCCACCTGCTCGGCGGTTCCGAGCTCTCGCCCGCGGGCGTCGTCGCCCGGGCGGGCGCCATGCAGGGTCAGGATCAGAACGCCGTGCTCCAGGCGATCGCGATGCGTTCGGCTCCCGGCACGACAAGCGATGACGTGCGCGGGGCGTTCGACTCGGGTGCGATCGTGCGCGGTTGGCCGATGCGCGGGACGCTCTTCGCGGTCGATCCGGACGACCTCGCCGGCTTCGCGCGTGTGACGGGGCCGCGGCTCCAGGCGGCGCTGCGCGGCCGGAGGGCCTTCGTCGGCATCACGGAGGCGGACTTCGAGCTCGCGAGGTCGGTCGCCATCGGGGCGCTCGACGCGCGTCCTCACTCCCGTGATGAGCTCGCGGCGCTCTGGTCGGAGGCCGGGATCCCGCAGGGCCCCGGGATCAACTATCACCTGGTGTCGACGCTCGCGATCTCGGGCGTGCTGCACCTCGGGCGGTTCGACGGGCGGGATCAGCTCGTCGAGCGAGCGCGGGAGTCGGTCGAGGACGAGACGGCGTTCCTCGCCCGGATCGCTCGCGCCTTCTTCGCCGCCCGCGGACCGGCGACGGTCGACGACTTCGCCTGGTGGACGAAGCTGCCCAAGGGACTCCTCCGGCCGGCGCTCGAGGCCGTCGAGGGCCTTGAACCGGTCTCCGTCGAGGGTCGCGAGATGCGCTACCTCGATGACGGGGTCGTCGGGCACGAGGTGCCGAGCGAGCTTGTCGTGCCGTCGTTCGACGAATGGATCCTCGGCTACCAGGACCGCTCGCTCGTCGCCTCGGCCGAGGTCATGAAGGACGTCGCGACGAGCAACGGGATCTTCCGATCCGCGCGGCTCGTCGACGGCGTCGTGGTGGGTCGCGCCTAGCTCGGGTGGGTCATCGAGAGCACGTCGAGCTTCTCGTCGAGCTGCTCGAGCGTGAGCTCGCCGCGCTCGACGAAGCCGAGGTCGATGACGGCCTCGCGGATCGTGAGCGCCTTCGCGACGGCGTGCTTCGCGATCTTCGCCGCCGCCTCATAGCCGATGAGCTTGTTGAGCGGGGTGACGATCGCTGGCGAGGCCTCGGCGAGGAACTTCGCTCGCTCGACGTTCGCCTTGAGGCCCTTGATGGTCTTGTCGGCGAGCACGATCGACGAGGCGGCGAGCAGGCGGATCGACTCGAGGAGGGCGTTGCCCATGACGGGGATGCCGACGTTGAGCTCGAAGGAGCCGGACGCGCCGGCCCAGGCGATCGTCGCGTCGTTGCCGATGACCCGCGCGCAGACCATGAGGACCGCTTCGGGCACGACCGGGTTGACCTTGCCGGGCATGATCGAGGAACCGGGCTGGAGGTCCGGGATGTGGATCTCGCCGAGACCCGTGTTCGGCCCGGAGCCCATCCAGCGCAGGTCGTTGTTGATCTTGGTGAGGCTGACCGCGATGACGCGCAGCGCCCCAGAGGCGTCGACGAGTCCGTCGCGGGCACCCTGCGCCTCGAAGTGGTCGAGCGCCTCGGTGATCGGCAGGCCCGACTCCGCGACGAGCTCCGCGATGACCTCCTGGGGGAAGCCGAGCGGGGTGTTGATGCCCGTGCCGGTCGCGGTGCCGCCGAGCGGGACCTCGGCGAGGCGGGGGAGCGCGCTCTCGACGCGCTCGATGCCGAGCCGGATCTGCCGCGCGTAGCCGGCGAACTCCTGGCCGAGCGTGACGGGCGTCGCGTCCATGAGGTGCGTCCGGCCGGACTTCACGACCGTCTTCCACTCCTCGGCCTTCTCCTCGAGCGCGCGCGCGAGATGGTCGAGGGCGGGGACGAGCTGGCGGATCACGGCGCCGGTCGCGGCGACGTGGACCGAGGTCGGGAAGACGTCGTTCGATGACTGCGAGGCGTTGACGTGGTCGTTGGGGTGGACCGTCTTGCCGAGCGCGGCAGTGGCGATCGTGCCGAGGACCTCGTTCATGTTCATGTTCGACGAGGTGCCCGAGCCCGTCTGGTACTGGTCGATCGGGAACTGGTCGAGGTGCGCGCCGCCGATGATCTCGTCGGCGGCCGCGACGATCGCGTCGGCGATGTCCTGCGGGATGATCCCGCGGCGGCCGTTGACGATCGCGGCCGCGCGCTTGATCTGCGCGAGCGCGACGATCTGCGCCGGCTCGAGGCCGTCACCCGAGATCGGGAAGTTCTCGACGGCACGCTGCGTCTGCGCCTGGTACAGCGCGTCGGCCGGGACGAACACGTCGCCCATCGTGTCGTGGTCCTTGCGGAACTGCTTGCCGTCGATCGTGACGATCTCGGTCACTTGGCTTTCCTTCCTCGGCGGGGTCTCGACACGCGATTCGCGCACTCGACCCACGTTTTCGGTCTGCTCAGACGAGGCCCACGATGACATCGGGCTCGACCCGTCCGGCGGCCAGGCGATAGTTCGCGCCGACCACCGCCAGCCTACCGTCGGCGATCGCCTCGGAGACGACGGTCGAGGACTCGATGAGCTCCTTGATGGTGTCCCGGAGGTGCTCGCGGCCGACCTCCTGGGCGTCGAGGTCGTCGATGGTCGTCGAGCCGTGCCGGGCACGAACGCGATGGACCGCCGGCAGGATCGTCCGGATGATCCGCGCGATGTGGATGGGCAGCGGTGCGGCGTCGGGGTGCGTGCTGCGCATCGCCGCGGCGACGGCGCCGCACTCGTCGTGTCCGAGCACGACGATGAGCGGCACCTGGAGGATCGTCACCGCGTAGTCGATCGAGCCGATGACCGACTCGGAGATGACCTGCCCGGCGTTGCGCACGACGAAGAGGTCGCCGAGACCGCGGTCGAAGATGAGCTCGGCGGCGAGCCGAGAGTCGCTGCAGCCGAAGAGCGTCGCGATGGGCGCCTGGCCCTCGGCGACCTCGGCCCGGTATGCCGCGTCCTGGTGGGGATGCTCGACGGTGCCCGCGACGAAGCGCGCGTTGCCGGCGCGCAGCTCGGCCCAGGCCTCGGCCGGCGTGGTCATCGGTCCGCCTGGGCGCTAACCGCCGCCGCGACCACCTGGAAGTCCGCGTCGCTCGCGCTGCCGTGCAGCAGGACGAGGGACGCGGGGAGCTCGGTGGCGAGGCCGTAGGCGTAGTTGCCGGTCGAGTCGACGGCGCGTCGGTCGAACACCGTCCAGTCGCGTCCCTCGATGCGGATGACCCCGGTCGACTCGCCGAGCTCGTCGGGGAGCGCGAACTGCGCGTCGGACGTCTGCGCGAGCGCCTGGGCGAGACCGACGTAGCCGTCGGTCGGCGAGAGGAAGCCGATCTCCCAGAGGATCACATCGCCGTCCTTGGCGACGCGGGCGTAGTTCGCGGTCCAGCCCTCGGGCAGCTGCGGGTCGAGGACCTCGGGGCCGTACGCCGAGATCGCGCCCTCGGCCGCCGCGTGCCAGTCGGTCGGCTCGCGGGTGGCGCCATCGGGGCGCACGACGACGAGCACGAGGAATGCGACGATCCCGAGGCAGCCGATGATCGCGCCGACGAGGGCGAGCGCGGTCTGCGGGTATCGTCCGCGCTTCGGCGGGCTGACCGTCGTCTGGGCGGTGCCCGACCCGTCGCTCACGCGTCCTCCGCGGCGACCGCCGCCTGGCGTGCCGCGTCCAGCCGGGTCTTCGCGCCCTGCAGCCATTCCTCGCAGCGGGCCGCGAGCGCCTCGCCACGTTCCCAGAGCTGCAGCGACTCCTCGAGGGTCGCGGCGCCCTGCTCGAGCCTGGTCACGACGGCGACGAGCTCGTCGCGCGCCTGCTCGTAGGAGAGCGTCGCGACATCGGCGTTCGGGGTCTCAGCCACGGCGTCCAATCTACTTCCTGCGACTGACAGCGAGCGTCTCGAGGGCTTGAGGTCTCGAGGTCTCGATACGCGCTGCGCGCTACTCGACCCGCGTACGCGCTGCGCGCTACTCGACCCGCGTACCGACAGCGCTACTCGGCGCGGGCCGCGATCTCGCCATCGCCGAGCAGGACGCCGATCGCGTCCCCGCTCGTGACCTCGGCGGTCGACCGGAGGATCGAGCCGTCCGCGCGGAACGCGATCGCGTAGCCCCGCTCGAGGGTCCGCACGGGGGAGAGCGCGCGCAGCTGGCCGGAGAGCTGCGCGATTGCCGCCTGGGCCGTCTCCACGCGCCGGTCGAGGAGCTGCGTCCCGCGATCCGCCCAGCGCGCGACCTCCTCCTCGCGGCTGCCGATGATCCACGACGACTCGGCGAGCGCGGGTCGGCTGCGCAGGGCCGACACCTTCTCGATCTCGGTGGCGACGAACGAGGCGAGCCGGTTCAGGATGCGCGCCCGGGCCTGGCGCACCCCGTTCAGCTCTTCGACGACGTCCGGCACGACGCGCTTTGCGGCGTCGGTCGGCGTCGAGGCGCGCAGGTCGGCGATCTCGTCGAGCAGCGGCCGGTCGTTCTCGTGCCCGATCGCCGAGACGAGCGGTGTCGTGCAGGCGGCCGCGGTGCGAAGGAGCGCCTCATCGCTGAACGGCAGCAGGTTCATGAAGTCCCCGCCGCCGCGGGCGACGATGATGACGTCGACCTCGGGGTCGGCGTCGAGCTCGCGGATCCCGGCCGCGACCTCGGCGGCCGCACGGTCTCCCTGGACGAGCGCATATCGCGTTCTGAACCGCACATCCGGCCAGCGCAGCCTCGCGTTGCGGATGACGTCCTTCTCCGCGTCCGAGTTCTCGCCCGTCACGAGGCCGATGAGCTGCGGCAGGAACGGCAGCGCCACCTTCCGGCTCGCATCGAAGAGGCCTTCCGCCGCGAGCTGCTTGCGCAGCCGCTCGATGCGCTCGAGCAGCTCGCCGAGGCCGACATGCCGGATCTCGCGGGCGTTGAGCGTCAGCTCGCCGCGGTTCGCCCAGAAGTCCACCTTCGCGCGCACGATGATCCGGTCGCCCGCCTTGAACTCGGTCGCCGCGTCGGGGATCGTGCGGGTCCAGACGGTGAGACCGAGGGTCGCGTCCTGCTCGAGGTCCTTGATCTTGGCGAAGACGCCGGACTGCCTGACGTTCCACTGCGTGATCTCGCCCTCGAGCCACACCTCGCCGAGCCGGTCGATGTAGCCCTTGAGCTCGGTCGCGAGGCGGCCGACGGACCAGGGCGCCTCGGAGCTCATGGGGGTGGTCATCGACATGCGCCCACGATAGTCGCGCGGTCCGACGACGTCCGCGGTCGATGGCCCATGCTGGATGCGTGGACCTCGAGGCGCGGCGGCCGGCGGTCATCGTGATGGGCGTCTCCGGCGCGGGCAAGTCGACCGTCGGGCAGCTGCTCGCCGACCGGCTCGGCGCGGTCTTCGTCGACGCCGACGACCTGCACACGGCGGAGCACATCGCGAAGATGGCGACGGGCAGCCCGCTCACCGACGAGGACCGCGAGCCGTGGCTGCGCCGGGTCGCCGAGACGGTCGCCAACGCGCCCGGCTCGATCGTGGTCGCCTGCTCGGCGCTGCGCCGCGCCTATCGCGATCTGCTGCGATCCCAGGCGGCTCGGCCGCTCGCGTTCGTCCACCTGGACGCGCCGAGCGAGATCCTCGCCGGGCGGCTGGACCACCGCCGCGGGCACTTCATGCCCGCCGGGCTGCTCGAATCGCAGCTCGCGACGCTCGAGCCCCTCGACGATGACGAGCCCGGGATCGTCGTCGACGTGACGCACGATCCTGCGGCGATCGTCGACCAGGTGTCCGCCTGGCTCGGCAGGACGGCGTTCTAGCCGAGGATCGCCTTCATCTTGTCGGCGATGATCTTGATCGCCCGCGTCGGCATGAGCCGGCCGAGCCGATCGAGGGCCTTCGCGTCGCTGCCGATGAGCAGTCGCGGCGTGCCCTTCTCCAGGGCCTCGACGGTGAGCCGCGCCGCCTCCTGCGGAGTCGTCATCTTGATGCTCTTGGCCGCCTTCGCCGCCTTGGCCGCCGCCTCCGGCGTCGTGCTGCCCGGCGCCTGCACGCCCGAGTTGCCCGTGATGTTCGTCGAGACACCGCCGGGGAAGACCACGGTGACCCGCACGTTCGTGCTCTGCAGC
>DATMFB010000043.1:0-9459 GCA_035556395.1 Microbacteriaceae bacterium
GAACTCGACGATGTTGCGGATGTCGGCGCCGCGGAAGGCGTAGATGGACTGGTCGGAGTCGCCGACGACGGTGAGGCTCGCGCCCGGGATGGCGCCGTCCGGGTCCCGCAGCCCGCGCTGGAAGCCGTGCCGCTCCTCGACCTGGTCGGCGACCGCAGCATCGACCGGGGCGACGAGCTCGCGGATGAGGGCGTACTGGGCGTGGTTCGTGTCCTGGTACTCGTCGACGAGCACGTGCCGGAAGCGACGCCGGTACAGCGCCGCGACCTCCGGGAAGGCGCGGAAGAGGTACACCGTCTCGCCGATGATGTCGTCGAAGTCCAGGGCGTTCGCCCGCCGCAGCGCCTGGGTGTAGCGGCGGTAGAGCTCGAGGAAGCCGAGCTCGCGCGGGTCCGAGTCGTCCACGTTGCGCGCGAACGACTCGAGGTCCGTCAGCTCATTCTTCAGTCGGGATATGCGGGAGAGCACTCCACCCGGCGTGAACCCGAGCGAGTCGGCATCGAGCTCGCGGATCAGCCGCTTCACGAGCGCCTTCGAGTCCGCGGCGTCGTAGATCGTGAAGCCGGCCTTGTAGCCCATCGCCTCGGCCTGCCGGCGCAGGATCCGCACGCATGCGGAGTGGAACGTGGAGATCCACATGCCTTCCGCGGCATCCTTGCCGACGAGCTGCTCGACGCGCTCGCGCATCTCCGCCGCCGCCTTGTTCGTGAAGGTGATCGCGAGGATCTGGCTCGGGTAGGCCTCCCGGGTCGAGAGCAGGCCCGCGATGCGACGGGTGAGCACCGACGTCTTCCCCGAGCCGGCGCCCGCGACGATCAGCAGGGCCTGGCCGCGATACTCGACCGCCTCGCGCTGGCGGGGGTTCAACCCCCCGAGAAGCGCTGCGTCGATCACCCGACCACCCTACGCGCGACCCCCGTCACCCACCGTTTTCAGGAGTAGGCGGGCCTTGGCGTGCATATTGCACGCGAACCCTCGTCTACTCCTGAATTGCGAGGGTGACGAGGTCGGGGTGGTCGGCGAAGACGCCGTCGACGCCCGTCGCGAGGATGGCGGCATACTCGCGCCGCCAGTCGCCGTGCGCCGCGGGGTCGTCGCCGGAGCGGTACTCGGCCTCGAGGAAGGCGTTCTCCGGCCGCAGCGTCCAGACGTAGACGGCGAGGCCCGCCTCGTGCGCGTCCTCGACGAGCTGCGCCCCGCCCGGCGCGAGCAGCAGCTCCTTGTCATAGCTCACCCCGTCGATCGCGGACGGGAGGGTGCCGAGCTCGACGGGGGACTCCGATAGATACACGTAGGTCGCACGAAGGCCACGGCGATGCAGCTCCTCGAGCACCGGCAGCTCGAAGCACTCGACGACGAGCCGGTCTGCGGGAACCCGATCGCCGAGCTCCGCGATGAGCATTCCCGCCATGTCGAAGCCGATCGCCCCGAAGATCGCGGGGTGCTTGAGCTCGACCACGAGCACGACGTCGGGCGGAAGCAGCTCGAGCACGTCGCGGAAGCGCAGCAGCCCCTCCTCGTCGTCATGGGCCGCCGACTCGGGCCGCAGCGTGGGGAGCCGCTCGCGCGCGCGCAGCGTCGCGAGCTCATCCCAGGTGAAGTCGATCGTGAACCAGCCCGCGTACGTCGCGCCGTCGATCACGACGGTCCGATGGCGATCGGCGAACTCGGGACGGTCGGCGACGTCGGTCGTGCCCGACATCTCGGGCTCGTGCCGCACGACGAGCACGCCGTCGAGCGTGGGGACCAGGTCCGGCTCGACCGCACCGGCGCCGAGCTCGATCGCGAGGCGGTAGGCGGATCGCGTGTGCTCCGGCCGGTAGCCGCTCGCGCCGCGGTGCCCGATGATCAGGACCATGCAGCCAGGCTAGGTCTCGATACGCGCTTTAGGCACTACTCGACCCAAGGATCTCGATACGCGCTTTCGGCACTACTCGAGTCGCGGGACGGGACTAGCCTGTCCGCATGGGCACCTGCGCGCAATGCGGCGCGACCCTGCAGGAGGGGGCGAAGTTCTGCGTCATCTGCGGGACGCGGGTCGCCTCGGCCGAGCTCCCGGCGTTCGCGACCTCGACCCTGACGGGCAGCGGGCTCACGGTGGCCATCTCGACCGCGGCGATCTGCGCCGCGATCGCCGCCGGGGTCTTCGTTCTTGTCAGGTCGCTCATCTAGCCTGTTGACATGCAGAATCCCGCCTTCCGCAACGCCGCCTTCCAGAATGGTGCCCAGGGCACGAACACGGCGGTGAGCGCCGAGCGCCTGCAGGAGATGTACGAGCAGCCGGCGTACCAGCGGCCGGAGACCGAGCCGATGACGATCCAGGACTCGCTCCTGAAGTCGACCCTCGCGTTCACGATCCTCATCGCCGGCGCGGTGGTGGGCTGGATCGCGGTCTCGGCCGCGCTGCAGAACGCGACGACGACCGCCCCGGCGATGGGCATCTTCATCGGTGCGGGGCTCGTCGCGCTCGTGCTCGGCTTCGTCAACGTCTTCAAGCGCGAGCCGTCGCCCGCGCTCATCCTGCTCTTCGCGGCGGCCCAGGGCGTCCTCGTCGGCGGGATCTCGATGTTCTACGAGATCATGGAGCCCGGCATCGTCTTCCAGGCGGTCCTCGCGACGCTCGTCGTCGTCGGCGTGACCCTCGCGCTCTTCGCGAGCGGCAAGATCCGCGCGTCGAAGAAGGCGACGAAGATCTTCCTCATCGTCATGGTCGCGTACCTCGCGTTCTCCCTCATCAACGTCGTGCTCATGCTGACCGGCGCGGTCGACGACCCGTGGGGGCTGCGCGGATCGGTCACGATCTTCGGCATCCCGCTCGGCGTCGTGCTCGGCCTCCTCGCGGTCCTCCTGGGCGCGTACTCGCTCGTCCTCGACTTCGACTTCATCCAGCGCGGGGTGCGCAGCGGTGCGCCGAAGCGCTACGGCTGGACCGCCGCCTTCGGCATCATGGTGACCGTCGTCTGGCTGTACCTGGAGATCCTCCGCCTCATCGCGATCGCACGAAGGTGAGCCGGGAGACCCGCACGCGCCCGGTCTTCTCGATCTGGGCATGGCTGGTCCTCTCCCCCTATCTGCTGATCGCGCTCGGCGGGGTCGATGACGCGGCGACCGCGCGCGAGTGGCTGCTCGGCGCGATCGCGTCCGTCGTCGTGCACCTCGTGCTGCTCGCCGTGTATCTCGGCGTCGGGGCGATCGAGGTCGCCGTCGCGGCCCGACCGGCGCTGCGCTGGACGATCGTCGCCGTCGCACTGGCTCTGATCGCCATCGGCCGCCCCGCCCTCATCAGCGTGACCCAGCACCTCCTCGGCGTCGACCTCGTGCCGACCAGGTACGGCCTCGCGCGCATCATCCTCAACGGGGTCGTCATCGGCGTCGGGACGCTCCTGATGTACGTCCTCCTCGAGGTGGCGCAGCGCAACGTCGACGGACGGCGACGCCTGCTCGTCGTGACGGAGCAGCTCGAATCGCAGGCGGAGCGAGTCGAGTCGACAGCGGACCGGGTCGCGGCCGACTTCCAGCAGGAGGTGCGAGGGCCCGTCCTCGATGCGCTCGGCTCGCTCGTCGCGCGCGACCTCTCGGACGCGGAGCTCGCGTCGGAGCTGCAGTGGGTCGCGCACTCGGTCGTGCGCCCGCTGAGCCACAAGGTGACGGACGCCGGGCTCGAGGAGGCGCTCGGCGATGCCCGGTTCCAGGCGGTGTCCGGTGCGGAGCCCGACCTCGAGGCGAGCGCGGGGCCCCTCTCGGTGCGCGGCCTGCTCCGACCCACCCGGATCGTCCCCGCGCCCGCCTGGCTGACGACCCTCGTCGCGATGCTTCTGCTGCTCCCCCCCGAGCTCAACGTGCAGGGGCTCCTGCCCGGGCTCGCGCTCATTGTGGGCGGGGTGGCGGTGTCGTTCGTCGGCAGCGTCGCCATCCGCGCGATGCCGCTCCCGAGATCGACCCCGTTGGCGATCGTCGTGCTGTCGATCGAGCAGCTCGTCGTCGCCTGCTTCGTCGTCTGGGTCCTCCTCGGCCCGGTGCCCCTCTCGCCGCTCATCGGCTACTACCTCGTCTACGGGGCGATCGGCTACGTGACGGTCGCGATCGTGCTCGCCATCATCCACAGCGGCATGCGGGAGCTCGCCGGTCACCAGGAGGCGACGGCGGCCGCACTCGCGAACGCCGAACGGCGTGCGTTCCGCGCGCGGCAGCGGCTCGCGAGCCTGAGCCGGGACACCGGCCGACTCCTGCACACCGAGGTGCAGGGCGATCTCGTCGCGACCTACCTGCAGCTCAAGCTCGGGACCGCCGGCGAGGACGTCCTCGGCCGGCTCATCGACCGAGTCGACCGGCTGCTGCATGCGCCGGGCGCGGGCGCCGCCGATGCGCTGACCTCGGCGACGGCGATCCGCGATGGGTTCCGCGCCTCGCTCAACGCGTGGTCGCTCTCGCTCGACCTCACGGTCGATGTCGAGCCGGCCGCGCTCGACCGGCTCGCGGAGCTCGCGCGGACCGCCGCCGTCGCGCACGACGCGCTCACGGAGGGCCTCACGAACGCCGTGCGCCACAGTCGCAGCGAGCGCGCCGCCGTGCGGATCGGGCTCATGCCCGACGGCGATCAGGTCGAGGTCGTCGTCGCGAGCCCCGGACGGATCACCGCCTCCGACCGCGGGATCGGCCTGCGCGACCTCGATGCGAGGGCGCGCGAGGTGTCCCTCACGCAGGACGGCGGCGACGTGGTGCTGCGGGTGGTCGTGTAGCCCCGCTCACTCCCATTCGATGGTGCCGGGCGGCTTCGATGTGACGTCGAGCACGACGCGATTGACGCCGGCGACCTCGTTCGTGATCCGGTTCGAGATCTTCGCGAGCAGCTCGTACGGCAGCCGCGTCCAGTCGGCCGTCATCGCGTCCTCCGACGACACGGGCCGCAGCACGATCGGGTGACCGTAGGTGCGGCCGTCGCCCTGGACGCCGACGGAGCGCACGTCCGCGAGGAG
This sequence comes from Microbacteriaceae bacterium, assembly GCA_035556395.1. Taxonomy (GTDB): domain Bacteria; phylum Actinomycetota; class Actinomycetes; order Actinomycetales; family Microbacteriaceae; genus 73-13. The sequence goes on from DATMFB010000043.1 coordinate 4,977, forward strand.
CACGACGGGGCACTGCCAGATCTCGCCGTCGAGGCCCGCCGCGGTGAGCTCGGCGCGCACGATCGCGTCCGCCTCGCGCAGCAGGTCGAGGCGCGCCTGCGTGACCTCGCCGACGATGCGGATGCCGAGGCCGGGGCCGGGGAAGGGCTGGCGTCCGACGATCGCCTCGGGCAGCCCGAGCTCCCGACCGATCGCGCGGACCTCGTCCTTGAACAGCGTGCGCAGCGGCTCGATGAGGTCGAACTCCAGGTCGTCCGGCAGGCCGCCCACGTTGTGGTGCGACTTGATGTTCGCCGTCCCGGCGCCGCCGCCGGACTCGACGACGTCCGGGTAGAGGGTGCCCTGCACGAGGAACCGGATCGGCTCGCCGTCGGCGGCCGCCTCCGCCATGAGGTCGCGCTCGGCCTGCTCGAAGACGCGGATGAACTGCTCGCCAATGATCTTGCGCTTCGCCTCGGGCTCGGTCACGCCGGACAGCGCGCCGAGGAACCGGTCCCTCGCGTCGACGGTGACGAGCCGGATGCCGGTCGCGGCGACGTAGTCGCGCTCGACCTGTTCGCGCTCGCCCGCCCGCAGCAGGCCGTGGTCGACGAAGACGCAGACGAGCTGGTCGCCGACGGCGCGGTGCACGATCGCCGCCGCGACGGCTGAGTCGACGCCGCCCGACAGTCCGGCGATGGCGCGGGCCGTGCCGACCTGGGCGCGGATGCGCTCGACCTGCTCGGCGATGACGTTCCCCGAGTTCCAGTCGGCCGGCAGTCGTGCGGCACGCAGCAGGAAATTCTCGATGACCCGCTGGCCGTACTCGGTGTGTTTGACCTCCGGGTGCCACTGCACGCCGTAGAGCACGCGCTCCGGGTCGCCGAACGCCGCGACCGGCGTCCCCTCGGTCGAGGCGAGCACGTCGAAGCCCTCCGGTGCGCGCACGACGGAATCGCCGTGGCTCATCCAGGTCGACTGCTCGCTCGGCTGACCGCCGAGGAGCGTGCCGCCGTCGCCGCTCACCCGCATGGGCGTGCGGCCGTACTCGCGCGAGCCCGTGTGCGCGACCTCGCCGCCGAGCTGCTGCGCCATCACCTGGAAGCCGTAGCAGATGCCGAGCACGGGAAGCCCGAGCTGCAGGATCGCGGGGTCGAGGTCGGGCGAGCCCTCCTCGTAGACGCTCGACGGGCCGCCGCTCAGGATGATGCCGAGCGGGTTCTTCGCCTCGACCTCGGCCGCCGTGACGGTGTGCGGGACGAGCTCGCTGTAGACACCGGCCTCCCGCACGCGGCGGGCGATGAGCTGGGCGTACTGCGCGCCGAAGTCGACGACGAGGACGGGTCGGGGGGCGTTCATGCGGCGGCCGCCTCCGCGTGCAGGTGCTCGGTCCGCGCCCTGATGTCCTTCGGGACGCGGTACTCGAAGTAGAACGAGATGAACGGGATGATCCCGCCGAGCGCGACGAAGCAGAAGTAGCCGAACGAGTAGCGGACGAGGCGCCAGAGCGCGAAGTCGCAGATCAGATACACGACGTAGAGCCAGCCGTGGACGATGAGGATGATCGTCGAGAGGTTGATCGCGCCGTCCGCCTCGATGATCTGCGCCGGGGCGAGCGAGATGAACCCGTCCGGGCCGCCGAGCTCGAGGTCGGCGCCGAAGCCGTAGCGCGTCACCATCATGACGACGAGCAGGAGCAGGAAGACGCCGGTGATCGCGGCGCTCACCCGGTAGCAGATGAGCGCGATCCGGATGCGCGGCAGATCCTCTACGCGCGGTCCGATCGCCATGACTCCAGTCTAGGCGCGGGCCTTCGACTCGCTATGCGCGGTCCTGAGCCCGTCGAAGGGCGCTCAGGGACCGGTGGTCGACGCGTCGTCGCGCTCGCGGTCGACCGCGTCCTTGACGACGCGCCACCAGATGAAGCCGGCGGCGCCGGCGAAGACGACCCACTCGAGCGCGTAGAAGAGGTTGAGCAGGTTGACCTCGACCTCGCGCGGGGGCGCGGGGGCGTCGATCGCGACGAGGCCGGTCGGCGGGGTGTCGAGCACGAGATATCCGCTGTAGACCTCGCCGATGCCGGCCCAGATGTTGACGAGCTCCGCCGTCGCGAGCGCCGAGCGCGCCCGCGCCTCGAAGTCCGACTGCTGCGGCGACTCGGGCGGCAGGTAGCGCCCCGTGACCTCGCCGAGGTCGCCCGCCCGGTCGAATGCGGCGGCGGCCGCGGCCGCCTCCTCCTCGGTCGGCGCCCACCCCGCGGCGACCGCGAGCGTCACGCCGTCGGCGTCGACACCGTGGCCGACGACCCACCAGCCGGTCGCGTCCGTGTTCACCCGGCCGGACAGGATGAGGGTGTCGCCGGGCACGATCGCGAGCTCCGCCGAGACGCGGCGCCAGGCGACCTCCGAGCCGACCCCCATCTGGGGCCGCGCGAGCTCGGCGAGCGGGACCGCGATCTCGGTGTCCGGCCCGACCACGCGCGAGGAGTCGATCGAGCGCTCGAGCTGCCAGCGGCCGAGGAAGGCGAAGAGCGCGGCGATCGCCAGCGCGAAGATCAGGCCCCAGACGAACCTGCGGCGTCTCGCCACCTGCCAGAACGTCGGGGCGGACGTCGCCTGCCCCTCGCTCATCGGCCGAAGGCGTCGCGGGCGGTGAGGCGGACGCGCTCGGCGGACTCGTCGTCGGGCTGCAGCTGGCTCGCGAGCTCCGCCGCGACGCGCTCCAGGTACGCGCCGACCTCGCGCTGCGTGCGGTCCTCGTCCCAGCCGAGCACCCCGGCCATGAGCGCCGCCGCGACGGGCGCGGCGGCGACGCCGCGGTCCCAGGTCTCGATCGAGATGCGGGTGCGTCGGGCCAGGACATCGTCGAGGTGGAGCGCGCCCTCGTGCGTCGCGGCGTAGACGACCTCCGCGCCGAGGTACTCGGCGCCGGGGAGCGGTTCGGCGAGCTCGGGGCGCTCGACGATGAGGTCGATGACGTCGTCGACGAGGGCGCCGTAGCGCCCGAGGAGGTGGTCGATCTGGTCGGCGGTCAGCCCCGAGGCACGGGCGAGGCGGGCACGCCGGTTGCGGGCGGCCGGGTAGCCGTCGGCCCCGATGAGCGGGATGTCGACCGTGACGGACTCAGGGGCCCCGTCCAGGCCGATCACCGCGGCGTCGACCGCGTCCTTGCCCATCACGCGATAGGTCGTGAGCTTGCCCCCGCCGATCGCGACCAGGCCGGGCATCGGATGCACGACGAGGTGCTCCCGGGAGAGCTTGGAGGTCTCGTCCGACTCGCCGGCGAGCAGCGGCCGCAGACCCGCGTAGACGCCCTCGACGTCGTCGCGCGTGAGCGGCTTCGCGAGCACGGCGTTGACGTGCTCGAGGAGGTAGTCGATGTCCGCGGCGGTGGCGGCCGGATGCGCGAGATCGAGCTCCCAGTCGGTGTCGGTCGTGCCGATCAGCCAGTGCCGCCCCCACGGGATGACGAAGAGCACGGACTTCTCGGTGCGCAGCAGCAGCCCGATCTTCGAGCGGAACTTCTCGCGCGGCACGACGAGATGGACGCCCTTGGAGGCCCGCACCCGGATCGCGCTGTCCGCGCCGACGCCGTGGAGGGTCTCGTCGGTCCACACCCCGGTCGCGTTCACGACGCGCTTCGCCCGGATCTCGAACGCCTCGTCGGCCTCCAGGTCGCGCGCCCGCACGCCCACGACCGCGCCGTCCTCGACGATGAAGCCCTCCGCCTTGACGCGGCTCGCGATGGCGGCGCCGTAGGCGGCGGCGGTCCGCGCGATCGTCGAGACGAGCCGGGCGTCGTCGACCTGGCCGTCGTAGTAGACGAGCCCGCCGACGAACGCGTCCCGCTTGAGGCTCGGCACGGCGCGTGCGAGCTGGCGACGGCTGAGGTGCCGATGATGCGGAACGCCGGGGGCGCGGCCGCCCGTCCAGCTGAACAGGTCGTAGAGCGTCATGCCGGCGCCGATGTACACGCGCTCGATGAGCGGCGTCTTGAGCGGGTAGAGGAAGCGCACCGGCCGGACGAGGTGCGGCGCGACGCGCTGGAGGAGGAGACCCCGCTCGATGAGCGCCTCGCGCACGAGCGGGAAGTCGAGCTGCTCGAGGTAGCGGATGCCGCCGTGGATGAGCTTGCTGCTGCGACTCGAAGTCCCCGACGCGAAGTCCCGCTGCTCGATGAGGCCGGTCGTCAGTCCGCGCGTCGCCGCGTCGAGCGCGGTGCCGACGCCGACGACGCCGCCGCCGACGACGAGGAGCTCGAGCGGTTCCGAGCGCAGCCGCGCGAGCGCAGCGTCCCGCTCGGCCGGGCCGAGGCGCCCTGCAGTGGGTTCCGCCATCGCGCGCTCCGCTCAGCGAGCTCTGGGCTCGTACGGGGCGACGACGACCTCGACCCGCTGCAGCTCCTTGAGGTCCGAGTAGCCGGTCGTCGCCATCGAGCGCCGGAGGGCGCCGATGAGGTTCACCTTCCCGTCCGCCTGGTGCGCGGGCCCGTAGAGCACCTGCTC
>DATMFB010000044.1:0-12318 GCA_035556395.1 Microbacteriaceae bacterium
GGTGCGACGAGGGCCGCGAGGCGGTCCTTGGCCTCGGGCGAGGAGAGCACCGACTCGTCGACGTTGAAGACGTAGATGATCGGCTTCGCGGTCATCAGGCCGAGCGGCTTGAGCAGTGCGAGGTCGACGCCAGGCGCGCGCGACAGCGGGACGCCATCGTTGAGGGCGTTCTGCGCTGCGATCGCCGCCTCGAGGATCGCGGGCTCCGTCTTCTTGCCCTTGACCTCCTTCTCGATGCGCGGGATCGCCTTCTCGAGCGTCTGGAGGTCGGCGAGCGCGAGTTCCGTCGTGATGACCTCGAGATCGTCCTCGGGGTTGACCGCGCCCGCGACGTGGATGACGTCGGGGTCGGCGAAGCCGCGGACGACCTGCGCGATCGCGTCGGCCTCGCGGATGTTCGCGAGGAACTGGTTGCCGAGCCCCTCGCCCTCGGAGGCGCCCTTGACGATGCCGGCGATGTCGACGAACGAGACCGTGGCGGGCAGGATGCGCTCGGAGCCGAAGATCCCGGCGAGCGTCTTCAGGCGCGGGTCGGGGAGCTCGACCACACCGACGTTCGGCTCGATCGTCGCGAACGGATAGTTCGCGGCGAGGACGCTTGCGCGGGTCAGCGCGTTGAAGAGCGTCGACTTGCCGACGTTGGGGAGTCCGACGATGCCGATGGTGAGCGCCACGGGCAACGAGCCTAGCCGCCCGGGCCCTGCGCCCCGACCGGCGCCCTCGATAGGCTGACCGCCGTGGATGACGCCCCCGCCGCCGCGCCTCGGCGCCCCCTCACCGTGTCGATCGCCGTCGTCGTCATCATGGTGCTCGCCGGATTCGGCGTCCTCGAGGGCGTCCTCGTCCTCCTGACGCGCTACGAGCCGACGATCGTTGCCGCGGACCTCGTGCTCGCCGTCTCGCTCGTCGGCGCGGCCGGCATTCTGCTCTCGCTCCTGCTCGGCGCTGTCGCCGCCGGCGTGTGGCGCGGCTCACGGGTCGCGCGCATCCTCATCACCGTGTTCGCCGCACTCGCGCTCGTGCTCGACGTCCTCACGATCTCCAGCGCACCCGGCGACCTGTGGTGGACGGTCCTCGACGCCGCGTTCTACCTGTTCGTCATCATCGCGCTGTGGGCGGGGCGGCCGACCATGGCGTTCTTCAGGCGGTCCCCTCGCCCCGGCGCAGCCGCAGCGGCTTCCTGAACCAGGCGCGGCCGATGAGCCGCCGGTGCGCGAGCCGCACCAGCTCGATCAGGCCGATGCCGATCGCGCAGATGAGCGCGACGAGCAGCGCGCCGTCCGGGCCCGGGTCGACGAACTCGAGGAACCCGCCGGCGAACGGGATCGTGAAGACGAGGACGAGCCCGATCATCATCGCGCCGATGACCGCGCCCTTGACGAGCCCGATCGGACGCGAGAGCACCCCGAGGATCCACAGGCCGAGGATCGCGAGCACGAGCGTCGCACCGGTGCGCAGCGGCTTCGTCTCGATGCCGAGGGAGGTCGCGGCGGCGGCGAACGCGAGGAGCGCCACGGCGACGATCGCGCCGGTCGGCAGCGCGAACGCGAGCGAGCGACGCAGGAAGCCGGGCGTGTAACGGGGCGTGTTCGGCAGCAGGGCAAGGAAGAACGCCGGGATGCCGATCGTCAGCCCGTCGATGATCGACATCTGCCGCGGCAGGAACGGGAAGACCATGAGCGCCGCGCCGAACAGCACGGCGAGCAGCACCGCGTACGAGGTCTTCGTGAGGAACAGCATCGACACGCGCTCGATGTTCGCGATGACCTGGCGGCCCTCCGCGACGACGCCCGGCAGGTGGGAGAAGCGGCCGTCGAGGAGCACGAGCCGCGCGACCGCCTTCGTCGCGGGCGATCCGGATTCCATCGCGATGCCGATGTCGGCCTGCTTGATCGCGAGCGCGTCGTTGACGCCGTCACCGGTCATCGCGACGGTGCGCCCCTTTGATTGGAGCGCGACGACGATCGCCTTCTTCTGCTGCGGCGTGACCCTGCCGAACACGATCTCGCGCTCGAGCACCTCGGCGATCCCGGCCGAGTCCTCCGGGAGGTCGCGCGCATCGAAGCCCTCGCCCGCGGGCAGGCCGAGCCGCCGCGCGATCGCCGCGACCGTGCGCGGACTGTCGCCGGAGATGATGCGCACGTCGACGCCCTGCTCGGCGAAGTAGCCGAGCGTCTCGGCCGCGTCGGGGCGGATCTGCTCCGCGAAGGTGAGCAGCGCGACGGGCTCGAGCCCCTCGGGCAGCAGTTCCGCCTCGGCGGCCTCCTCGTCGAACGCGGCCGCGACGCTCGCGAGGACGAGCGTGCGCCGACCCGTGTCGGCGAACGACGCGACCCGCTCCATGAGCGCCCCGTGCCCCGCGGGGAAGACCATCTCCGGCGCACCGAGGACCCACGATCCGGCCGGGCCGCTCGAGAACGCGACGGCGCTCCATTTCCGCGCGGAGGAGAACGCGATCCGCGCGACCGGGCGGGCAACCGGCGCCTCACCGAAGCGGCCGGCGAGCGAGCGCGACGTCGCGTTCGCGTCGGCCTGATCGCCCCACCAGGCGAGCGCCGCGTGCCACGGGAGTGCCGCGCCCTTGGTCGGCTCCGCATCGTCGAACGGGTGCGCCCCGTCGAAGGCGATGTCCCCCTCGGTCAGCGTCCCCGTCTTGTCGAGGCAGATGATGTCGACCCGGGCGAGGCCCTCGACGGCGGGCAGCTCGTTGACGAGCACCTTGCGCGTGGACAGCTTCACAGCCCCGACGGCGAACGCGAGGCTCGTCATGAGCACGAGACCGAGCGGGATCATCGCGATGACCGCGGCGATCGTGCTCACCGCGGCATCGCGCCACGCGCCGGACTCGATCGCCTCGGCCCAGCCGCCGAGCGCGATCATCTGCGCGTTGAGCACGAGCAGGCTGATCGGCCCGACGAGCCAGGTGATCCACAGCAGCACGCGGTCGAGCGAGGCGCGCAGCTCGCTCGCCATGAGCGAGAAGCGCTTCGCCTCGTCGGCGAACCGGTTGGCGAACGAGTCCGCGCCGACGCGGGTCGTGCGCGCGAGGCCCTCTCCCCCGACGACGATCGATCCGGACAGGACCTCGGCGCCGGCGCTCTTGTCGATCGCGTCCGACTCGCCGGTCAGCATCGACTCGTCGAGCTGCAGTCCGCGCGAGGCGACGACGACGGCGTCCGCGGGCACCTGATCGCCGGCGCGCAGCACGAGGAGGTCGTCGAGCACGACCTCGCGCGGCGCGATCTCGACGTCGGCCCCGTCGCGGCGCACCCGGGCGAGCGGCGCGCTCAGCAGCGCGAGCCGGTCGAGCGAGCGCTTCGCCCGGAACTCCTGGACGGAGCCGATGATCGAGTTCGCGACGGCGCTGAAGCCGAAGAGCGCGTCCTGCCAGCGGCCGAGCACGAAGAGCACGAGGAAGCAGCCGACGACGATCGCGTTGAAGAGGGTGAAGACATTCGCCCGGATGATGTTCCAGGCGCTGCGACTGGACGCCTGGTCGAAGGCGTTGATCCCGCCGTCGGCGACGCGCTCGGCGACCTCGGCGGCGGTCAGGCCGGACGGTTCGGTGGTGCGGGTGGACGTCGCTGACATAGTGGGATCTCGAGTCGTCGGATGAGGCGCCGGCGCTCGAGCCCCACGAGCATGATAGGCAACGCGTCAGGCGACGTCGCGGCGCCAGGTGGTCGTGCGCGCGACGACGAGCAGCAGGGCCGCGATGCCCGCGAGCACGAGCCCGCCCTCCCACCAGGACAGCGCCGCGGAGTGCATCGCCGCCGCCTCGGGGTCGAGCGCACCGAGGGAGCCGAACAGCCCGGATCCGACGAGCGCGTCGCTCGCCGCACCGGGGAGGAACTTGCCGACCTCCGCGCTCCACGCCCAGATGGCGCCGACGACCCGGAGGATCGGCTCGATGAACTGGGTGAAGACGAGGATCACCACGATGGCGACCACCTGGTTCGCGACGAGCGCGCCGAGGCCGACCCCGATGAGCCCCCACAGCGCCATCGCGAGCAGCGCCCGGAGGCACAGGGCCCAGGTCTCGGCGCTCCCGAGCAGCGGATCGCCGCCGCTGACGGCGAGGACGACCCCACCGAGGCCGACGGAGCCGAGCAGGCCGACGACTCCGAAGAGCGCGCCGAACGCGGCCGCGGCGATCGCCTTGCCGGTGAGCACCACCCCCCGCCGCGGCTCGGCGAGCAGGGTCGGCGTCAGCGTGCCCGTCCGATACTCGGACGTCACGATGAGGGCGCCGAGCAGCACCGGGACGACGTATCCGACCGAGGTCGCGGTCGCGTAGACGAGATCGGCGACGGCGCGCGCGGGCAGATCGGTGCCGCCGCCGAGGACCTTGCCGAGGTCTCCGAGGAAGAGGGCGAGGAATCCCGCGACGAACGCCGTGTAGCCGAACAGGACGAGGGCGAGGATCCACCAGATGCGCGTGCTGAGGACGCGGAGGAGCTCCGCGGCGACCGACCGCCCGATCGCGTTCATGATTCCGCCCCGCGGATGAGCTCGAGAAACCCGCCTTCGAGTCCCTGTGTCTCAGCGGCGAGGTGCGTGAGGGCGATGCCGGCGGCGAACGCGATCCGCCCGGCTTCGGCGGCATCGATACCCTCGACGAGCAGGGCCCCGTCGTCGGTCTCGCCGACGACGTGCGATGCGAGGGCCGCAGCGAGCGCGGCACGCGGCTCGGCGTCGACGACGACACGCGGCCGCGACGCGACCAGCCCGCCGATCGGACCCTGATAGACGCTTCGCCCGCGGTCGATGACGACGAGGTCGTCGACCACCTGCTCGACCTCGGAGAGCACGTGCGAGGAGATGAGCACGGTCCGCCCTTCGGCGGCGAGCACGCGCAGCAGCGATCGGACCCAGCGGATGCCCTCGGGATCGAGGCCGTTGATCGGCTCGTCGAGGACCAGCACGCCCGGATCGCCGAGGAGCGCCGAGGCGAGGCCGAGGCGCTGGCGCATGCCGAGCGAGTAGCCGCCGACCCGCCGATCGGCCGCTCCGGCGAGCCCGACCTGCTCGAGGACGACGCCGACGCGCCCGCGCGACACGCCACCACCGGTCGCCTGCACCCGGAGGTGATCGCGCGCGGTGCGCCCCGGATGGAAGCTCGTCGCCTCGAGCGAGGCGCCGACCTCGCTCAGCGGGCGGACGAGGCTCCGATAGCGCTGCCCGCCGATGTTCGCGCGTCCCGATGACGCACCGACGAGGCCCAGGATGATGCGCAGCGTGGTCGTCTTGCCCGCGCCGTTCGGTCCGAGGAATCCGGTGACCCGACCGGGCCGCACCGTGAAGCTCAAGTCGTCCACGGCGAGCACCTCGCGGTAGCGCTTGGTGAGGCGGTCCACCTCGATCGCCTGCGTCATGTTCTATTTCTACTAGAGAAAGCAAACTCGAGCAATCACCGTCAGGACGTCACATCGCGGGGACCCGGCGCGCCATCCCGGAGATGTCGGGGGTCGGCAGGAGGCTGGGCTCGTGCTCGACCTCAGTGCTCTCGACTTCACGGCGATCGACTTCGAGACCGCGAACCCGTCGGCGGCGAGCGCGTGCTCGGTCGGGCTCGCGAAGGTGCGGGGCGGCAAGGTCGTCGACCGCGAGGGCTGGCTCATCCTGCCGCCGGCGGGCCATGACCACTTCACGGAGTGGAACACGCGCATCCACGGGCTGCGCGCGGCGGACTGCGCGGACGCGCCGCGCTGGATCGACCAGCTCCCCCGGCTGCTGGAGTACATCGAGGGCGACGCGCTGACCGCCCACAACGCGGGCTTCGACATGGGCGTCATCAAGTCGGCGTGCGAGGCGTCCAGGACCGCCATCCCGGAGTTCGACTACCTGTGCTCGCTCCAGGTCGCACGCAAGACCTACGAGCTCGAGTCCTATCGCCTGCCGAAGGCGGCGGCGGCGGCGGGCTTCGACGACTTCCCCCACCACGACGCGCTCGCCGATGCCGAGGCCTGCGCCTGGATCATCATCGACGCGGCCAAGCGGCACGGCGCCGCGACCCTCCCCGAGCTCGGGGCGCTCGCGGGGGCGCGCCTCTCGCACCTCGCCCCCGTCGCGGCGTAGGCACTCCCGCGGGTCGAGTAGCCGCGCAGCGGCGTATCGAATAGGACCCCTGGGTCGAGTAGCCGCGCAGCGGCGTATCGAGACCGCGATGTCCGGGGTCCATGCGACCCTGTCGGCATGGAACCCTGGCTCGTCGTCATCGGCGCGATCGTCGGACTCGTCGTCGGCGGCGCGGTCGCATGGATGCTCGCATCGCGACTCGCGGCATCCCGGTCGCGCGCAGCCGCGACGGCGGCGGCCGAGGTCGCCGCGGCCGAGCGCGAGCATGCGATCTCGCTGATCGCCGCCCAGCACGAGACCGCGCTCGCGCAGGAGCGCGCCGTCGCGGCGCAGGCCGCAGCCGACGTCCAGGCGGAGCTGGCGGGGGCACAGGCGTCGATCGACGCCCTGCAGCGGCAAGTCGCGGCGGCGGCGACCCAGTACAAGGAGCTGATCGACCGGGGAGAACGCGACGCCGCGGCGCAGAAGGCGCGCGAGGCCGCCGAGTCGAAGGTCCTCCAGGCGCTGACGCCGGTGCAGGAGACCCTCCGCACGATGCAGTCGAAGGTCACCGAGCTCGAGCAGCAGCGCGCGCAGCAGCACGGTGAGCTCGCGCAGCAGCTCAAGGCGGCCACGGAGGGCGAGGAGCGCCTGCGTGCGACCGCGGACGCGCTCGCCGCGGCGCTGCGGAACAACGCGGTGCGAGGTGCCTGGGGCGAGACCCAGCTGCGCACGCTCGTCGAGTCCGCCGGGCTGCTCCAGCACGTCGACTTCACCGAGCAGACCACGATCTCGGTCGACGACACGGCCCGCCGCCCCGACATGGTCGTCCACCTGCCAGGCGGCAAGCAGATGGCGATCGACGCCAAGGTGCCCTACAACGACTTCATCGAGGCGTCCGCGATCCCGCCGTCGGCGACCGGCGACGACGAGACGCGCCGCCGGAACCTCATCACGGCGCATGCCAAGCGCGTCCGGGGCCACGTCGACACCCTCGCGGGACGCGGCTACTGGAACGGGCTCGAGGTCAGCCCGGACTTCGTGATCGCGTTCATCCCGAACGAGGCCCTGCTCTCGGCCGCGAACGAGGGCGATGCCGGGCTCATGGACTACGCGCTGTCGAAGAGCGTCGTCCTCGCGTCGCCCGTGAGCCTCTGGGCGGTGCTCAAGACGGTGGCGTTCACCTGGCGCCAGGACGTGCTGACGGAGGACGCGAAGCGGCTGTTCGACCTCAGCCGTGAGCTCTATACGCGGCTGACGACCCTCGCCGAGCACGCGGAGAAGCTCCGGCGCAGCATCGATGCGACGGTGACGAACTACAACACGTTCGCGAGCTCACTCGAGAGCCGCGTGCTCGTCACCGCGCGCAAGCTGGACGACCTCGACGAGTCGAAGGTGATCGCCGAGCCGAAGCTCATCGAGAGCCGACCCAAGCAGCTCACCGCGCCGGAGCTCGCGGAGGCCGTCGAGGTCGAGCTGATCGAAGACTTCGAGCTGGACTCGCCGAGCTAGTCCTCGAGCCACTTCGAGGCGAGGTGCGTCGCCTGGATGCGGCGGATCGTGCCCGACTTCGAGCGCATGATGAGGCTCTCCGTCTCGACGTAGTCGCCGCGGCGCTCGACGCCCTTGACGAGCGAGCCGTCCGTCACGCCGGTGACGACGAAGATCGTGTTGTCGCCGCTGACGAGCTCGTCCTGGCTGTAGATGTAGTCCATCTTGAGTCCGGCGGCGATGCCGCGGGCGCGCTCCTCGTCGTCGAGCGGCGCCATCCGGCCCTGCATGAAGCCGCCGAGCGCCTTGATCGCCGCGGCGGTCGCGACGCCCTCGGGGCAGCCGCCGATGCCGAGGCACAGGTCGATGCGGGTGCCGCCGATGGCGGCGTTGATGCCGCCCGCGACGTCCCCGTCGAGGATGAGCCGCGTCGCCGCGCCGGCGGAGCGGATCTCGTCGATGAGACCCTGGTGGCGCGGTCGGTCGAGCACGGCGACGACGATCTCACCGGTGGGCTTGCCGAGCGCCTTGGCGAGCTCGCGGACGTTGTCGCCCACCGACTGGTCGAGGGACACGACCCCCTCGCCGGCCGCGCTCGTGACGATCTTGTCCATGTAGAAGACGCTGGACGCGTCGAGCATCGTCCCGCGATCCGAGACCGCGAGCATCGAGATCGCGTGCGAGCGGCCGGCGGCGGTGAGCGAGGTCCCGTCGATCGGATCCACGGCGATGTCGCACTTCGGCCCCTTGCCGGTGCCGACGACCTCGCCGTTGAAGAGCATCGGCGCCTTGTCCTTGACGCCCTCGCCGATGACGACGACGCCCTCGAAGTCGACCGTGCCGAGGAACTTGCGCATCGCGTCGACGGCGGCGCCGTCCGCCGCGTTCTTGTTGCCCTTGCCGATCCACGGCACCGCGCGGATCGCCGCGGCCTCGGTCGCCCGGACGAGCTCGAGGGCGAGGTTGCGGTCAGGGGCTTCGAAGTGGGGAGCGCTCGTCATCGACACGAGAACGAGCCTAGCTAGACTCGAGACGCACCCGCACGATGCCCCCACGTTCTCCCGGAGGAAGCCATGCCCGTCGCCACGCCCGACCAGTACGCGGAGATCATCGCGAAGGCGAAGGCCGGTGGCTACGCCCTCCCCGCGATCAACGTGAGCAGCTCGCAGACGGTCAACGCCGTCCTCCAGGGCCTCGCCGAGGCGGGCTCGGACGGCATCATCCAGGTCTCGACGGGCGGCGCCGACTACTTCTCCGGACCGAGCGTCAAGCAGCGCGCGACCGGCGCGATCGCGTTCGCGAAGTACGCGACGGAGGTCGCCAAGTCGTACCCGATCACCGTCGCGCTGCACACCGACCACTGCCCCAAGGAGGCGCTCGGCAACTTCGTCGAGCCGCTCATCGCGTTCTCCGAGGAGGAGGTGCGAGCCGGCCGCGGCCCGCTCTTCCAGTCGCACATGTGGGACGGCTCGGCCGTGCCGCTCGCGGAGAACATCGAGATCGCGAAGGCGCTGCTGCCGAAGATGAAGAACATCGGCGCGATCCTCGAGGTCGAGATCGGCGTCGTCGGCGGCGAGGAGGACGGCGTCGTCGCGGAGATCAACGAGAAGCTCTACACGACGCTTCAGGACGTCGAGCAGGTCGTCGACGCGATCGGGCTCGGCGAGCAGGGCCGATACATCGCGGCGCTCACCTTCGGTAACGTCCACGGCGTCTACAAGCCGGGCAACGTCAAGCTGCGCCCCGAGATCCTCGGCGAGATCCAGGCCGGCATCGCGGCGAAGTACGGCACGGGCGCCAAGCCGCTCGACCTCGTCTTCCACGGCGGCTCGGGCTCGAGCCCCGAGGAGATCGCGACCGCCGTCGCGAACGGCGTCATCAAGATGAACGTCGACACCGACACCCAGTACGCGTTCACGCGCTCGGTCGCCGGCTACATGCTCAGCAACTACGACGGCGTGCTCAAGATCGACGGCGAGGTCGGCGACAAGAAGCGCTACGACCCGCGCGCGTGGGGCAAGGTCGCGGAAGGCCACATGGCGGCGCGCGTCGTCGTCGCGGCGCAGGAGCTCGGCTCCGCGGGCAAGCACGTCGGCTGAGGGGCAGAACGTCATGGCCGAGCGCGTCCACCGCATCCCCGCCCCCGTCTTCCCCGGCATCGCCGACAGCGTCCGCGTCACGGCCGGCGACCAGCTCTTCCTCTCGGGCGTCGTCGCCTTGCGCCCCGACGGAACGCCGGCACAGAGCTTCCAGGAGGAGGCCGAGCTCGTCTTCGCCGCCCTCCAGGCGGCGCTCGAGCGCGGCGGCGCGACGTTCTCCGATCTCATCCGGGTCAACGTCTACATCGTGGGCCTGACGCCCGAGCGCGTCGCGACCTATCGCGAGGTCCGCGACCGGTTCATCGACCCGGAGAACGTCCCGGCGTCGACGCTCATCGGCATCGCGGCGCTCGTCAGCGGCGCCTTCCAGATCGAGATCGACGCGATCGCCGCGGTCTGAGGGCCAGGCACCCGGCTACGCCGGAGCCCACTCGAGGAGCCCCGGCGCACCTCGTGGGGCCGGCTCGACGACGATCGCATCGCCCGAACGGACCTCACCGGTACGCAGCACCCGGAGATAGGGCCCGAGACGGCCCGCGGCGGCGAAGCGCTTGACCCATCCCGACGCGGGGGCGATGCCCTGCTCTTCGACCCACCTCGCGAAGGTCTGGCAGGGCTTGCGGGGCCGAGTGACCTCCAGCAGCACGCCGCCGCCGATCCTCCAGCGATCACCGAGACGAACGGCGTTGACGTCGAACCCCTCGACCCTGAGATTCTCGCCGAACACCCCGGGCGGGAACTCGCTGCCGACCTCCCGCGCCCACCACTCGGCATCCTCCTCGCCGTAGGCGTAGACAGCCTGGTCGAGGCCGCCATGCCGCTCGCGATCGGCCTGGACGTCGGCGTAGAGCCCGTACGTCCCGACGCGGACCGGCCCGTCGACCGGCCGCTTGTCGATCCCGGTCACGCCGACCGGTCCCGCGTCCGACCGCAGCGCCGACACGACGCAGACGGCGAGGACCGATGGCACGCCGCCACCCTATTCCCGGCGGCCCCCGAGCGAGCGAGCGTCGCCGTCGACGCGGAGCTCCTTCGGGAGGGAGAACATGAGATCCTCGCGGGCCGTCTCGACCTCCTCGACGTCGGTGTATCCGGCGTCGGCGAGCCACGTGAGGACCTCGCGGACCAGCACCTCGGGGACGCTCGCCCCGGAGGTCACGCCGACCGAGGTCACGCCGTCGAGCCAGGCCGGATCGATCTCGGCGGCGTAGTCGACCCGGTGCGCGGCCTTCGCACCGCTCGCGAGGGAGACGTCGACGAGGCGCATGGTGTTCGAGCTGTTCTCGCTGCCGACGACGATGACGAGGTCGGCACCGGCCGCGACCTGCTTGATGGCCACCTGGCGGTTCTGCGTCGCGTAGCAGATGTCGTCGCTCGGCGGGTCCTGCAGGTCGGGGAAGCGGGCACGCAGCCGCCGGACGGTCTCCATCGTCTCGTCGACCGAGAGCGTCGTCTGGGAGAGCCAGACGAGCTTGCTCGGGTCGGCGACGACGACGCGGTCGGCCTCGTCGGGTCCGTTGACGAGGATCGTCTGATCGGGCGCGTGGCCCATCGTGCCCTCGACCTCCTCGTGGCCGGCATGGCCGATGAGCAGGATCTGGTAGTCGTCGCGCGCGAATCTCGTCGCCTCGCGGTGCACCTTGGTGACGAGCGGGCAGGTCGCATCGATCGTGAGCAGGTTGCGCGCCGCGGCGCCCGCGTGCACCGCGGGCGAGACGCCGTGGGCGGAGAAGACGACTCGGGCGCCCTCCGGCACCTCGGTGACGTCGTCGACGAAGATCGCCCCGGCCTGCTCGAGCGTGCGCACGACGTGGATGTTGTGCACGATCTGCTTGCGCACGTAGACCGGCGCCCCGTGCAGCTCGAGCGCCTTCTCGACCGCGACGACCGCCCGATCGACGCCGGCGCAGTAGCCGCGCGGGCTCGCGAGGAGGACACGGCCTCGGCTCGGCGCCGCCGCGACCGACCCGTTCTTGATCGTCACGCTCCCGAGTCTACGAAGGCTGCCTGTGCACCCTCCCTTTTCAGGCGTGCGCGAGGATTCACGAGCCGTACGTCCTCGAACCGTCGCGCACGCCGGAGGACGGGAAGTAGCCTTGCCCGTAGTAGCGACGCGAGACGCGGCGCCAGCGGGAATGGAGCACGAATGCAGCTCGAAGGGAAGGTATTCGTCGTCACGGGCGGCGGCAACGGCATCGCGCGGGAGGTCGTCCTCCAGCTCCTCGCGAAAGGAGCGCGCGTCGCCGCGCTCGACCTCAACGAGCAGTCCCTCGCCGAGACCGCGCAGCTGGCGAACGCCGGCGACCGGCTCACGACGCATGCCGTCAACGTGACCGACCGCGCCGCGGTCGAGGCGCTGCCCGCCGCGATCCGCGCGCAGCACGGCGCGATCGACGGCGTGCTCAACATCGCGGGCATCATCCACCGCTTCGCGCCGATCTCCGAGCTCACGATCGAGGAGATCCAGCGCGTCATCGACATCAACTACTGGGGCACGGTCTACGTCGTGAAGTCGTTCCTGCCCGACCTGCTCGCACGGCCGGAGGCGGCGATCCTCGACTTCTCGTCGATGGGCGGCCTCGTCCCGGTCCCGGGCCAGGGCGCCTACGGCTCCTCCAAGGCGGCGGTCAAGCTCTTCACCGAGACGCTCTTCGCCGAGCTGCAGAGCACG
>DATMFB010000045.1:0-17166 GCA_035556395.1 Microbacteriaceae bacterium
CATACGCTCGGACCCGAACCGAAGGCTGAGGAGGGCGTCATGGCCAATCCGTTCCGCAATGCAATGGCCTTCCTCGGCCTGGTCGAGGAAGAGGAGTACGAGGAGCAGCAACCTGCTCAGCAGCAGCGCTCGCACGCTCCCGCGCCCGCCCAGGCGTACCCCCAGCCGACGCCCAAGGCGGCGGTGACCCCGATCCGTCGCTCATCCCAGCAGCACAAGCCGGCAGACATGAACGAGATCCTCACCGTCCACCCCCGCGCCTTCAAGGATGTCCGGACGATCGCGGAGCACTTCCGCGAGGGCGTGCCCGTCATCATCAACATCTCGCAGATGCCCGATCCCGAGGCCCGGCGCCTCATCGACTTCTGCTGCGGCCTCGCCGAGGCGCTCTACGGGCGCATCGAGCGGGTGACCAGCAAGGTGTTCCTGCTCTCGCCGTCGCACGTCGCGACCTCGGGCGACCAGGCGGACGCCGCGGACGACGTCGACGCATCGTTCTTCGAGTAGTCGCCCTCGCCCAGGGTGCGCCCGGGCCGAGCGAATAGGGTTGTCGCGTGGTCGTGGTCCATATCGTCCTGCGCGTCATCCACGTCCTGCTGATCATCTACTTGATCCTGCTCTGGGCGCGCATCATCCTCGAGCTGGTGCGGGCGATCAATCGCCAGTGGCGTCCGCGCGGCGCGGTGCTCGTCATCGCCGAGATCATCTACACGCTCACGGACCCGCCGATCCGGCTCGTTCGCAAGGTCATCCCGCCGATCCGACTGGGCCCCGTCGCGATCGATCTGTCGGTCATGCTCCTGATGTTCGCCGTGATCGTGCTCATGTCGATCGTCGGGACGTTCCTCGCGATCGGGTAAGCACAGGTAGGATGGTTTACCTTCTGGTACAAGGTCTGAGTAACGAGGTGACGGAATGGCGCTGACGCCGAACGACGTGCTGAACAAGCAGTTCCAGACGACGAAGTTCCGCGATGGCTACGACCAGGACGAGGTCGACGACTTCCTCGACGAGGTGCTCGCCGAGTTCCAGCGGCTCATCGCGGAGAACGAGCAGCTCAAGTCGCAGGCCGGCTCCGCCGCCGCGCCGAGCAGCGGCGAGGCGGAGGACCTCCGGGCGCAGCTCGCGACCGTGCGAGCCCAGCTCGCCGAGACCCAGCAGCAGCTCAAGACCGCCCAGGACGAGGCCGCGTCGGGCTCGCCGATGCTCGACGGGATGAACTCGGCCGAGTACCTGCAGCTCGCCCGCCGAGTGCACGAGGAGCATGTCCGCGAGGGCGTCGCGAAGCGCGACGAGGCGATCGCCGAGGGCGAGACGAAGGCCGCGCAGGTCATCGCCGAGGCCCAGTCCAAGCACGATCAGCTCATCAGCGAGGCGGAGTCGAAGGCCACCGAGCTGACGAACGACGCGCAGGCGAAGGCCGACAGGCTCGTCACGGACGCCCAGTCGAAGGCGGACGAGCTCGTCGCCGAGGCGAAGACGCAGCGCGACACGCAGCTCGCCGCGCTCGCGGCCGAGGTCGCGGCCCTGAGCGGCGATCGCGATGCGCTCCAGTCGACCGTCGACGAGCTCAAGGAGTTCGAGCGCACCTACCGCAGCTCGCTCAAGACGTACCTCGAGACCCAGTTGGGCGATCTCAAGGCCATCGGCGCGGACTCGGACCCGGCCGACGAGGAGGAGACCGGCGCCGCATCGGATGCCGAGGCGGACGTCGAGTCCACCGACTCCGCCGCGCCGATCGAGGACACCGGCGACCAGCCGCGCACGTCCTTCCAGTGGGAGCCGCCCGCTCGCGCCTTCGAGGCCCCGGCCGAGCCGAGCTTCGGCTCGAACCCGACGAGCGAGACGCCGCCGGTGCCGGGCCTTGGCGGCAACTGACGCCGAGCCGACCGTCGCACCGGCAGCGGTGCGTCCCCGGTTCGGCGCGCTCGCCCTCGTCCTCGGACTCGCCCTCGGGATCCTCGCGGTCGACCAGTTGGCGAAGTGGCTCGTCGTCGAGCACCTCCAGGAGGGCGTGAGCGTCCCGGTCATCGGCGAGCTCGTCCAGTTCCACTTCGTGCGCAACCCCGGCGCGGCGTTCTCGCTCGGAATCGGCGCGACCTGGATCTTCGCGATCATCGCGCTCGCCGTGGCGGTCATCATCGTCGTCTTCGCCCGGCGCATCCGTTCGCTCGCCTGGGCGACCGTGTTCGGCCTGCTGCTCGGCGGGACCGTCGGCAATCTGACCGACCGGCTCTTCCGCGAGCCCGGCTTCGGGCAGGGGCACGTCATCGACTTCGTCCAGCTGTGGGGCTTCCCGGCGATCTTCAACGTCGCCGACATCGCGATCACCTTCAGCGTGGTGCTGCTCATCATCCTCACGCTCATCGGGCTCGGCATCGACGGCGTGCGGGGCCGCCGCGGCGCGCCGACGCCGAGCGATGACGACGCGTAGCCTCCCCGTCCCGGACGGGCTCGACGGCCAGCGTGCGGACGCTGCGATCGGCAAGCTGCTCGGCTTCTCCCGCACCTTCGCCGCGGAGGTGCTCGAGGCGGGCGGGGCGCGCCAGGACGGAGCGATGCTCGGCAAGTCGGATCGACTGAGCGCCGGAGCGTGGCTCGAGATCGAGTGGACCGAGAAGGCGGAGCCGACCGTCGTGCCGCAGCTCGTCGCCGGGCTCGAGATCGTCTACCAGGACGACGACCTCGTCGTCGTCGACAAGCCGGCCGGCGTCGCCGCGCATCCGTCGCTCGGGTGGGACGGGCCGACCGTCGTCGGCGCGCTCGCCGGCCTCGGGCTGCGGATCTCGACGAGCGGCGCCGCGGAGCGCCAGGGCGTCGTGCACCGGCTCGATCAGGGCACGAGCGGGCTCATGGTCGTGGCCAAGAGCGAGCGGGCCTACACGGACCTCAAGCGGCAGTTCCACGATCGGGAGGTGGAGAAGGTCTACCACGCGCTCGTCCAGGGCCACCCCGATCCGCTGCGTGGCACGATCGACGCGCCCGTCGGCCGTCATCCGTCGGCCTCCTGGAAGTTCGCCGTCGTCGCGGGCGGCAAGCCCGCCGTGACGCACTACGAGACGCTCGAGGCGTTCCGTGCCGCATCGCTGCTCGAGATCCAGCTCGAGACCGGCAGGACCCACCAGATCCGCGTCCACATGGCGGCCCAGCGACACCCCTGCTGCGGCGACGGCCTCTACGGCGCGGACCCGGCGCTGAGCGCCCGCCTCGGACTCGAGCGCCAATGGCTCCATGCCCACCGGCTCGGCTTCGCGCATCCCGAGGACGGGCGGCCGATGGTCTTCGAGTCGCCTTATCCGGCCGACCTGCGTCACGCGTTGAGCGTCGTCACGGGAGATTGAGGATGCGGCTGCTCTGCCCCAGGACAACTGCGTCCGTCGAGGCAACGCCGGTCACTGCTCAAGAACCATGGTGTCGTTGCCACGGACTATAGGCTGAGGCGGGGGAGGGGACTGTGAAGGTATTCATCAGTGCGGCTGTCGGGCTGGTCATCGGTGCCGTGCTGGGGGTGCTGTTTGGACAGATATTCATGAATGTTGTCTTCCGCACGGACGAGCAGAGCCGCGATTCACAGGTCATCACGGCGATCGTTCGCGAAGAGCAGGTCGTATTGCTCAGCCTTGGGATTCAAGGTCTTCATGATCGGGATTCCAGCGCGGCGTTCTGGGGGTTCGATATCCCTTGGAGTGAACGGACTTCGCTCCTCGAATACTCATTCACCGCGAAGCTCGGCATTGAAGGTGGTGATGTGACAATCGAGCCGACAGGCGGGGATTCATACCGGATCTCGATTCCAGACTTCATCTTCATCGGGCATCAGAATGAGAACTTCCGAATGCGCCTTGAGGACCATGGAGTCCTCAGCTGGGTGACCCCGGCGATTGATTCGGCTGAACTGATCAACGAAATACTCAACGACGATGCAAAGCGCGAATACATCGACTCGAATCGATGGATTCTGGTAGATCAAGCGGAAGCCTTCTATCGAGGCATTGTGACAAGCATCGATCCGAAGATCGTTCTTGAATTCGAGTTTGAGAACTGATCTGACTCGCCTTCTAGAACCGGACATGCAGCGCGCCGAGAGCACGTTGGAGCATCCGCCGATTCTTCAGCCCGCGCTCGAGGTCGTCACGGCCGACTGATCTCCTGGGTGTGTGCTGTACTCGCGACCGGTCGGGCCGCGCCAGACGATGGTGCCGTCGGGGAGCTGGCGGATGCCCCAGCGGGCGCGGTGCTTGAGCGTGTGATGACTTCGGCACAGGTGCGCGAGGTTGTCGGCTCGGGTCTCGCCGCCGTACTGCCAGTCGATCGTGTGGTCGATGTCGCAGCCGCGCGCGCGGCGGCCGCAACCGGGGAATCGGCAGGTCTCGTCCCGCACTCGTAGCCACATGCGCAGTCCCGGCGTGACCTGGTAGCGCTCGCGCGAGAGGTCGAGTCGTACTCCGGTGTGGGCGTCGGTGAGCAGGCGGTAGAGCCCTGTGGCGTGCGCGGTGAGCTGTCGAGCCGTGGCGGCGTCGATCGGCACCGCGCCATCGAGGACCGCCGGCTCGTCCGCACCGAGCAGCGTGGCGATCGGCACGGTGACCACGACGGTCGGTCGGATGCCTGCGAAGCGGCCGAAGTCCCGACCGGCGGCCACCCGTCGCTCGTACTCCTCGGCGCTCTGCACCGGGTCGAGCTCGGCGCCGGAGCGGATGTAGTCGCCGATGAGGTAGTCGACGAGCAGGTCGGCGCGTCGCTGCGAGAGCTTCCGGCCGTCGTCGATCCCGTCCTCGGCGTCTGCGTCCCTCGTCGCCCGGGCGAGGTCGGTCAGCCGGTGGTCGATCGCGTGCGCCGTGACTGACGGCAGCAGCGCGACGAGTCGCGACATCCCATCCTCAAGATCGTCGATCGCGACGTAGCGGGCCTCGCGCGCCGCGGCGTGACGCACCTCAGGCGGCTCGCTCATGCAGCGGTCCCGCAACTGCTGGAGCCGAGTCCGCAGACGGGCCGGTGCCACGCGACTCGCGAGGTCGATCGCCGCCGTCTCGAACTCGGCGAGGCGCTCCGCCGCGCTCTCGTCCCGCAGTTCATCGAGTGTTGACGCCGTCTGCGCGACGAGGCACGCGGCACGCCACGAGATCTCACCGCGCTCGACCGCGGAGAGGGTCGACGGCAGACGCCGCACGAGCATCTCGGCATCGCAGATGATCCGGTCCGCCGAGGTCTCGGAGACCCGCATCGCAAGCGCGACCTCGGCGCGGGCCGAGCGCCGCGCGAACTCCTCGAGCTGCGATCCCGTCGCACCGTCGAGTCGCTCGATCTCGACCGCGAGTCGCGGCGCTTCCGCCACCACCTGCGCCCGCCTCGCCTGCAGCGCATCGATTCGGCGCTGCAGCTCGCCGAGCTCGTCCATCGCCCCGGCGAGCGCGGCCTCAGCCCGCTCGAGCGCCGCGAGATCGCGGACGACTCTGGGACGGGACTGGAACATGCCCTCATTCTCCAGGTGACCACCGACATCGTGTTCTACTCGGACACAGCTTCTGGAAGCCATCTTGCGGAGATGGGCCACGGCATGGGGAGTAGATCATCAACGGTCACCCCGACTATCTGCCCCAGCGCCACGACGTTCGGAATAAGGGGTTGGCAAGGGTCCTGAGGTCGATACGCTGTCCAAGCGTCATCGTGATGGTGGTCCAACTGGCCTCTCTGTGAGACAGGCTTGGCTGGCGCGAAGTAATCGGGGAGGTATCTAGGGTGCCGTTGATCGAGCAGCAAGACGTTGTGAACGTCTGTGCCTCACCCGGAACGAGTCCGACAACGGCGCACCTCATCACGCAACTGAAACGCGTGCTGGAGGACTATCCGCCAGTTCGCATTGTCGCTCTCACGGAGTCGGTCGTCGCATCAAACGACGGCACTGGTCCGAAGCGATCGTTGACGGCCGTGGTCGAAACGGTTTAGGGAATGAGCGACCAACGCCCCCTGTCCGAGCGCCCAGCTGCCCGTCCGATCACTCGTGTTTCCCAAGAACCAACGCAGTCGACTCCAAGCAATCCTGTAGTTCCCCAGAATCCTGAAGCTGCACACCTCCAGGAAGAGCGAACGAGCGCCAGTGAAGCTAAGTGGAATGCCATGCTGGCCGACGCCGCTAGGGTGAAAAAACGTCGCCTAGTGATCGTGTTGAGCGTCGTTGGCGCTGTGGTACTCGTGAGCATCATCGCGGGACTGTTGGGCGGCGTCCGCTCGACCCCGACGATTCGCGCTTGCCTGGATGCCCAGACCGCCAGGTCGCTAGCGAACAGCCTGAGCAGCGAGGCCGACCGCGGTGTTGCCAGCATTCAGTACGCAGTCAAGAAGGCGGAATGTGAAGCGCAGGGCGGGAGCGTTCCGTAACCGGTCAATACCAGGGGTGCCGCGGAGCATAGCCGCTAGGCGCCGATCGCTGGGCTCTCCTGCTCCGACGACCGACGACCGAGCGAGGTTCAAGCGATGCTTGAAGCGGTTCGGCTCCTGCAACCGCGCGTGCGACCGCGGGAGTCGCCGGCTCTGCCTATCCTCGAGAGCGTGAGCGCCGACGACTCCTTCGTGCATCTGCACGTCCACACCGAGTACTCGATGCTCGATGGCGCCGCCCGCGTCGGCGCGCTCCTGGATGCCGCCGTCGAGCAGGGCATGCCGGCGATCGCGATGACCGATCACGGCAACATGTTCGGCGCCTACGAGTTCTGGCAGCAGGCCGTCAAGCGCGGGATCAAGCCGATCATCGGCACCGAGGCCTACCTCACGCCGGGCACCCACCGATCGGACAAGAGCCGCGTGCGCTGGGGCGGCGACGCGGGCGTCAACGCCGACGACGTCGGCGGCGGCGGCGCCTACACCCACATGACGATGCTCGCCGAGAGCACCGAAGGGATGCACAACCTCTTCCGCCTGTCGTCGCTCGCCTCGCTCGAGGGCCAGTACTTCAAGCCACGAATGGACCGCGAGCTGCTCGCTCGATACTCCAGAGGCGTCATCGCGACGACGGGCTGCGTCGGCGGCGAGGTGCAGACCCGGCTCCGGCTCGGCCAGTACGAGGAGGCGCGCGCGGCGGCGGCCGAGTTCCAGGACATCTTCGGCCGGGACAACTTCTACGCCGAGATCATGGATCACGGCATCGACATCGAGCGGCGCACCCAGGCCGACCTCATCCGGCTCGCGCGCGAGCTCGACATTCCGCTCCTCGCGTCCAACGACCTCCACTACACGCACGCGAGCGACGCCGAGGCGCACGCGGCGCTGCTGTGCGTCCAGTCGGGCTCGACGCTCGACGACCCGAAGCGGTTCAAGTTCGACGCCGACGAGTTCTACCTCAAGACGCCGGCCGAGATGCGCCATCTGTTCCGCGACCACCCCGAGGCCTGCGACGCGACACTGCTCATCGCGGAGCGCTGCGAGACCGAGTTCGTCAAGCGCGACCTCATGCCGCGGTTCCCCGTGCCGCCGGGGGAGAACGAGGCGTCCTGGTTCGCGAAGGAGGTCGACGCCGGGATGCGCCGGCGATTCCCGGCCGGGGTCACCGAGGCGCACGCCGCCCAGGCCGCCTACGAGGTCGACGTCATCACGCAGATGGGCTTCCCCGGCTACTTCCTGGTCGTCGCCGACTTCATCGCCTGGGCGAAGGCGCAGGGGATCCGGGTCGGCCCGGGTCGAGGATCGGCCGCCGGCTCGATGGCGTCCTATGCGCTCGGCATCACCGAGCTCGACCCCCTCGCGCACGGCCTGCTCTTCGAGCGCTTCCTCAACCCCGAGCGCGTCTCCATGCCGGACATCGACGTCGACTTCGACGACCGCCGCCGTCCCGAGGTCATCCGCTATGTCACCGAGAAGTACGGCGACGACCGAGTCGCCCAGATCGTCACGTACGGCACGATCAAGGCGAAGCAGGCGCTCAAGGACTCCGCCCGAGTCCTCGGGATGCCGTTCTCCGTCGGGGAGAAGCTCACGAAGGCGATGCCGCCGTCCGTCATGGGCAAGGACATCGCGCTCTCGGAGGTCTTCGACAAGGACGCCGACCGGTACAAGGAGGCGAGCGACCTCCGCACGCTGCTCGACACCGACGCCGAGGCGCGGCGCGTCTTCGAGACCGCGCGCGGCATCGAGAACCTGAAGCGCCAGTGGGGCGTGCACGCCGCCGGCGTGCTCATGAGCGCGGAGCCGCTCATCGACATCCTGCCGATCATGATGCGTGAGGCGGACGGCGCGATCATCACGCAGTTCGACCAGCCGCCGCTGGAGGACCTGGGCCTCCTCAAGATGGACTTCCTGGGCCTGCGCAACCTGACGGTCATCGATGACGCGCTCCAGCAGGTCGAGGCGAACACGGGGCATCGGCTCGATCTCGAGGGGCTCGACCTCGACGGGGACCCGCGGACGTACGAGCTGCTCGCGCGCGGCGACACGCTCGGGGTGTTCCAGCTCGACGGCGGGCCGCTGCGCGGCCTGCTGCGCCAGCTGAAGCCGACGAACTTCGAGGACATCTCCGCGGTCATCGCGCTCTACCGCCCGGGTCCCATGGGCGCCGACTCGCACACCAACTACGCGCTGCGCAAGAACGGCCTGCAGGAGATCAAGCCGATCCACCCCGAGCTCGCCGACTCGCTGCGAGACATCCTCGACACGACCTACGGGCTCATCGTCTACCAGGAGCAGGTCATGGCGATCGCGCAGCGCGTCGCCGGGTACTCGCTCGGCGGCGCCGACCTGCTGCGCCGCGCGATGGGCAAGAAGAAGAAGGAGATCCTCGACAAGGAGTTCGTGCCGTTCTCCGACGGGATGAAGGCGAACGGCTACTCGGACGAGGCGATCCGGACGCTCTGGGACATCCTCGTGCCCTTCGCCGACTACGCCTTCAACAAGGCGCACTCGGCCGGCTACGGCGTGCTGTCCTACTGGACCGCGTATCTCAAGGCGAATCATCCGGCCGAGTACATGGCCGCGCTGCTCACGAGCGTCGGGGACGCGAAGGACAAGCTCGGGATCTACCTCTCGGAGTGCCGCCGGATGGGCGTCACGGTGCTCCCGCCCGACGTCAACTCCTCGTTCGCCGACTTCACCGCCGTGCGCGACGCCGACGGCGCCTCGTCCTCCATCCGCTTCGGACTCGGCGCGATCCGCAACGTCGGCGCGGCGGTCGTCGAGCAGATCCGTCGTGCGCGCCAGGAGCAGGGCGCGTTCACGTCGTTCCACGACTTCCTGCGCAAGGTCCCGATCCAGGTGGCGAACAAGCGGACGCTCGAGTCGCTCATCAAGGCCGGCGCGTTCGACTCGCTCGGCGCGCCCCGCCGTGCGCTCTACGAGATCCACGAGGATGCGGTCGAGTCGGCGGTCGGCCTCAAGCGCAACGAGGCGAGCGGGATGGTCGGCTTCGACTTCGACTCGCTCTGGGACGAGCCGGAGCAGGTCGTCGACGTGGTGCCCGACCGGCCGGAGTGGGCCAAGCGGGAGAAGCTCGCGTTCGAGCGCGAGATGCTCGGGCTCTACGTCTCCGACCATCCGCTCGCCGGCCTCGAGCGGCAGCTCTCGCGCCTCGCGGGCATCGGGATCGCCGAGCTCATCGAGGACGAGAGCCTGAACGACGGCGAGCAGGTGTCGGTCGCGGGCCTCGTGACGAGCGTCCAGCACCGCGTCGCACGCCAGAGCGGCAACGCGTACGGCATCGTGACGGTCGAGGACTTCGGCGGCGAGATCCAGATCATGTTCCTCGGGAAGACGTACACCGAGTTCCAGCCGGTGCTGCAGGAGGACTCGATCGTGGTCGTCCGCGGCCGAGTGAATGTGCGCGACGACGGCAAGGTGCTGCACGCGAACTCGATGACGGTGCCGGACCTCGCGGGCGTGTCGGCCGATACCGCGCCGCTGCCGCTGACGGTGACGATCCCCGAGCAGAACGCGACGACGGACGTCGTGCAGGCGCTCGGCGACATCCTCATCCGGCACGAGGGCGACACCGAGGTGCGGCTGCGGCTGGTCCGCGACGGGTCCGCCCGGATCTTCGAGCTGCCGTACCGGGTGACCCGCAGCCAGGGGCTCACGGGGGAGCTCAAGACGCTCCTCGGCGCCGGCTGCCTCGCCTAGGCTTTCCTCTCGTGATCCAGACGATCGACCTGCGCGGCGAGGTGCTCACGCCGCACCGTCTCGCCGCCGCCGTCCCACGGGCCGCGGTGGATGTCGCGAAGGCGGTCGAGTCGGCCGCCCAGCTGATCGAGGACGTCAGAGCGAGCGGCATGGTCGCCCTCATCGAGCAGGCGCGGAAGTTCGACGGCGCCAACCCGGTCCACCTGCGCGTGCCGGCCGCCGACATCGCGAGCGCGGTCGAGCAGCTGGAACCGGAGGTCCGCGAGGCGCTTGAGGAGGCGATCCGGCGCGTCCGCGCTGCGACCTCGGCCCAGCTGCCGGCCGAGCAGGTGACCGAGATCGGTCCGGGCGCGAGCATCCGGCAACGCTGGCAGCCGGTCGGCCGGGTCGGGCT
Source organism: Microbacteriaceae bacterium (assembly GCA_035556395.1). Lineage (GTDB taxonomy): Bacteria > Actinomycetota > Actinomycetes > Actinomycetales > Microbacteriaceae > 73-13. The sequence goes on from DATMFB010000045.1 coordinate 10,496, forward strand.
CTACGTGCCGGGCGGCAAGGCGGTCTACCCGTCGAGTGTCGTCATGAACGTCGTGCCGGCGCAGACGGCCGGCGTGGCCTCGATCGCGATCGCGAGCCCCGCTCAGCGCGAGTTCGGCGGGGCGGTGCACCCGACGATCCTCGGCGCGGCCGGACTCCTCGGCATCGAGGAGATCTACGCGATCGGGGGAGCGGGCGCCATCGCCGCGCTCGCCTACGGCGTCCCCGAGCTCGACCTCGATCCCGTCGACGTCATCACCGGACCCGGCAACGTCTACGTGGCCGCGGCGAAGCGGCTCGTCCGCGGGGTCGTCGCGATCGACGCGGAGGCGGGACCGACCGAGATCCTCGTCATCGCCGACTCGAGCGCCGACCCCGCGCTCATCGCCGCGGATCTGGTGAGCCAGGCCGAGCACGACGAGAACGCGGCGGCCCTCCTCGTGACCGACTCCGTCGACCTGGCCGAGGCGGTCGAACGCGATCTCGAGGCGCGCGCGGGCCTCACGAAGCACGCCGATCGGGTGCGCGTCGCGCTCGGCTCGCAGCAGTCGGCGATCGTCCTCGTCGATGACCTCGCCGCCGCGGCCGCGTTCTCGAACGCCTACGGCCCGGAGCACCTGGAGATCCAGACGGCCGACGACCAGGGCGTGCTCGCCTCGATCACCAACGCGGGTGCGATCTTCCTCGGCCCCGACTCGCCCGTCAGCCTCGGCGACTACCTCGCGGGGTCGAACCACGTGCTGCCGACGGGCGGCCAGTCGCGGTTCACGGCGGGGCTCGGGGCGACCGCGTTCCTCCGCTCGCAGCAGATCGTCGAGTACACCCGGGCCGGGCTCGAGGAGGTGCGCGAGCGGATCGTCTCCCTCGCGAACGCCGAGGACCTCCCCGCCCACGGCGAGGCGGTCCTGGCACGCTTCGACGGGCACACGCCCTAAACTCTCAAGGTGTTCTGCCCGTTCTGCCGCCACCCGGACTCGCGGGTCATCGACTCGCGGACGAGCGACGACGGGCTCTCGATCCGTCGTCGCCGTCAGTGCCCCGAGTGCGGCGGACGCTTCTCCACGACGGAGACCGCGTCGCTCAATGTCATCAAGCGCAGCGGTGTCGTCGAGCCGTTCAGCCGGGACAAGGTCGTCTCGGGCGTCCGCAAGGCGGCGCAGGGTCGACCGGTGACCGACACCGAGCTCGCGGAGCTCGCCCAGAAGGTCGAGGAGAGCATCCGGGCGACGGGCGCGAGCCAGATCGACGCGAACGAGATCGGCCTCGCGATCCTCGGTCCGCTGCGCGAGCTCGACGAGGTCGCCTACCTGCGGTTCGCGAGCGTCTACCAGGCGTTCGAGTCGCTCGACGACTTCGAGGCGGCGATCGCGGGACTGCGGTCGGCGCACTGATGTACGACTTCCTCTTCCGCGTCCTGCTGTCGCGCCTGGACCCCGAGCGCGCGCACGGGCTCGCGCACGCGGCGATCCGAGTGCTCGGCTGGCGCGCGGTCGCGCGGTTCTCCCGGCTCGTCCTCGCCCCGACCCCCGGGATCCGGGTGCGCACGCTCGGGCTCGACTTCGCGTCGCCGTTCGGCGTCGCGGCGGGCTTCGACAAGGATGCGCACGCGGCGCTCGGTCTCGGCTCGCTCGGCTTCGGGCACGTCGAGGTCGGGACGCTCACGGCGGTCCCGCAGCCGGGCAACGAGCGGCCACGGCTCTTCCGGCTCATCCCGGATCGCGCGCTGGTGAACCGGATGGGGTTCAACAACCGCGGCGCGCAGGCCGCCGCCGCCGTGCTCGAGCGGACCAGACGCCGCCGGCACCGCCCCGTGATCGGCGTCAACATCGGCAAGTCGCGCGTCGTCGAGGTTGACCGCGCGATCGACGACTACCTGGCGTCGACCCGGATCCTCGCGCCGCTCGCCGACTACCTCGTCGTCAACGTCTCCTCCCCGAACACCCCGGGGCTACGCGGCCTGCAGGAGCTCGATCAGCTCCGCCCCCTCCTGAGCGCGGTGCTCGGGGCGGCGGGAGGCGTCCCGCTGCTCGTCAAGATCGCCCCCGACATGACCGACGAGCAGGTCGTCGCGATCACCCGGCTCGCCCGCGAGATCGGCCTCGCCGGCATCGTCGCGACGAACACGACGGTCTCGCGCGAGGGGCTCACGACCGATCCGGCGATCGTCGCGGCCGCGGGCGCCGGCGGGCTCTCGGGACCGCCGCTCGCGGCCCGGTCGCTCGAGGTGCTCCGGGCGATCCGCGCGGAGGCGCCGGACCCGGCGTTCTGCGTCATCTCCGTCGGCGGCGTCGAGACGGCGGGCGACATCCGCGAGCGCCTCGCCGCGGGCGCGACGCTCGTGCAGGGCTACACCGCGTTCATCTACGAGGGGCCCTCGTGGGCCCTGCGGATCAACCGGGAGCTCAGTCGGGGAACTGGAAGCGCTTGACCTGCGGCTTCGGCATCCGCATCATGCGCAGCTGAAGGGCGCGCATGGCCGCGTACCAGCGGACCTTCTCCACCTTGTCCTCGCCGAACTTCGCGGCGAGCTTGCGCCGGAGGGTGTAGCCGAGCACGACGCTGTCGATGATGACGAGCCCGAAGTAGCCGAGGAGGGCGATCGTCGAGTACGACGACAGCGCCGGGATCGGCAGGTACATGAGCACGATGACGAGGAACATCACCGGGATGACGAACTCGCCAGCGGAGAGCCGGGCGTCGACGTAGTCGCGGACCCAGCGCTTCTGCGCCCCGCGGTCGCGCATCGGCAGGTAGCGCTCGTCGCCCGCGGCATAGCCGGCGTTGACCTTCGCGCGCTCGACGCGGTCCCGCTCGCGGTTGACGCGGCGGGCCTCAGCGCGGTCGGCGACGACGATGGGTCGCTTGTTCGCCGCCTCGCGTTCCTTGCGAGTCGGCGTCGGGCGCCCCTTGGTGTCTGACATGGCCTCTTAAGATTACCCGCATGCGCCCGAACCTCCCCGCTTCTTCCGTCGCGACCGCGATCGAGGCGGCCGTGCGAGGGGGACTGCCCGCCACGATCGCCGATCTGTCGCGACTCGTGCGCATCCCGTCGGTCTCCTGGGACGGCTTCGATCCGGCGCACGTCGAGGCGAGCGCGAACGCCGTGGCCGAGCTCTTGCGCGATCTGGACGTCTTCGAGACGGTCACGGTCGAACGCGCCGCGAAGCCGGACGGGACGCTCGGGCAGCCGGCGGTCCTCGCGAGGCGGGCCGCCAGGAACGGCGCGAGGACGGTGCTGCTCTACGCGCACCACGACGTCCAGCCGCCCGGCGACGACGAGGACTGGGAGACGTCGCCGTACGATCCCGTGCTGAAGCCGACCGAGCACGGCGAGCGCCTGTTCGGTCGCGGCACCGCCGACGACAAGGCCGGCGTCATGGCCCACGTCGCCGCGATCCGTGCGCTGACCGAGGCGGTCGGGGAGCTCGACCTCGGGCTCGCCGTCTTCATCGAGGGCGAGGAGGAGTTCGGCTCGCCCTCGTTCAAGGACTTCATCGTGCGCCACCGGGACGCCCTCGCGGCGGACGCGATCATCGTCGCGGACTCCGGCAACTGGGATGTCGAGACCCCGGCGATCACCGTCGGCCTGCGCGGCAATGCGACGTTCGTCGTGACGATCCGCACGCTCGCGCACGCGTCGCACTCGGGCATGTACGGGGGAGCGGTGCCCGACGCGACGCTCGCCGCGATCAAGACGTTCGCGACGCTCTGGGACGACGACGGCTCGGTCGCCGTCGCCGGCCTTAAGAGCCGCGTCGCCGAGGTGCCCGACTATCCCGAGGCGCAGCTGCGCGCCGAGGCGGGGCTCCCGGCCGGCGTGCGCGAGCTCGGGCGCGGCCCGGTCCTCGACCGCATCTGGAACCAGCCCTCGATCACCGTGACCGGCATCGACCTGCCGAGCGTGCTCAACGCGTCGAACACGCTCACGCCCGTCGTCCGGGCCAAGCTCAGCGTCAGGATCGCGCCCGGCCAGCGCGCCGAGGACGCCTTCGCCGCGGTCCAGGCGCATCTCGAGGCGCACCTGCCGTTCGGCGCGCAGATCTCGTTCGACAAGGTCGACCTCGGCGAGCCCTTCCTCGTCGACACGTCGGCCGACCTCTTCCACCTTGCGAAGGACGCGCTCACCGCCGGCTGGGGTCGCGAGGTCGTCGAGATGGGCGTCGGCGGATCGATCCCGTTCATCGCCGAGCTCGTCGAGGTGTTCCCCTCGGCGCAGATCCTCGTGACGGGCGTCGAGGACGCCGATACGCGCGCGCACAGCCCCAACGAGTCGCTGCATCTCGGCGTCTTCCGCAAGGCGATCGTCTCGGAGGCGCTCTTCCTCGCCGCCATCAACGCCCCGGCGGAGTAAACTGCTGTCATGACCGACGCGATGCTCGCCACCCCGACGACCGACGCCCCTCTGCACGGCGTCAAGCTCACTGCGACCGCCGCGGACAAGGTCGCGCGGCTCCTCGAGCAGGAGGGGCGCGACGACCTGCGCCTGCGCCTCGCCGTCCAGCCGGGCGGTTGCTCCGGCCTCGTCTACCAGCTCTACTTCGACGAGCGCCAGCTCGACGGCGACGTCATCGTCGAGTTCGGTGCGGGCGTCGAGGTCGTCGTCGACAAGATGAGCACCCCGTATCTCGAGGGCGCCGTCATCGACTTCGAGGACACGATCCAGAAGCAGGGCTTCACGATCGACAACCCGAACGCGGCCGGGTCCTGCGCCTGCGGCGACTCGTTCCACTGACCCGGTAGGGTTGAACCGTGAGTTCGAATCGCCGTCTGATGAGGTGGGCGGCACTCCCGATCGGCATCGCGGCAGCGGTTGTCCTCGCGGGGTGCACGCAGCAGGAGCTGCAGGGTTTCCTGCCGGGTGACGGGGTCGACACGACCAACCACACCCCTGGCATCATCGCCATGTGGACGACGGCCTGGGCCATCCTGCTCATCGTCGGCATCATCACGTGGGCGCTCATCCTCTGGGCGGCGATCGTCTACCGTCGCCGTCGCGGTCAGACCGGCCTGCCGGTCCAGATGCGGTACAACATGCCGATCGAGATCGCGTACACGATCATTCCGCTCGTCCTCATCATCGGGTTCTTCGCCTTCACGGCGAAGGAGCAGACGTCGATCGAGCAGGCGCACGACCCCGAGGTCGAGATCCTCGCCTACGGCAAGCAGTGGTCGTGGGACTTCAGCTACCAGGCGAGCCCCGAGGTCTCCGAGGCGGTGCACGAGCCGGCCGGCATCCAGGCGCAGATCCTCGCGAACGGCCAGATCGACGGCGAGTCGGTCCCGACGCTCTGGCTGCCCGTCGGCAAGCAGGTCAAGATCAACCTCGGCGCGCGCGACGTCATCCACTCCTTCTGGGTCGTCGACTTCCTCTACAAGAAGGACATGATCCCGGGGCACGACAACGTCATGTACTTCGTCCCGACGAAGGTCGGCGAGTACTACGGCAAGTGCGCCGAGCTCTGCGGCGAGTACCACTCGCAGATGCTCTTCAAGGTCAACGTCGTCGAGCCGGACGTCTTCCAGGCGCACCTCGACGAGCTCGCGGCCGCCGGCTACGTCGGCGAGCTCGGGTCGGACCTCGACCGTAACCAGAACTTCCCGGCGACCGGCACCCAGCCGGTGGCCGAGCACGAGGAGAGCTGACATGACCGCGACGCTGAACCCGTCGACCGGACTCGTCCCCGGCCGCAAGGTCGAGCGCAAGGGCAACGTCTTCGTCAAGTGGGTGACGACGACCGACCACAAGATCATCGGCCACCTCTACCTGGTGACCTCGTTCCTGTTCTTCCTGATCGGCGGCGTCATGGCGCTGATCATCCGCGGCCAGCTCGCGCTGCCCGGCATGGACATCGTGCAGACGGGGGAGCAGTACAACCAGCTCTTCACCATGCACGGCACGATCATGCTGCTCATGTTCGCGACGCCGCTGTTCGCCGGGTTCGCGAACGCGCTCATGCCGCTGCAGATCGGCGCGCCGGACGTCGCGTTCCCGCGACTCAACGCCTTCGCCTACTGGCTGTTCCTGTTCGGCTCGCTCATCGCGGTCTCGGGCTTCCTGACCCCGCAGGGCGCCGCCTCCTTCGGCTGGACCGTCTACGTGCCGCTCTCCGACTCGACCTTCTCGCCGGGTCTCGGCGGGAACCTCTGGGTCTTCGGCCTCGGCCTCTCCGGCTTCGGCACGATCCTCGGCGCGGTCAACTTCATCACGACGATCATCACGCTGCGCGCCCCCGGCATGACCATGTGGCGCATGCCGATCTTCACCTGGAACACGCTCGTCACCTCGCTGCTCGTGCTCCTCGCGTTCCCGGTGCTCGCGGTCGCGGTCCTCGCGCTCGGCGTCGACCGCGTGTTCCACGGACAGATCTACAACGCCGACAACGGCGGGCCCGTGATGTTCCAGCACCTGTTCTGGTTCTTCGGGCATCCGGAGGTCTACATCATCGCGCTGCCGTTCTTCGGCATCGTCTCCGAGATCTTCCCCGTCTTCAGCCGGAAGCCGATCTTCGGCTACAAGTCGCTCGTCTTCGCGACGATCGCGATCGCCGCGCTCTCGGTCACGGTGTGGGCGCACCACATGTACGTGACCGGCGCGGTGCTCCTGCCGTTCTTCGCCTTCATGACGATGCTGATCGCCATCCCGACCGGTGTGAAGTTCTTCAACTGGATCGG
>DATMFB010000046.1:0-14958 GCA_035556395.1 Microbacteriaceae bacterium
TAGCCATGGTTCTCTTATCCCCCGTCCTCAGCCGACAGCCGTGAAGATGTCGATCGAGCCGGACTTGAGCGTGACGATGGCGCGCTTGGTGTCCTTGCGCTTGCCGACGCCGACGCGGGTGCGGCGGGTCTTGCCCTGACGGTTCAGCGTGTTCACCGCGGCGACCTTGACGTTGAAGATCTTCTCGATGGCGAGCTTGATCTCCGTCTTGTTCGCGTCGGTGGAGACGATGAACGAGTACTTGCCCTCGTCGATGAGCGCGTAGCTCTTCTCCGAGACGACCGGGGCGATGATGATGTCGCGCGGGTCCTTGTAGGTGATGCTCACGCGGTCACCTCCTGAGTGGTGCCGGCCTGCGCCGCGACGAACGCGTCGTAGGCGGGGCGGGTGAAGACGATCTCGTCGGCGACGAGGACGTCATAGGCGTTGAGCTGGTCCCACGTGAGGACGTGGAGCCCGGGGAGGTTGCGCACCGACTTGTAGCTGATCTCGTCGTCACGCGTGAGGACGACGAGCGCCTTCTTGCCGGACGTGAGGGCGGCGAGCACGCCGGCCGCAGCCTTCGACGACGGGACGCCGTCGATGCCGAACGACGCGACGACGTGGAGCCGTCCCGCGCGGGCGCGGTCGGAGAGCGAGCCCTTCAGCGCGGCCGAGATCATCTTCTTCGGGGTGCGCTGCGAGTAGTCGCGGGGCTGGGGTCCGTGGACCGTGCCACCGCCGCGGTGCTCGGGGGCGCGGACCGAGCCCTGACGCGAGCGACCGGTGCCCTTCTGCTTGAACGGCTTGGCGCCGGTCCCGGAGACCTCGCCGCGGTTCTTCGTCTTGTGCGTGCCCTGGCGCGCCGCCGCGAGCTGCGCGGTGACGACCTGGTGGATCAGCGGCACGTTCGTCTGGACGTCGAACACCTCGGCCGGGAGGTCGACGGACGCGACCTTCTTGCCCTTGGCGTCGACGACGTCGATGGCGGTCATGCTCAGGCCCCCTTCACGGAGTTGCGAACGAACACGAGGCGGCCCTTGGCACCGGGGATGGCGCCCTTGACGAGCAGCACGCCGCGCTCGGCGTCGACCGCCTGGACCTTGAGGCCGAGGACGGTGACCCGCTCGTTGCCCATCCGGCCGGCCATGCGCATGCCCTTGAAGACGCGCGACGGCGTCGACGAGGCGCCGATGGAGCCGGGCTTGCGGTGGTTGCGGTGCGAACCGTGCGAGGCCGAGACGCCCTTGAAGTTGTGGCGCTTCATGACACCCGCCGTGCCCTTGCCCTTGCTCGTGCCGACGACGTCGACGAGCTGGCCCGTCTCGAACGTCGTGACGTCGAGCTCCTGGCCGAGGGTGTACTCAGCGGCGTCCGAAGTGCGGATCTCGGTGACGTGGCGGCGCGGCGTGACGCCGGCCTTCTCGAAGTGGCCCGCGAGGGGCTTCGTGACCTTGCGCGGGTCGATCGCGCCGGAGGCGAGCTGGACGGCGCTGTAGCCGTCGAGCTCGGGCGTGCGGACCTGGGTGACGACGTTGGCGTCGACCTTGATGGCGGTGACCGGGACGAGCTTGCCGGAGGCGTCCCAGACCTGGGTCATGCCGAGCTTGATGCCCAGCAGGCCCTTCTGCGTCTTGGTGGCAGTCATGGCGTTACGAATCCTTCAGCCGTCAGAGCTTGATCTCGATGTTGACGTCAGCCGGCAGGTCGAGGCGCATGAGCGAGTCGACCGCCTTCGGCGTCGGGTCGATGATGTCGATGAGCCGCTTGTGGGTGCGCTTCTCGAAGTGCTCGCGGCTGTCCTTGTACTTGTGGGGCGAGCGGATGACCGCGATGACGTTCTTCTCCGTCGGGAGTGGCACCGGGCCGACCACGCTCGCGCCGGCACGGGTGACCGTGTCGACGATCTTGCGGGCGGAGGAGTCGATGACCTCGTGGTCGTACGACTTCAGCCGGATGCGGATCTTCTGTCCCGCCATGGCTCTCGCCTTTCTCTTTCGTACTGATAGCTGCTCCGGACGCGAATCCGCGGCCGGCACACTTCAAGCGCACTGTTTTGATGTCAAGCTGATGTCGAGGTGCTGCACGCACGTGATGTCGCGCGACCCCTGGCTTCGCGCGGTCTTACGACGCGAATCCGGTGCCCGCTCCCTGCGGCCTAACTGCGGTCTGGGGCTGCCACCGGGTGACCGGGGCCCCACTCACGAGTTATGCACTGCCTGAGAGTGTCCGCCTCTCGCGCGAACGCGGTTGGCGAAAATTGGAACCACAGAAGTTTGCCACATCCCGGCATTGCGTGCAACCCGGGCGTGTCGCGCCGCGAGCGGGGCCGGGACCGCTCACCGGACCGACCATAGGATACGACCCAGTATGTCCGGCATCCGTGAGTTCCTCAGCCCGCCGGCCGGCCTGCTGGCTCGGCCTCGGCTGCTCGCACTCCTGGACGACGGCGCACGGCTCACCGTCCTGCGCGCGCCCGACGGCTACGGCAAGGCGGCGCTCGTCGCGCAGTGGGCCGCGGCCCGCGTCGACGAGTTCGACGATCGGCACTGGCTGCGGGTCCGCGATCCGCAGGGTCGGGCGGAGCTCGACGCGCTCATCGACGCACCGCGCGGCGTCCGCCGTCTGCTCGTGGCCGAGGTCTCGGGCGACGGCGTGCTCGACCGGTCGCTCATGGAGCGGATGGGCCGATCGATCGGAACCCGCACGATCCTCATCGCCGCGTCGCCCACCCATGTCCCCGACCACTCGATCGCCCTCGCGGGAGCCGACCTCATCGAGGCCGGGGCGCTCGCGTTCACCGAGGAGGAATGCGGCGCGCTCATCGACGACGGTGCGGATGCAGCCCGAGCGGCCGCGCTGCATGCGGCAACCGCCGGATGGCCGGCCCTCGTCCGGATCGTCACCGCGCAGATCGGCGGGACGACCGATCCGGCAGCGCGAGTCTCGGAGTACGTCGACGAGCGCATATCGGAGCTCGATCCGCCGACGCGAACGCTCCTCGAGGAGGGGGCGGTGCTCGAGCGATTCAGCGGACTCGACATCGCCGAGCTCGGAGGTCCGGAGGCGACGAGCGTCGACGCGCTCTCGGTGCGGCTCGAGAACGCCGGATTCCTGCTCCGCGAGTCGCACGAGGGCACGCAGACCTGGCAGGTGGTACCGGCGATCCGCCGGGTCGTGCTCGCGATGCTCGAGCGGACCGAGCCCGACCGCGTGCTCGGCCTGCGCCGCAGAGCCGTCGATCTGCTGCTCGAGCGGGGGGACCCCGCAGGCGCCCTGCTCCAGGCCGTGGCCGCGATGGACTGGCCGCGCGCGATCGAGATCCTCGACGCGCACTGGTACCGGCTCATGACCGAGCGGAGCGAGGCGGTCCGCGAGACCGCGCTGCGGATGCCGGAGGAGGTCATCGCGGATCGGCCGGACCTCCTCTTCGGTCGCGACATCGCCCTCGCCATGACGCCGGCTGGCGCGTTGACGTCATCGCTGAGCGTGCCATCGCTCGAGCACCTCAGCCCCCGTCGACCACCGCATCTCGGCGGGGACGGGACCCGCGCGATCGTCTTCGCGATGTGGCGCCGCCTCGGCCGCGCGCGTCGCGCGGGTGACTACGCGCACGCCATGACGATCCGCGCCGAGATGGCCGAGGCGATCGCCGACGCCGATCCGGCCGTCCTCGCGCGCAATCGCGATGTGCTGCCGCTGCTGTACCTCCAGTGGGGCGTGACGTCGATCCTCGCGGGCAGCGACGAGCAGGCGAGCGACGACTTCCGACTCGCGTACGAGAGTCCCGCCCAGGGCCAGGGCGAGTTCGCGCAGCGGATCTCCGCCGCCGACCTCGGGCTCCTCGCGGCGGTCGCGGGCGACCTGGCGGCTGCTCGGCTCTGGCTCGAGCGCGCCTCCGCCCTCGCGCCGCTGCGCGGGTTCTTCGCCAAGTCGGGCATGTACGGCGAGCACGTCGCGACCGCGCTCGTCGCGATCGAGTCGCTCGCACCCCAGCTCGCCCGAGCGCCGCTCGCGATCACGGCGAAGACGGTCGACCGCAACGAGTTCTGGGCGTTCCACCTCCTGGCGAGGGCACGACTCGCGATCCTCGAGCGCAACGAGCAGCCGGTCCTCACGCAGCTTCGCGCGCTCCGACGGTCGCGAGCAGCGGTCGCGGGCGAGGACACGCAATCAGCCCGCCTGCTCGCCGTCGCCGAGGCCGAGCTGCTGCTCGCGACCGGCGCGACCATCCGTGCAGGCGCGGTGCTCGCCGGCGCGGGCGACCATCCCGCGGTGCTCGCGACCCGCGCCACCCAGCTGCTGCATCTCGGCGAGGCCGAGGCCGCGTCGACCATCGCCGGGACGGTCGTCTGGGCCGAGCACGGCGGTCCGATCCCGCGCGCGATCGCCTGCCTGGTGCGCGCCGCCGCATTGCTGGCCCGCGAGCGCGAGGACGACGCGGTGACCGCGTTCCGGATGGGGATCGGGTTCGTCGAGGAGTTCGGGCTGCGCCGGGTCCTCGGTTCGGTGCCGAGAAGCTCGCTCGAGCGGCTCGCGGAGCTCGCGGGCGCGCCGCTCGACCTCAAAGATGTCCCCGAGCTCTACCCGGAGCCGGCCGCGCGCGCCGAGCTCACCGAGCGGGAGCGGCTGGTCCTCGCCCGGCTCGCGGAAGGCCTCCGACTCGAGGAGATCGCCAACGCCCTCTACGTGTCGCGGAACACGCTGAAGACCCAGATGCGCAGCCTCTACCGCAAGCTCGACGTGCACACGATGGAGGACGCGATCGCAGAGGGGCAGCGGCAGGGATTCCTCGACGGCCTGGGACGCTGAGCCGCGCGCTCAGTGCGTGCGCCGCAGCGGCAGGAGGAGCAGGCCCGCGGCCAGGATGAGGACGGCTGAGACGCCGAGGAGCGCGGCGTAGCCGCCGAGCATGCCGATCAGGGCCGCGGCGGCGAGCGGCGCGAACAGCTGCGCGACATTGGTCGCGACGTTGTAGAGCCCGAGGTCCTTCGCGGCCGAGTCGACCGGGTCGGGGAGGACCTCGCTGACCAGCGCGAGCCCGATGACGATGTAGATGCCGGTGCCGATCGCATGGAGGACCGTGTAGGCGAAGACCGCCGGCACGCTCGGCATCACGAGCAGGAGCGTGGTCCCGATCGCGTCGGCACCGCACGCGACGAGGAGGAACGGCGTGCGTCGGCCGACCCGGTCGGACGCCCAGCCGGCGACGAGGATCGCGGCGAGCATGAGCGCGCCGCCGATCGCGACGCAGAGGCCGACGAGTCCCGTCGCAGCGCGCTCCTCGAGGCCGAGATGGTCGGTCAGGATGTAGAGGATGTAGCCGAACACGGCCTGGCTGCCGAGGATGAAGACGAAGCGCGAGGCGAACATCCAGGCGAATGCGGGCGAGCGCCGCGGGTCGACCCAGAACCCGCGGAGGAACCTCGACACGCGGAACGCGGGCCGCGGCGCGCCGAGCGTCGAGGCCTCGCGGTTCGCGGCCGCGTACCAGGCGGCGACGCCGAGGATGAGGACACCCCCGATGAGGCAGAGCACGGCGTAGCGCTCGGGGACGAGGCCCGCGGCGAGCGCGCCGAGCGCGCCGCCCGCGATCGTCGCCGCGCCGACGATGCCGAAGGCGCGTCCGCGACCGGTCCCCGGATAGCGATCGACGATGCTCGCGGTGACCACGACGTCGACACCGTTGAGCGAGAACTGCACGACGCTCCACACGATGCAGATCCACAGCACCGAGTCGAAGCCCGCGAACGCGATGAGGAACGCCGCGGCGAGGACCGAGCAGCCGATCACCCAGGGCAGGCGGCGGCCGAACCGGGAACGGGTCCGATCGCTCAGCGCGCCGAACAGCGGCTGGGCGATGAGCGTGACCCCCGCGGAGACGGCGAGCACGAGCGCGAGGCTGCCGACCTTGCCGACCGGGTCGACCGCACCGATGCGGATCGGCAGGATGACGCTCGTGAGGGCGCCGAAGACGGCGAACTCGATCGCGTACACCCCCGACGCGGATGCCAGGAACATGCGAGAAGGGCCGGATCCTTTCGGATCCGACCCCTCTGCGACGAGCCTTTGGCTCACTTGAGGATCTTCGTCACCTTGCCGGCGCCGACGGTGCGGCCGCCCTCGCGGATCGCGAAGCCGAGGCCCTCTTCCATCGCGATCGGCTGGATGAGCTCGACGGACATGTCCGTCGTGTCACCCGGGAGCACGAGCTCCTTGCCGTCCGGAAGGGTGATGACACCCGTGACGTCCGTGGTGCGGAAGTAGAACTGCGGGCGGTAGTTCGCGTAGAACGGGTTGTGACGCCCGCCCTCCTCCTTGGAGAGGATGTACGCGGTGCCCTCGAAGTTCGTGTGCGGCGTGACCGAGCCCGGCTTGACGACGACCTGGCCGCGCTCGACATCCTCGCGCTTGGTGCCGCGCAGGAGGAGACCACAGTTCTCGCCCGCCCACGCCTCGTCGAGCTGCTTGTGGAACATCTCGATGCCGGTGACGGTCGTCTTCTGCGTCGGACGCAGGCCGACGATCTCGACCTCCGAGTTGATCGCGAGCGTGCCGCGCTCGGCACGACCGGTGACGACGGTGCCACGACCGGTGATCGTGAACACGTCCTCGATCGGCATGAGGAACGGCTTGTCGCGGTCGCGCTCCGGGTCCGGAACCGACGCGTCCACGGCCTCCATGAGGTCGAGGATCGACTGGACCCACTTCTCGTCGCCCTCGAGCGCCTTGAGCGCCGAGACGCGCACGACCGGGGCGTTCTCGTCGAAGTCCTGGCTGGCGAGCAGCTCGCGGACCTCGAGCTCGACGAGCTCCAGGATCTCCTCGTCGTCGACCGCGTCGGACTTGTTGAGCGCGACGAGCAGGTACGGCACGCCGACCTGCTTCGCGAGCAGCACGTGCTCGCGGGTCTGCGCCATCGGGCCGTCGGTCGCCGCGACCACGAGGATCGCGCCGTCCATCTGGGCCGCGCCGGTGATCATGTTCTTGATGTAGTCGGCGTGACCGGGGGCGTCGACGTGCGCGTAGTGGCGCTTCGGCGTCTCGTACTCGATGTGCGAGATGTTGATCGTGATGCCGCGCTGACGCTCCTCGGGAGCGGAGTCGATCGACGCGAAGTCACGGGGAACGTTCACCGACGACGGGTACTTGTCCGCGAGCACCTTGGAGATGGCGGCGCTCAGGGTGGTCTTGCCGTGGTCGACGTGACCGATCGTTCCGATGTTGACGTGCGGCTTGGTCCGCTCGAACTTGGCCTTGGCCACTTGGTGTCCTCCTCAGGACGTCGTGCTCGGGGTCTGGGGTGTCCGAGCGAATTTGGACTGGACTATGCTACTTGACTTTGCTGCGAGCTCGCGCCCGGCCGTGTTCTGGCCGGGTCACTCGCCCTTCGACTTCTGGACGATCTCTTCCGCGACGTTCTTCGGAACCTCGGCATACGAGTCGAACTGCATCGAGTACACCGCTCGACCCGAGGTCTTCGACCGCAGATCGCCGACGTAGCCGAACATCTCCGACAGGGGGACGAGCGCACGGATGACCTTGACCCCGGTCGCGTCCTCCATCGACTGGATCTGGCCACGACGGGAGTTGAGGTCGCCGATCACATCGCCCATGTACTCCTCGGGCGTGCGGACCTCGACGGCCATGACCGGCTCGAGCAGCACGGGGTTCGCCTTGCGCGCGGCCTCCTTGTAGGCCATCGAGCCGGCGATCTTGAACGCCATCTCCGAGGAGTCGACGTCGTGCGCCTGACCGTCGAGCAGGGTCGCCTTGATGCCGACCGTCGGGTAGCCCGCGAGGACGCCGACCTGCATGGCCGACTGGATGCCCTGGTCCACCGACGGGATGTACTCGCGCGGCACGCGACCACCGGACACGGCGTTCACGAACTCGTAGACCGTCTCGCCCTGCACCTCGAGCGGCTCGATGGTGACCTGGACCTTCGCGAACTGGCCCGACCCACCGGTCTGCTTCTTGTGCGTGTAGTCGTACTTCTCGACCGCCCGGCGGATGGTCTCGCGGTACGCGACCTGGGGCTTGCCGACGTTCGCCTCGACGTTGAACTCGCGCTTCATGCGGTCCACGAGGATATCGAGGTGCAGCTCGCCCATGCCCTTGATGACCGTCTGGCCCGTCTCGGAGTTCTGCTCCGTGCGGAACGTCGGGTCCTCCTCGGCGAGCTTCTGGATGGCGACGCCGAGCTTCTCCTGGTCGGCCTTCGTCTTCGGCTCGATCGCGACCTCGATGACGGGCTCGGGGAACGTCATCGACTCGAGGACGACCTGCGAGTCCGGGTCGGACAGGGTGTCGCCGGTCGTCGTGTCCTTGAGGCCGATGACCGCGTAGATGTGGCCGGCGGTCACGGAGTCGACCGGGTTCTCCTTGTTGGCGTGCATCTGGAAGATCTTCCCGATGCGCTCCTTCTTGCCCTTCGTCGAGTTGACGACCTGCGCGCCCGACTCGAGTGCGCCCGAGTAGACGCGGATGTAGGTGAGACGACCGAAGAACGGGTGCGAGACGACCTTGAACGCGAGCGCCGAGAACGGCTCCTTCGCGTCGGCGTGGCGCTCGATGACGAGCTCCTCGTCGCGCGGGTCGTGCGCCTCGATCGCGGGGACGTCGAGCGGGGTCGGCAGGTAGTCGACGACCGCGTCGAGCATCGGCTGGACGCCGCGGTTCTTGAACGCGGAACCGCAGAGCACCGGGTAGATCTCGCTCGCGACGGTGAGCTTGCGGATCGCCGCCTTGATCTCGGGGACCGTGATCGACTCGGGGTCCTCGAGGAACTTCTCAAGCAGCACCTCGTCGGTCTCGGCGACCGTCTCGAGGAGGAGTGCGCGGTACTCGGCGGCCTTCTCGGCGAGCTCCGCCGGGATCGCCTCGACCTCGTACTTCGCCCCCATCGTGACGTCGCCCTTGGAGTCGCCGGGCCACACGAGCGCGCGCATCTCGACGAGGTCGACGACCCCGACGAATGCGCTCTCGGCGCCGATCGGCAGCTGGATCACGAGCGGCTTCGCGCCGAGGCGCTTGATGATGGTGTCGACCGTGAAGTAGAAGTCGGCGCCGAGCTTGTCCATCTTGTTGACGAAGCAGATGCGCGGGACGTCGTACTTGTCCGCCTGGCGCCACACCGTCTCCGACTGCGGCTCCACGCCTTCCTTGCCGTCGAACACCGCGACCGCGCCGTCGAGGACGCGCAGCGAGCGCTCCACCTCGACGGTGAAGTCGACGTGACCCGGCGTGTCGATGATGTTGATCTGGGTGGTGCCCCAGAAGCACGTCACCGCGGCCGACGTGATCGTGATGCCGCGCTCCTGCTCCTGCGCCATCCAGTCGGTGGTCGCGGCGCCGTCGTGCGTCTCGCCGATCTTGTGGTTGACCCCCGTGTAGAAGAGGATCCGCTCCGTCGTCGTCGTCTTGCCGGCGTCGATGTGCGCCATGATGCCGATGTTGCGGACCTTCTTGAGGTCGGTGAGCACTTCCTGTGCCACTGTGTTCCTTACTTGTTGCTTGCGGTCCTTCGACTCGGCCTGCGGTCTCGCTCAGAGTCCGTCTGTGCGGTGCCCTGAGCGAGCGCAGCGAGTCGTAGGGTCAGTCGTTTTACCAGCGGTAGTGAGCGAACGCGCGGTTGCTCTCAGCCATCTTGTGGGTGTCCTCACGGCGCTTGACCGCGGCACCGAGGCCGTTCGACGCGTCGAGGATCTCGTTGGTGAGACGCTCGGTCATCGTCTTCTCACGGCGACCCTTCGCGTACGAGACGAGCCAGCGCAGCGCGAGCGTGTTCGCGCGGTGCGGCTTGACCTCGACGGGCACCTGGTAGGTCGAGCCGCCGACGCGGCGGGACTTGACCTCGAGGGTCGGACGGATGTTGTCGAGGGCCTTCTTCAGCACGACGACGGGGTCGCCGGCCGACTTGGTCTCGACCGTCGCGAGCGCGCCGTAGACGATGCGCTGGGCGAGGTCCTTCTTGCCGTCGAGGAGGATCTTGTTGACGAGCTGCGAGACGACCGGCGAGCTGTACACCGGGTCCGCGATCACGGGGCGCTTGGGCGCCGGTCCCTTACGAGGCATTCAGATCACTTCTTCTTGTCGAGCTTGGCGCCATAGCGGCTACGGGCCTGCTTGCGGTTCTTGACGGCCTGGGTGTCGAGCGCGCCGCGCACGATCTTGTAGCGCACGCCGGGGAGGTCCTTCACACGACCGCCGCGGACGAGCACCATCGAGTGCTCCTGGAGGTTGTGGCCCTCGCCGGGGATGTAGGCCGTGACCTCGGTCCCGTTCGAGAGCTTGACGCGAGCGACCTTCCGCAGTGCCGAGTTCGGCTTCTTCGGGGTGGTCGTGTAGACGCGGGTGCAGGTCCCGCGCTGCTGCGGGTTCGACTGCAGCGCCGGCGCCTTGGTCTTGGAGACCTTCGGCGAGCGGCCCTTGCGAACCAACTGCTGAATGGTGGGCACAGTGTGCTTCTTTCTGCGGAATGCTTCGTGTTCCTGGTTGCTGCACGGTGACAGCGCAGCCTTTCGAGCCGCTCATCCACCGACCTGCCTGAGGGGCATGTCGTGCTGGCGGATATGCCGTGGGGGTTGCGGGCCATGGGGCGTCGCTCCCTCGGGGCTGTCAGCGCGTCCCGTCCGAGAACGGGGTCACCACCAGCACACCAGTGGGATAGCTTACCCGTCCCGCGCCTCTCGGACAAGCCGAGGGCTCCGGCCCTTCGACCCGCCGCCCTCGCTCAAGGGCTGCGGGTCAGTACGCGCCGGCGCGGAACTCGGCGAGCTTGATGTCGAAGTCCGCACGGGCCGCCGCGTTGCGCGCCGCGACCTTCTTGCCGCGCCGGGCGATGATCCAGCCGAACCACACCGCGACCTCGCGCGCGAGCACCGCCCCGATGATGAGGAAGGCCTCTCCGGCGAAGGTGTCGAAGTAGTCGACCTGCTTGAAGACGATCCAGTTGAACAGCAGGTAGATGCCGATCGTCCCGAAGTAGACGGCCGCGCCGACGAACAGCGAGCCGAGGACATAGGCGCCCCACCCAGCGCGATTGACGACGACCACGACCACGATGAGCGCGATCGCGAAGATGATGATCGGGACGTAGAAGTCCCAGACGGCGAAGAACGGAACGCCGGTCGCCCCGGTGGTCGCGTACTGGATGATCCAGGTGACCCCCGAGAGGAGGATGCCGTAGACGATCGCGGCGAGGACCGCGAAGATCGTGCCGACGCCCCGGTTGCCCGCCGCGCGCGGCGGCACCGGCGCCTGGACGTAGACGACCTGCTGGGGCGGGGTCGCCGCCGTGTAGAGCGACTCGACGGGCGCCTCATCCGGCACCTCGACGACCTCGTCCACCACGACGACCGGAGGAGCCGGCGGCGCGGGAGGGGGCGGGGGCGGCGCGGCGGGCGCGCTCTCCTCGACGTCGACGGCGGTCACCTCGACGACCTCGTCGACCACGACGACCTCGTCGACGGGCGTCTCGGTCGGTTCGGTCGGTTCGGGCGTCTCGGGCTTGGCGTCAACCATGCGTGCACCTCCATGGGCGGGATTGCGCCCACAGTCTAGGCCCGCGAGCCGATCGAGGTCAGTATTCCCGCGCCCGGTTCATGGCCGACTCCCGGCGTCACACCGCCGGCGGGATCCCGGCAAGGGCGGCATACCAGTGCCAGACGACCGGACCGAGGGCGATCCCGATCCAGGCGCCGGCGAGCATCCACGGTCCGAACGGCACCGCGCTGCGCCGGTCGGTCCGGCGCAGCAGGAGGAGCACGAGTCCGAAGAGCCCGCCGAGGACGAACGCCGCGGCCGTCCCGACGACGAGCGCGTCCCATCCGACCCACGCCGTCGCGAGCCCGAGGACCGCGGCGAGCTTGACGTCGCCGAATCCCATCCCGCCGCCCGACGCGATCGAGATGAGCAGGTAGAGGAGGAACAGCACCGCCGCCCCAGCGAGGGCCCGCAGGATCGAGGACAGGTCCCCGGAGACGGCCGCTGACGCGGCGAGCAGTACCGCGAGGACGACGAGGGTCGGGAGCACGATCCGATCGGGGAGCCGCTTCGTCCGGATGTCGATGACCGCGAGCGCGATGCTCGCCGCCGCGAGGACTCCGGCGGCGACGAGCTGGAGGATCTCGGCCATCAGGCGGCGGCCGGGCTCAGAGTTCGCCGATCACGTCGCCGACCGGCGTCGGCGTCGGCGTCGGGCCGACCGCCTCGGCGACCCCGTCGATGCACGTGCCGAGCGTGGCCGCGAGCTTGTTGTCCGCGACGAAGACGTGCTCGCCGTCGCCCTCGGCGTGCACGCAGAACCGCGTCGAGTCCTCGTTCAGCGAGTAGCGGACGTATCCCGTCTCGCCCGGTGCGAGGTTCGGGAACTCGACGCTGCCGTCGAGGAACTCGGTCTGGGTCGGCAGCACGCCGTCGTTCGCGAACGCGAAGCGGCCGATCGCCTCGACCGCGGCGCCGACGTTCGCCTTCGCCTTGGCGTCCGCGACGCCCTGCTGCGCCGAGAAGGTGACCGCGATGCCGATTCCGGCGAGCACGATGACGATGAGGACGACGATGAGGAGCTCGGTGAGCGAGAACCCGGTGCCGCGTCTCGCGCTGCTCTTGCCCGCCATGAGACCTCCATCCTGTCCTGCCCCACGAATATAGGAGACGGCGACGCCCCGGTCCGCATGGACCGGGGCGTCGCCGAGACGTGGATCAGTTGTAGGTGCTGCCCGAGCCGAAGTCGTCCGAGGCGAAGTCGTCGAACTCCACGTAGGAGTAGTCGGACTCGCCGAAGGCGCCGTCGTCGGCGAACAGCCGGTTCGGGTAGCGCTCGGCGCGCGCCTCGTCGGTCGCCCGCACCTCGACCTGGCGGTAGAGCGGGAGCCCCGTGCCGGCCGGGATGAGCTTGCCGATGATGACGTTCTCCTTGAGGCCCATGAGCGGGTCGGAGCGACCCTCCATGGCGGCCTGCGTGAGGACGCGGGTCGTCTCCTGGAAGGACGCGGCCGAGAGCCACGACTCCGTCGCGAGCGACGCCTTCGTGATGCCCATGACCTCCTGGCGGGCGGACGCCGGCTTGCGGCCGTCCGTGATCGCCGAGCGGTTCAGCTCCGTGTAGCGCTGGCGGTCGACGAGCTCGCCGGGCAGCAGGCCCGTGTCGCCGTGGTCGACGACCGTGACCTTGCGGAGCATCTGGCGGACGATGACCTCGATGTGCTTGTCGTGGATCGGCACGCCCTGCGAGCGGTAGACGCCCTGGACGCCGTCGACGAGGTGCTGCTGCACCGCGCGGACGCCCCGGACCCGGAGGACTTCCTTCGGGTCGAGGTTGCCGACGTGGAACTGCTGCCCGAGCTCGACGTGCTGCCCGTCCTCGACGAGCAGCGTCGCACGACGCAGCACCGTGTAGACGACCGGCTCGTCGCCGTTGTCCGGCGTGAGCACGATCTTGCGGCCGCGCGCGTCCGTGTCGTCGATCTTGATCGTGCCCGCCGCCTCGGCGATGGGCGAGACCGACTTGGGCGTGCGCGCCTCGAAGAGCTCCGTCACGCGGGGCAGACCCTGCGTGATGTCGTCAGCCGACGCGACACCACCCGTGTGGAAGGTGCGCATCGTGAGCTGCGTGCCCGGCTCGCCGATCGACTGGGCCGCGATGATGCCGACGGCCTCGCCGATGTTGACGAGGTGACCCGTCGCGAGCGAACGACCGTAGCACTGCGCGCAGACGCCGACCGCGGACTCGCAGGTCAGGACCGAGCGGACCTTGACCGTCTCGATGCCGAGCTCGATGAGCGCGTCGATGAGGACGTCGCCGACATCGCTGCCCGCCTCGGCGACGACCTTGCCCTTGGCGTCGGTCACCGCCTCCGCGAGGATTCGCGAGTACACCGAGTTCTCGACGTTCTCATCCCGGACGAGCTCGCCGTCGGTGCCGGGGCGCGCGATCGTGACCTCGAGGCCCTTGTTCGTGCCGCAGTCGGGCTCGCGGATGATGACGTCCTGCGAGACGTCGACGAGACGACGGGTGAGGTACCCGGAGTCCGCCGTGCGCAGCGCCGTGTCCGCGAGGCCCTTGCGAGCGCCGTGGGTCGAGATGAAGTACTCCGCGACCGTCAGGCCCTCCTTGTAGGAGTGGACGATCGGGCGCGGAATGATCTCGCCCTTCGGGTTCGACACGAGGCCGCGCATACCGGCGATCTGGCGGACCTGCATCCAGTTGCCTCGCGCGCCCGACGACACCATGCGGTTGATGTTGTTGTCGACGGGGAAGTTCGCCTGCATCGCGTCCGCGACCTCGACGGTCGCCTTGTTCCAGATCTCGATGAGCTCCTGGCGACGCTCGGCGTCGGTCGTCAGACCCTTGTCGAACTGGTCCTGGACCTTCGCGGCCTGCTTCTCATAGCCGGCGATGATCTGCGGCTTGTTCGGCGGGGTGATGATGTCCGAGAGCGCGACGGTGACGCCGGATCGGGTCGCCCACGAGAAGCCGGCGTCCTTGACCCGGTCGAGCGTCGCGGCGACCTCGACCTGCGGGTAGCGCTCCGCGAGGTCGTTGACGATGCGGCCGACCGACGACTTGTCGGCGACGCCCTCGAAGTACGGGTAGTCGGCCGGCAGCGCCTCGTTGAAGATCGCGCGACCGAGCGTC
Organism: Microbacteriaceae bacterium; assembly: GCA_035556395.1. GTDB lineage: Bacteria > Actinomycetota > Actinomycetes > Actinomycetales > Microbacteriaceae > 73-13. The sequence goes on from DATMFB010000046.1 coordinate 14,621, forward strand.
GTCTCGCGCAGCTCGCCGTCCAGGCGCAGCTTCACGACCGCGTTCAGGTCGAGCGAGCCCTGGTCCATCGCGAGGATCGCCTCGGCGACCGAGGTGAACGCCCGGCCCTCACCGGCCGAGCCCTCCTTGACCGTCGTGAGGTGGTGGAGCCCGATGATCATGTCCTGGGTCGGGAGCGCCACCGGGCGGCCGTCGGACGGCTTCCGGATGTTGTTGCTCGCGAGCATCAGGATGCGGGCCTCGGCCTGCGCCTCGACGGACAGCGGCAGGTGGACCGCCATCTGGTCGCCGTCGAAGTCGGCGTTGAACGCGGTGCACACCAGCGGGTGGAGCTGGAT
>DATMFB010000047.1:0-4203 GCA_035556395.1 Microbacteriaceae bacterium
CGTGCTCGTCGCGACGACGAGGCGGTCGATCCGACGACTGCGCCGCAGCCGGTCGATCTGGCGCAGCACCATCGCCCGACCGAGCACCGGCGCGAGCACCTTCGCCGGGAGCCGGCTCGAGCTCATCCGGGCCTGCAGCACCGCGAGGATCATCCTGGTCTCCTTCCACGCACGAGCCGCTCGAGCTCCTCGACCACGCGGACCTTTCCGAGCCCGTCGACCGCGGCGCGCGCCGCGAGGGACATGGTCCGACGGGTCGCCTCATCGTCTACGAGACCGCCGACCAGCCCCGGAAGCTCCGAAAGCGCCTCCGCCCCATGCGCGGCGACGTCGATCCCGAGGCAGACACCGGCGTCCGACGCCGCGGCGAGCGAACGCTGCTGATTCTCGACGACGGCGACGAGCACGGCGGGCACGCCGAGCGCACAGACATCCCAAGCGCTCGTCCCGGCCGCCGAGACGACGACGTCCGCTGCGGCGAGGAGCTCGGGCAGTCGCGGCGTCGTCTCCACGACCGCGGCGGACGGCGCCGCTGCGGCGACCTGCTCCCGCCAACGTGCCCCGACGACCACGGTGACGGCGGCCGCGGCGAGACCGTCCAATGCGGCCGCGGCGCGAACCGTGAGGCCGTGCGGATCGGTTCCGCCGAGGACGAGGAGCACCCGCGGCCGCCCGTCGATCCGCCACGGTTCCGCGCGCCGACTCGAGAGGATCGCGTCCCGGACGAGCGCATAGCGGGCACCGGCGAGCACTCGGCCGGGGCCGGGCGGGTGCCAGGTGGCGCCTTCGGCGCCGAGATTCTGGTCGAGGTAGAGCCCGGCTCGGATGCCCCGCGACTCGCCGTCGACGATCGCGAGGACGCCCATCGGCAGCGCGCTGATCTCCGCAGCCGGGATCCGATACGAGTCGATGACGACCGCTTCCTGACCCCGCAGCGCCAGTGGATCGATGCGATCCCGCTCGGCGACGACGAATCGCGCACCGCTGACCGAGACCGCCTGCTCCAGCCAGTCGACCCCCTCGAGCGCCGCATGCAACTCGACCTCGTGGCCGCGGGCGAGGAGCGCCTCGGCGAGCGTGAGGCAGCGCATCACGTGCCCGGAACCCTGCTCGACCCCGGCATCGGCGCGCAGCGCGACCCTCATCTGCCGGCACCTCCCACCGCGCGACGCGACCGAGACCTTGGCCCTCGGGGCAGTATCCTCATACCTGGTCCGAATCCAGCGGAGGTCTTACGTGTCGATCCTAGAGGGCAAGTCAATTCTCGTGACCGGCGGGACCGGCTCCTTCGGCAAGGCCTTCATCCGCTACGCGTTGGACCACCTCAACCCGAGCAGGATCGTCATCTTCTCCCGTGATGAGCTGAAGCAGTACGAGGTCCGTCAGCGCTTCGATCAGGACTCGCGGCTGCGCTTCTTCATCGGGGACATCCGCGACCAGCACCGGCTGAAGCGGGCGATGCACGGCATCGACTACGTCGTGCACGCGGCAGCGCTCAAGCAGGTCGACACCGCGGAGTACAACCCGTTCGAGTTCGTCCAGACGAACATCATCGGCTCGCAGAACGTGATCGAAGCCGCGATCGACACCGGCGTGAAGAAGGTCGTCGCGCTCTCGACGGACAAGGCGTCCAGTCCGCTCAATCTCTACGGGGCGACGAAGCTCGCGGCCGACAAGCTGTTCCAGACCGCCAACCACTACGCCTCGGGATACGAGACGCGATTCAGCGTCGTCCGCTACGGGAACGTCATGGGCAGCCGCGGATCCGTCATCCCGTTCTTCCAGAAGCTCGTCGAGGAGGGCAAGCCCCTCCCGATCACGGACCGACGGATGACGCGGTTCTGGATCACGCTGCCGCAGGCCGTGCGCTTCGTCGTCGACTCGTTCGATCTCATGATCGGCGGTGAGCTCTACGTCCCGCGGATCCCCTCGATGCGCATCATGGATCTCGTCGAGGCGATCAAGCCGGGTGCGGAGACGTACGAGATCGGCGTGCGTCCGGGCGAGAAGCTGCACGAGGAGATGATCAGCGAGGACGACAGTCGGCGGACGCTGCTCCTCGGCGACCGCTACGCCGTGCTCCCCACGGTCGCCGAGTGGAGCGGATGGAAGGCTCCGGAGGGATCCCCCGTCCCCGACGGCTTCGCCTATCGCTCGAACACGAACGACCTCTGGCTCGATGCCGCCGAGATCCACCGCATCATGGAGACCCTCGACTGATGGCGATCCCGTACGGGCGCCAGTCCATCGACGAGTCGGACGTGCAGGCGGTCGTCGAGGTCCTCCACGGCGACTGGCTCACGACCGGCCCGAAGGTGACGTCGTTCGAGCGGGCGATCGCGGCGACCGCCGGCACCCCGGATGCCGCCGTCGTCTCGAACGGGACTGCCGCGCTGCACTGCGCCTACGCCGCACTCGGCGTCGGACCGGGTGACGAGGTCGTCGTGACACCCCTGACGTTCGTCGCGACGGCCGCGACCGCCACGCTGCTCGGCGCCTCGGTCGTGTTCGCCGACGTCGAGGAGGACACCGGCAATCTCGATCCACGCGCCGTCGCTGCGGCGATCACCGAGCGGACGAAGGCCGTCGCCGCGGTCGACTTCGCCGGTCACCCGGCCGAGATCGACGAGCTGCTGGACGTGACCCGCGCGGTCGGCGCCGCACTGCTCGAGGACGCCGCCCACTCGATCGCGTCGACCTATCGCGGCATGCCGGTCGGCGGACTCGCCGACGTCACGACGTTCTCGTTCTTTCCCACCAAGAACCTCACGTCGGGCGAGGGCGGGGCGGTCGTCTCCCCCGACGCCGGGATCGTCGAGCGGGCCCGCCGGTACGCGCATCACGGGACCGTCCGCGATCGCACGGCGATGCGGTACCCGGCGGAAGGCGATTGGTACTACGAGGTCGAGCAGCTCGCCCTGAACTATCGGCTTCCCGACGTCCTCTGCGCGCTCGGAGAGAGTCAGCTGGCGAGGATCCACGCATTCAAGGCCCGTCGTAGCGACATCTTCGAGCGGTACGTCGACGGGCTCTCCGACGTGGACGAGCTGCGACTGCCGACCCGACGAGCGCACACGGACCCGATGTGGCACCTGTTCCCGGTGCGCGTGCCGGCCGAACGCCGGCGCGCGGTCTTCGAGCGGCTTCGCGAGCGCGGTGTCAACGTGCAGGTCAACTACGTCCCGGTCTACTGGCACCCGGCCTACGCCGATCTCGGCTATCGCCGGGGTCAGTGCCCGGTCGCGGAGCAGTACTACCGCGAGGAGATCTCGCTTCCGATGTACGCGGACCTGTCCGCAGCCGACCAGGACTACGTGATCGAGACACTGCGGGGAGCCCTCGAATGACCGGTCCGATGATCGTCGCGGAGATGTCCGGCAATCACAACGGCTCGTTGCGGCGGGCCCTCGACATCGTGCGCGCGGCGGCGGGATCCGGTGCCCACGCGGTGAAGATCCAGACCTACACGGCGGACACGATGACGCTCGATGTCGACACGCCCGCGTTCCGGGTGAGTCCCGGCCATCCGCTCTGGGGCGACCGGACGCTCCATGACCTCTACACCGAGGCGTCGACGCCCTGGGAGTGGCACGAGCCGATCTTCGAGCTCGCCCGCGAACTCGGCATCCTCGCCTTCTCGACACCCTTCGACGAGACCGCGGTGGAGTTCCTGGAACGACTGGGCGTGCCGATGTACAAGAACGCCTCGCTCGAGATCGTGGATCTGCCGCTCATCCGGCAGATGGCGGCTACCGGCAAGCCGCTGATCATCTCGATCGGCACCGCCACCGAGGACGAGGTGGCTGCGGCGGTCGGCGCCGCCCGCGAGGCCGGCGGTGCGGAGATGGACCTCACGCTCCTCGCCTGCACGAGCAACTACCCCGCGTCGCCGGACGACGCGAACCTGCTGAAGATGCCGATGCTCCGCGAGCGATTCGGCGTCAAGGTCGGCCTCTCCGACCACACGACCGGCATCGGCGTCGCGGTCGCGGCGGCGGCCCTCGGCGCCACGGTGATCGAGAAGCATGTCACGCTGCGCCGCGCGGACGGCGGGGTCGATGCCGCGTTCTCGCTCGAGCCGGAGGAGCTCGCGAGCCTCGTCGAGGCGGCCGATGCCGCGGCGCGCGCCCTCGGCACGCCGGACACCTGGAACACCTCGGCCGAGGCGGAGTCGCTCCGCCTTCGCCCCTCCCTCTACATCAG
>DATMFB010000048.1:0-8522 GCA_035556395.1 Microbacteriaceae bacterium
GCCCTCACCCAGGCCGACTGGGTGGGCACCGTCAGCGCACTGCTGCCGCAGAACGCCGGCGGCCAGCTCTACGCGTTCGACGGCGCGAGCGCGATCCCCGCGCCGGCGACGAGCGGATCGCTCGACCTGGGCGGCTGGGGCGGCTTCGGCGTCCTCGCCGCGTGGGACGCGATCGTGCTGACCGTGGCCCTGATCCTGGTGAAGCGCCGCGACGCGTGACCTCGCCGCCGGGACCGCAGCTCTCCGTCGCCGATCACCTCGGCGGCGGAGAGCTGCGTCTCCCCCGGCAGCCTGGGGTCATCCGGCTGTTCTGGGCGCGGCATCCGCGACTGACGGACACCATCCTCGCCGTCGTCCTTGGCGGGCTCGCCGCGACGGGGGGTCTGCGGATCGCGGACTTCGACGCGGGGCTCGGCTGGCTCAGCATCGGCGCGCTGCTGCTCATCGTCGTGAGCGTCGCGGGCCTCTACGTCCGCCGCACGCGGCCGCTGACCGCCGTCGCGCTCGGCGCGGCGGTGATCCTCGCCTCGGTCTGGGCCGCCGGCGAGATCGTGCTCGCCCCGATCGTCTTCGCCGTCTACTCGGTGCCGGTCTACCGCTCGGTCCGCGCGGGGTGGGCGGCGGCCGCCGTGGTCTGGGCCGCGAGCGTCCTCGCGACCGTCGTCGGGGAGACGTTCCCGCGACCGGGTGGGGCAGTGGTCGGCTTCGGCCCCGACCTCGTCCCGGGGTTCGCGCTCCTCTCCTTCGCGATCCAGTTCGGCGTGGTCCTCGCCCTCGCGCTCGCGATCGGCATCAACGTCGGCAATCGGCGGCGCTACCTCGCCGCGCTCATCGATCGGGCGCGACAGCTGGCCGTCGAACGCGATCAGCAGGGCCAGCTCGCGACGGCCGCCGAGCGAGCCCGCATCGCGCGGGAGATGCACGACATCGTCTCGCACAGTCTCACGGTGATGATCGCACTCGCCGAGGGCTCCGCGGTGTCCGCCGACGAGGCCGCGCCCGACGCCGCCGAGGCGATGCGCAAGGCCGCCGACACCGGTCGCGCCGCGATGGTCGACATGCGCCGCATGCTCGGGGTCCTCGGCGGCGATGTCGAGATCGCGCCGCAGCCCGGCTTCGCCGACCTGCCCGACCTCATCGACCGATTCCGTTCGCTCGGCGTCCCGGTGGCCTACCGGCATGACGGATCGCCGGCCCCCGACCCAGCGGTGCAGCTCGCCGTCTATCGCGTCGTCCAAGAGGCGCTCACGAATGCCTTGCGCTACGCCCGCGGACCGACCGAGGTCGCCGTGCGCATCGGCGTCGACGATGACGTGCTCACCGCCGAGATCACCGACGACGGACTCGCCGGATTCCCGACCGAGCCGGCCGGCACAGGCCACGGGCTCCTCGGGCTCCGCGAGCGCGTCGCCGCGCTCGGCGGTACGCTCACGACGGGACCGCGCAGGGACGGTCGTGGCTGGTCGGTCGAGGCGGCGCTCCCCCTCGGCGAGAGCGCCGGTCCAGGTGCGAGTGCAGACGCGGAGGGCGGCCGATCGTGATCAGCGTCCTCATCGCGGACGACCAAGAGCTGATCCGACTCGGCTTCCGGATGGCGCTCGCCGCCCAGCAGGACATCGAGGTCGTCGCCGAAGCGGCCGACGGCGCGCAGGCCGTCGAGGAGGCCCGTCGCACCCGGCCGGACGTCGTCCTCATGGACGTGCGCATGCCGCGCCTCGACGGCATCGCCGCGACCGCATCGATCACGCAGGCGCTCCCCGATGCCCGCGTGCTCATCCTGACGACCTTCGACCTCGACGAGTACGCCTTCGCAGGCCTGCGCGCCGGAGCGAGCGGGTTCATGCTCAAGGACTCGAAGGCCGAGCACCTCGTCGACGCCGTCCGCGCCGTCGCCGCGGGCGAGGCCGTCATGTCCCCGAGGATCACGCGGCGAATGCTCGACCTCTTCGGGTCGCGGATCCCCGCCGAGGACACGGGCCCCGACCCGACCGCCGCCCTCAGCGCGCGCGAACGCGAAGTCCTCATCGCGATCGCCCGGGGCAGGTCGAACCCCGAGATCGCCGCCGAGCTCTTCCTCAGCGAGGCGACGGTCAAGAGCCACGTCGGACGCGTGCTCGCCAAGCTCGACCTGCGCGACCGCATCCACGCGGTCATCTACGCGTATGAGCACGGGCTGGTTGGGTGAGGTGCGGGAATAGTCTTGGCGGCGTGACGCGGGAGCGGGCGGGGACGACGGATGTCGCGGCGCGCGCCGAGGCCCTGCGCGAGTCCGGCGTCGTCGGCGTCGCGATCACGTTCGTCGACAACTCCGGCATCACCCGCGTCAAGTCCGTCCCGATCGATCGGCTCGTCGCGGCCGCGCGCGACGGGGTGGGGGCCTCCCCGTCGTTCGACGCATTCCTCTTCGACGACTCGATGGCGATGGGCAGCCCGCTCGCGACCCCCGACGGCGATCTCCGGCTCGTGCTCGACCCGGCACGCCTCGTCGCGCTGCACGCGAGCCCCGGCTGGGCTTGGGCGCCGGCCGACCGGATCGGGCTCGACGGCGAGCCGTATGCCGTCGACCAGCGCGGCTTCGCCCGCGAGATGACCGAGCGCCTCGCCGCAGCCGGCCTGCGCGCGCTCGTCGGCATCGAGATCGAGTTCGCGCTCGGTCGCCTCGATGCGCTGCCCGATTTCGTCCCGGCGACGTCCGGCGCCGGATACGGCATGGACCGCCTCATCGACACCGCCGCGTTCTGCCGAGACCTGCTCGTGGCACTCGCCGCCCAGGGCATCGTCGTCGAGCAGCTGCACCCCGAGTACGCGAGCGGGCAGTTCGAGGTCTCGGTCGCGGCCGCCGGGCCGGTCGAGGCGGCGGACACGAGCGTCCTCGTGCGGCAGACGATCCGCGCGGTCGCGCGCTCGCATGGGATGGCCGCGTCGTTCGCCCCGAGCGTCGTCGCGGGGACCGTCGGCAACGGCGGCCACGTGCACCTCAGCGTCTGGCGAGGCGAGCAGAACCTGTTCGCAGGCGGTCCGGGACCGGCCGGCCTGACGGCCGAGGCGGAGGGGTTCGCCGCAGGCGTGCTCCGCGAGCTGCCCGCGCTCACCGCGATCGGCTCGCCCGGCGTCGCGAGCCATCTTCGGCTGCGCCCCTCGCACTGGGCCGGCGCCTATCAGGCCTGGGGCGTCGAGGCGCGGGAGGCCGCGATCCGGTTCATCGCCGGCCTCGCGGGCACCGAGTCCGGCTCGGCGAACATGGAGGTCAAGTCCTTCGATCTCGCTGCGAACCCGTATCTCGCCATCGGCGCCCTCATCGCCGCGGGGCTCGGCGGGATCGAGACCGACGCCCGTCTGCCCGAGCCGATCGTCGGCGATCCGGCGGGTGGTTCGACCGCGAGACGGCTCCCGGAGTCCGTCGACGCCGCCGTGGACGCGCTCGTCGCGTCCGACGTCCTCCGGCAGGCATTCGGCGCACCCCGGTTCGAGGCGTTCGTCGCTCTCCGCCGCGCGGAGGCCGCGCTGCTGCGCGATGCCGACGACGATGAGATCGTGGCGCGGACCCGTTGGGTCTACTGAGTCGCTTGACCTTGACGTAACGTCAACTTCTATCGTCGTCTTCGGAAGCAGCACGCTGAAGGAGTCATCGCCATGGAATGGTCGATCCAGGACGTCGCCCGGACCGCCGGTACGACGAGCCGCACGCTGCGTCACTACGACGACATCGGGCTGCTCACGCCCGCGCGGATCGGGAGCAACGGCTACCGGTACTACGACCAGGAGTCCATGGTCCGGCTTCAGCGCATCCTGCTCCTGCGCGAGCTCGGCCTGAGCCTGCCCGTCATCGCCGAGGTGCTCTCCCGGCAGACCGACACCGAGTCGGCGCTGCGGACGCACGTCGGCTGGCTCCGGGACGAGCAGTCCCGGCTCGACCGGCAGATCGGCTCGATCGAGCGGACGCTCACCGCGATGCAGCACGAAGGGGCACTGACGATGGAGACGATGTTCGACGGGTTCGATCACACCGAGTACCGCGAGGAGGTCGAACGCCGGTGGGGCGCCGACGCATACGCCTCGAGCGCGACCTGGTGGGAGTCCAAGACCGAGGCCGAGCAGGCCGAGTGGCAGCAGGCCCTGCGATCCCTCAACCAGGACTGGATCGACCTCGCCGCCTCCGGTGCCGACCCGCACGCGGCCGAGGCGCAGGCGCTCGCCGCACGCCATGTCGCCTGGCTCTCGGCCGTCCCCGGCACGCCCGCGACCGATCCGGCGAGCCGGAGGGCCTACGTCACGGGACTCGCGGCGATGTACGTCGCGGACCCGCGGTTCGCCGCGAACTACGGCGGCGAGGCGGGCGCCGTGTTCGTCCGCGCCGCGCTCGAGCGGTACGCCGAAACACGACTCTAGGGACGACCCCGTCAAGCTGACGGCACCAGCAACCCGACCCTCGAACGTGGGCCTGCGGTCAGGCCTGTGCGCCGATACGGTCGGACCAAACCCGAATGCTGGGCCGATGGCGTGAGCCTAGATCCAGAGCCGGACTCCGAACCCGAATGAGGAGCCCTCGACGATGAAACGCGCGCGCCTGCGCGCGGCTGCCCTGTCCACGATGCTGCTCGCGGTGATCGCCGGACTGCTGGTGGTCGCCGCACCCGCCCACGCCGCCGGCGACGTCTGGGTCGACGACGACTGGATCGGCCAGCCGAACGGCACCCCGGTCGCGACCCCGAGCGGGACGAAGACCATCGGCACCGACGCCTTCGCGACACTGACCGCCGGGCTCGCGACCGCGCCGACCACCGTCCACCTCGCGGCCGGGCACTATCCGGAGCAGGTCGACATCACCCAGAGCACCACGATCCTCGGCGACGGCGCGGGCACGACATTCATCGACCGTGGTCCGAGCCCGCTCGCGACCGTGAACAGCACGATGCCGTACGTCACGGTGCGCGGTGGCGCGACGGTCGCCATCTCCGGAGTGACGGTGCAGGGCAGCGGGCCGATCTCCGATCCCTCCCCACCGCCCTACGCGGTCGGCGTGCTCATCGTGGGCGGCGCCGACCTGACGATGACGAACAGCGTCGTGACCGGCATCATGAACCATCCGCTGTCCGGGGCGCAGGGCGGCGTCGGGATCCTGGTCGGATCCACCGTCCCCCCTGAGACCGGTTCGCTGACACTGCTGGACAGCGTCGTCTCCGAATACCAGAAGGTCGGCGTCGTCGTGCGCCCGAACTCGAGCGCCCACATCGAGCGCGTCGAGGTCATCGGTCACGGCTGGGTCTGCGAGATCGCGATGAACGGCATTCAGATCCAGGGCCCGACGACCGTCATCGACTCGATCATCCGAGACAATCGCTACGAGAAGGTCGGCGGTCCGGGCTGTGGTGGCGACATGGCTTCGATCTCGGTCGGCATCTCCGTCTCGTCCCCGACCGGGCCGGTCACGATCAGGGGGAACACCATCTCCGGCAACGAGGCCGGAGTCTACGAACGGCAGACCGCGTCGAACCCGATCCTCATCGAGGACAACGACGTGACCGGTCTCCTCGGCGATCCGAAAGCGGTCCTCGGCTCGTCCGGGCTCTATCTCGGCGTCGACATCAGCGGTCCCGGGGTCGTGGCGACCGGCAACCGGGTCAGCAACGCGGACTACGGCATCACGGTGAAGGGCGCCCAGTCGATCACGAGCAACCTCGTGCAGGACAACGGCGTCGGCATCAGTCTGATGGACTCGCCGGCGCTGTTCGCCGCCAACGCGATCCTCGGGAACACGACGGGCGTCGAGGGCGCGTTCGCGAACCCGAACGCGAACTGGTACGGCTGCAACGCCGGGCCCGGCACCACCGGCTGCGACACGATCGCCGCGGGCTACGACGAGCCGGACTGGCTCGTCTTCACGATGACCCTCGGCGCCTGCAGCGTCGCGGAGGGCGAGGACCTCACGGTGACCGCAGCGATCACGCAGACCGCCGGCGGCACCCCGACGAGCGGGTATTTCGTGCCGACGCTGCCGATCACCCCGATCAGCGGTGCCGGCGTGACGCCGATCGCGCCGACGACGACACTCATCGGCGGCACCGCGATGCTGCAGTTCGTCGGCAGTGTCGTCGGGCCCGGCTCGTTGTCGGCGACGGCGCAGAACCAGGTCGTCGCCTCCCCCGGCGCCGCCACGGGCTGCGGCGCGGCGGGCGTGACGGTCACGATGGCGGAGCTGCCGCCGACCGGCGACCGGGTGGGCCCGCAGATGCTCGCCGTGGCACTCCTGCTCGGTGCGATGGGGTCGGCACTGCTCGCGATCACGATTCGTCGACCGAGAACGCACAAGCTCTGATGCTCGGCTGAGCAACGCGAGACGGCGGGCGGATCAACCGCTCGCTATTCGCGCGAGAACCGATAGATTCACAGCGGAATGGATGGCATCGAACTCGCGCCCGTCGACGCCCACTTGAGCGTCACGTCGCTCGTGACCGCGGGCGTCGGCCTCCTCACGATCACCAACCCGCTCGGGACGCTCCCGATCTTCCTGGGGCTCACGGCGGGATACACGCCGAGCCGGCAGCGGCGCACCGCGGTCTTCGTCGGGTTGGCCGTCGCCGCCGTGCTCGTCGTCGCGCTGCTCGCCGGGCAGTTCCTCCTCGACGTCTTCGACATCCACATCGACTCATTCAAGATCGCCGGCGGACTCCTCATCGGCGCGGTCGCGTGGGGCATGGTCACGGCGAAGTCGTCCTCGTTCACGACCGATGCGGCCGGTCGCTCGCCCGTCGTCGTCCCGCTCGCGATCCCGCTGCTCGCCGGTCCGGGCGCGATCGCGCTCGCCATCACGTTCTCCCACAGCTACGACAACTGGGTGGAGTGGCTCGTCGGCGCCGGCCTGTGCATCCTCGTCGGCGTCGCCGTCGCCGCGATCTACGCCGCGGGGCCGTGGATCGCTCGGATCCTCACGCCGGCGGGCCTCGAGGTCCTGACCCGCGTCTTCGGCCTCCTACTCCTGGCTATCGCCGTGCAGTCCGTGCTCGCGAACGTCTTCGAGGTCATCGGCGAGCACTTCGCGGTTCAGCTGACGGATCGCGCTTGATCTTGATCAGCAGCCCGGCGATCAGGAACACCCCAGCGGCGACCGCCTGAGCCGCGAGCCAGATCGGACCGCTGAAGGGGAACGGCAGGACCGGATTCCACAGCACCGCGATCGCGACGAACACGACGAGCCACCACCATTGGCGGGCCTGCACCGCGAACCACGCGACGATCAGCGCCAGGATGGCGACGAGGTAGCGAACGACCGTGAACCAGTCGGCTCCGACGACGAACGTGGCGACCACGAGCACGACGGCCGCCAGGAGACCCGGCGCGAGCGCGTTCCTCTGGTACACCTCAGGGGTCCGTCGTGCACCGCTCATGTCGCTCCCTCGCCAAGACGAAAGCCCCTCCCGAGCAGTGGGAGGGGCTTTCTCATCGTTGCGGGGAGAGGATTTGAACCTCTGACCTCCGGGTTATGAGCCCGGCGAGCTACCGAACTGCTCCACCCCGCGTCGCGGACACCTAGCTTAGCATCCCCCGGAGGGTGGTGCGGCGGACCGATGGCTCAGGCGTCCGGCTCCCCGTCGTAGTAGCCCGTCGCGTCGGCGTCCCGCCAGATGGTCGTGCCGAGCGAGGAGATCCGCGCGGTCTTGCCGGAGTCGGGGTAGTGGCAGACGTCGGGATCATCGGTCGTGTCGAGGTCGACGTAGCGCAGGGGCACGTCACCGGTGTTCGTGATCCGGTGCGCGCCGGCCGGTCCCGGCGGGAAGACGACGACCTGGCCGGGGCCGACATCGAACTCGGCGTCCGGCGTTCTCACCCGTCCCTGCCCCGCGAGGATGACGTACGCCTCGGTCACCGCCTCGTGCCAGTGGTAGGGGAAGGCCGACCTGCCCGGCGGGATCTCCATGAAGGACACCTGGAGCTGGTTCCCCGCCTTCTCGATGACCTGGTGCTTCGCGTAGGCGAAGCCGCCCTGACCGGCGGTGCGCGCCGGGAAGTCGGCCTGAGCGCCGGTGACGACTCGATCGAATGGCATGTCACCATGCTCAGCCGTCGGCGGCCCAGCCGCAACACGAGATGGCGCCGGCCCTTTGGCGGGGCATCCGCCTCCCGCTGTTGGGGCCGCTTGATACAGTGGCGGACCCGCACAGAGGAGGACTCGCCATGCGCGAACGCCCGTCCGTCGCCCGGCAGATCGGTGTCGGCGCCCTGCTGCTCGTCCTGGTCGCGTTGATCGCCGTGCTCGGATCGCTGGCGTCGACCGCCAACGTGGACGGGTGGTACGCCACCGCGAACAAGGTCGCCTGGGATCCGCCGAACGCCGTCTTCGGCCCGGTCTGGAGCGCCCTGTACTTCCTGATCGCGCTCGCCGGATGGCTGATCTGGCGGGCGGGATATCGGGCCGGTGAGCCGAACGCTGCGCGGCGCGTCCTCACGGTCTTCGGCGTGCAGCTCGTGCTCAACGGCCTGTGGACGCCCGTGTTCTTCGCCGGATATCCGCTGATCGGGGAGGT
>DATMFB010000049.1:0-1810 GCA_035556395.1 Microbacteriaceae bacterium
GACGGCCGCGAGCTGCAGACCGTCGATCTCAGCGAGCTGCTCGCGGATTTCGGACCGATGCTTGGGGTCAGCCGTGCGGACCTCATCGACGTGCTCGCCTCACGCGTGCCGGACGGATGTATCCGGTTCGCGGCGAAGGCCGTCGACGTGGTGCGCTCCGGCGAGGGCGCCGTGGTGACGACGGAGTCCGGCGAGACCTTCGAGGGCGACGTCGTCATCGCGGCGGATGGCATGCACAGCGCGCTCCGCACTGCCGTCTTCGGCGAGGTTGCGCCGAAGGACACGGGCTTCGATGCATGGATGTGGTGGGCGCCTGCCGACACCGGACCGGCGGGCACGGCGTCGGAGTACTGGGGACCGTCGGCGTTCGTCGGGCTCTACCCCATGCCCGGTCGGGTGAACGTCGCTGTCGGCGTCCCGCGTGCGCACTCGCCTGCGCACGAGGCGAGTCCCGAGGAGAAGCTGCGCGTGCTCCGCGAGCACATCGAGCGCAACGCTCCGGGTGCGGCGGCGATCGAGGGGCTGTGGGGCGACGGCAGCGCGATACCGTTCCTGTGGACCATGAGCGACGTGCGCGCGCCGGCGATCACCGCGCTCGACGATCGCCTCGCGTTCGTCGGCGATGCGGGTGTCGGCTTCCTGCCGACCGCCGGCGTCGGCGCCTCGAACGCCCTTCGCGCGGCGGCCGCGCTCGCCTACGACCTCTCGCTCGCCGATGCGCGGAGTGCCCCGACCGCGGTCGCGCGCTGGAGCGAGCGCGTCCACGATCTCGTCGTCAAGAATCAGAACGACTCGCGCATGCTCGCGAAGGTGATGATGGTCGAGCACGGCACGGTCTCCGCCGTCATCAACGCAGTCATGAAGCACGTCCCGGTCACCGCGATGACGAAGAGCATCGTCGAGAGCATGCGGGCGCCGTTCTAGCCTCCCGCCATTGCCACCATGGGCGCTCGCGTTCGGACCGGACAGCCGGCGGAGAGCGTCGTCGCTCCCTCGCGCGCCGACCGGGTAGACTCGTACGGCTGTTCACGGGCTGTGGCGCAGCTTGGTAGCGCACTTGACTGGGGGTCAAGGGGTCGCAGGTTCAAATCCTGTCAGCCCGACGAAACAGGTCGTCCTGAGAACTGTCCTAAGAACTGTCTGGGGATGGTGAGTACTTGGGGTCGCGATCTGGTTTCTGCGGTGAGTTGCTCGCGCATGAAGCGAAAGAGCCGCTTGGGCGGTGCCCGAGCGGCTCTTTGTTCGTGCAGGTGACGCGTTGGCTGCGTTTTAGGGCAGGCTGACGCCTGGATGTCACGCTGAATGCGACGTCTCGTCGCGGGTATCGAGTGCTGGTGTGAGTTAGCTGGTATCGATAACGGGCGAGCCGGTGCGGGCGGTGCGTCGGGCTGCGAGTTTGATGGCGAGGTCCTCAGACGGGAGCAGTCCGGGCGGTGTCGAGCCGGTGTAGCGGTTTTGCCATTTCCGGTCTCGAGCTCGTCGAGATGGCGGGCGAGGCGGCTTGAATCGCCCCGGGTTTGGTGGAGGGTCTTGATCCAAAAGGATGGAGACCATGACCACTCCGAGGAAGTATCCGCCGGAGCTGAAGGATCGGGCCGTGCGGCTCGTGCTGGAGGCGCAGAAGGCCGATGAGGCGTTGACGATGAACCAGGCCGTGGTGCGGATCGCGCCGCGTGTCGGGGTGAACAAGGACACGCTGTATGGGTGGTGCAAGCAGGCCGCGGTCGACCGTGGCGAGCGGCCCGGAGTGACGACCGGGGACGCGAAGCGGATCAAAGATCTTGAGGCTGAGGTGCGCGAGCTGAAGCGC
>DATMFB010000050.1:0-3877 GCA_035556395.1 Microbacteriaceae bacterium
GGCGAGTGGGGCGCTCCCCGCGCCAGGGGTCGGTCGGGAGCTCACAGGGACTCCGTCAGCGCCCGATTCTTCTCCTCCACGAGCGCCGCGAGCGAGGCGGCATGCTCGGCGAGCTTCGACGTCAAGTCCGCGTCGTGGGTCGCGAGGATCCGCGCGGCGAGGAGCCCGGCGTTGTACGCACCGCCGATCGCGACCGTCGCGACGGGGATGCCGGCCGGCATCTGCACGATCGACAGCAGCGAGTCGAGGCCGTCGAGCGTCTTCAGCGCGACGGGCACGCCGATGACGGGCAGTGTCGTGACGGACGCGAGCATGCCGGGCAGGTGGGCGGCGCCGCCGGCGCCCGCGATGATGACGCGGAACCCGGCCGCCGCGGCCCCCTTGCCGAACGCGATCATCTTCTCCGGCGTGCGATGCGCGGACACCACTTCGACGTGATGCGGGATGCCGAACTCGGTCAGCGCCTCCGCCGCGCGCTGCATCGTCGTCCAGTCGGAGTCGGACCCCATGACGACGGCGACGATCGCGTTCTCAGCCACGCGGTCACGCTACCCGCGCGACCCTTGGAACGCGCCGCGGCACTCCGCGCCACTCGCGTTTTTCGAAGGGCGGAGAGGTCAGGAGAAGGCGGTCGCGGCGGCTCGGGCGACGAACGCGACCTCGTCGAGGTCGGCGCCGGACGCCGTCACGTGGCCGACCTTGCGGCCAGGGCGCGGGGTCTTGCCGTACAGGTGCACGGCGGCCGTCGGCTGGTCCGCGAAGGCACGCCGACGCGGCCGGTCGAGATCACCGTCGGCCGGACCCCCGAGCAGATTCACCATGACCGTCCACGGCGCCCGGATGTCCGTCGCACCGAGCGGCAGGTCGAGGACCGCGCGCAGGTGCTGCTCGAACTGGTCCGTCACGGCTCCCTCGATCGACCAGTGCCCCGAGTTGTGCGGGCGCATCGCGAGCTCGTTGACGAGAACGCGACCGTCCCCCGTCTCGAAGAGCTCGACGGCGAGCATGCCGGACACGTCGAGCCCGTCGGCGATCGCGACAGCGACCCGCGCCGCCGCCTGCGCCACCCGGCCGGCATGCGGCGCCGGTGCGATGACCTCCGCGCACACCCCGTCGCGCTGCTCCGACTCGACCAGCGGATACACGACGTGCTCGCCGGACGGCCGCCTCGCCACCTGCTGCGCGAGCTCCCGCAGGAACCCGACACGCTCCTCCGCGAGCAGCGGCTCCCCCGCCGCAAGCCAATCCGCGACGTCGGCGGCCGAGCGCACCACCCGGACACCCTTGCCGTCGTAGCCGCCCCGCGGTGTCTTGACGACCGCGACGCCGCCATGATCGGCGATGAAGAGCTCGAGATCCTCGGCGGTCGAAACGGCCGCCCAATCCGGCTGCGGCGCACCGAGCTCCGCGAGGCGCGCGCGCATCTGCAGCTTGTCCTGCGCGTAGCGCAGCGCCTCAGGCTCCGGCCGCACGGCGACGCCCGCGGCCACGAGCGCCGCGAGCACCTCCTGCGGCACGTGCTCGTGGTCGAACGTCACGACGTCGACATCGCGGGCGAACGCCAGCACCGTCGCCGCATCCCGGTAGTCGCCGACCGCGGTCGCGGCGAGCGCCGCCGACGAGCCCTCGCTCTCGGCGAGCACGCGGATCTCGACGCCGAGCCGCACGGCCGCGGGGATCATCATCCTGGCCAGCTGACCGCCGCCGATGACTCCGACCCGCAGGACCACGGCACCCACCCTACGACGTCCAGGAAGCCTCCACCCGCGTCGATAGAATCGGCGCACCGCAGAGAGAGTCCCCGGGGGAAGAGTGCGCGCATTCCTCGACCGCATGGCCGCCGCGGTGAACGCCATCCTCGGGCGACTCCCGGGGCGGTTGCGCACCATCGCGCGACAGTTCACCCAGGTCGGCATCGTCGGCCTGGTCGGCCTCGTCATCGACGTCGGGGTCTTCAACCTGCTGCGCTGGTGGTACCCCGAGTGGGGACCGATCTGGCCGAAGGTCATCTCGACGGCGCTCGCGATCATCGCGAACTGGATCGGCAACCGCTACTGGACGTTCCGCGACGAGCGCCGCCGGGAGCTCGTGCGCGAGGGCGCGGAGTTCGTGCTCGTCAGCGCACTCGGCGCCCTCATCCCGCTCGGCTGCCTCTGGGTGTCCCACTACCTGCTCGGCCACACCTCGCAATTCGCCGACAACATTTCGGCGAACGTCATCGGCCTCATCCTCGGGACCCTGTTCCGCTTCACGTTCTACCGGCTGTGGGTGTTCCACCCGGGACGCGGGACGCCACTGACCGCCTCCGGGGAGCCGGCCGAGGTCGTCACAGCTGGGGCTGCTCGCCCGAGTTCGCCCGCCGGTACTCCCGATCGGCTCGCTGCTCCTCGACCAGATCGCTGATCGCCGCCTGGACGAGCGCCGGCGTTCTCACCGAGTGGAGGACCGCCGAATGCCGGCCGCCGAGCTCGAGCACGACGTCGCCGCTGCCCGCCACCGCCTGACCCGGTCCCCGGCGCATCGCCACCTCGATGACCCGGGCGTGCAGGATCTCGCGCCGGCGCCGCACGATCATGCCGTCGCGCAGGATCGTCCGCCGCGTCGTCACCGTGTAGCGCCGCGACGCCCAGAACCACAGCGGCACGACGAACCCGAACGCGACGACGAGTGCCGCCCCACCGGCGACCGCCCACTGCTGCCAGGGCTCGGCGAGGCGCGGCCCGAAGTAGGCGAGGGCCGACACGGCGGCGATGAGCAGGATCGTCGGCAGTATGAGTGCGGCGACACTGGGCCGCAGATCGGCTACGACCGCTTCGGGGTCACGCTCGGACGGCGTCACCCTTCATTGATAGCGCAGGTGCGTGACATCGCCCGCCAGGATCGCGGTGGACCCGTCGGAACCATCCATTCGGACAATGAGCGCGCCATCGGGCCCGATGCCGAGCGCGAGGCCCGTCGTCGTCACGCCGCCGGGCTGCTCGACCGCGACGCGCTCGCCGAGCGTGCCGCAGGCCGCCTCGAGCTCCTCCCGGATGCGGGCGGCGTCGAGGTCGCCACCGGCCGCCTCGAAGCGGTCGACGAGACCGGTCAGGCGGGCGAGGAACGCGGTGACGACGCGTTCCGCGAGCGCGCGCGGTTCGGTGGTCGCGTCGGACTCCGCGTCCGATTCGATCGCGATGGAGGTCGCGGTGGGCACGGGCAGCTGCGCGGGCGTCATCGCGGTGTTGACGCCGACGCCGAGGATGACGGCTCCCGTGCTCGGCTCGACCTCGGCGAGCACGCCGGCGACCTTGCGCCCGTCGATGAGCACGTCGTTCGGCCACTTCACGCTGACGTCGCGCGTCGGCAGCAGCGACGCGACGGCGTCCCGCGCGGCGAGCCCGGCGAGGAGGGTGAGGAGACCGAGCCGGTCGGGCGGGATCGAGCCCGGCCGGATGACGACCGAGAGGGCGACGGCCGAGCCGGGGGGCGCGGTCCAGGTGCGGCCGAGGCGGCCGCGACCGTGCGTCTGATCGAGGGTCGCGAGGGCGTGCAGGTGCGGCTGCGCGGCCACGCGTTCGCGGCGGACCAGCTCGGCATTGGTCGACTCGGTGCGCCCCACCCACTCCACGGCCATCACGCGCCGAGCGTACTGGGTCGCGCGGGGCAAGGACGCACTGGCGAAACTAGGAGGAATCCTCCCAATCCGGCCTTGGTTCATGCATTCCTCCTTCCAACGCGCGCGCCGACGGGATCGCTATCGTGGAGGACATGACCCCCGGCCAGGCTCAGGGCGACGCGCCCGGCGCGACCCCCGACCTTTCGACGACGGCGGGCCGCATCGCGGACCTCAAGGCGCGCTACCACGACGCCGTCACCGCGCCCGGCGAGGCGGCGA
>DATMFB010000051.1:0-3137 GCA_035556395.1 Microbacteriaceae bacterium
GCGATGCCGGTCTCCTCGTTGATGAGCTCGGCGAGGCCGGCGAGGACGTCTTCGGTGGACTGCGCCATGGTGTTCTCCTTGGGTTGGGTGGTTTCGAAAAAGTCTCGAGGATCGAGATTACGGCAATCGGACGACCTGGCCGGAGTAGACGAGCCCGGCGCCGAAGCCGATCTGCAGCGCGAGGCGGCCGGAGAGCTCGGGATGCTCCTGCAGGAGCCGGTGGGTCGCGAGCGGGATGCTCGCGGCCGAGGTGTTGCCGGTGGTCGCGATGTCGCGGCCGATGACGACGTGCTCGGGCAGTTTGAGCTGCTTGGCGAGTTCGTCGATGATCCGCATGTTGGCCTGGTGGGGGACGAACGCGGCGATGTCGTCGGGGGTGACACCGGCGGCCTCGATCGCGCGGCGCGCCGCCTTCGCCATCTCCCACACGGCCCAGCGGAAGACCGTCTGGCCTTCCTGGCGCAGTGTGGGCCATTCGGCCTCGCCGTCGCGGTACTCGATGAGCGTCGCGTTCATCCCGACGGAGTCGGCCTTCGCGCCGTCCGAACCCCAGACGACGGGGCCGATGCCGACCTCGTCGGACGGTCCCATGACGACGGCGCCGGCACCGTCGCCGAGCAGGAACGAGATGGAGCGGTCGGTCGGGTCGACGATGTCGGAGAGCTTCTCGGCCCCGATCACGAGGGCGTAGCGGGCGGCGCCCGCGCGGATGAGCGCGTCGGCCTGCGCGACGGCGTAGGAGAAGCCGGCGCAAGCGGCGTTCGCGTCGTAGGCGGCGGCCGGGTTGGCGCCGACGCGGTCGGCGACGACGGCGGAGATCGAGGGGGTCTGGCGCACGTTGGAGATGGTCGCGACGATGACGAGGTCGATCTGCGCGGGATCGATCCCCGAGGTCGCGATCGCCTCGCGGCCGGCCTCCGTCGCGAGGTCGAGAGCGAGCACGCCGTGGCTGGCGCGCGTGCGGGTGACAATGCCGGTGCGCTGTCGGATCCACTCGTCCGAGGAGTCGATGGGACCGACGAGCTCATCGTTGGTCACCTCGAGGTCGCCTCGGGCCGCCCCGTAGGCGAGGATGCGGGAGCCCTTCGGGCCCGTCGTCTGCGCCAGCTGTGCCATCGTCACGCCTCCCCGACGATCATGGCACGCGCGGCTTCAAGGTCCTCGGGGGTCTTGATCGCGACGGTCGGCACGCCCTTGAGCGTGCGTCGCGCGAGGCCGACGAGCGTGCCGGCCGGTGCGAGCTCGATGATGCCCGTCACGCCGGCGTCGGAGAACGCCGTCTGGCACAGATCCCAGCGCACCGGGTTCGCGACCTGGCCGACGAGCAGTTCGATCGCCTGGGCGCCGCTCGTCACGACGCCGCCGTCGCGGTTCGTCCACAGCGTCAGTCCGGGGTCGGCCGTATCGAGCGCGTGCGCCTGCGCGTGCAGGACCTCGACGGCGGACGCCATGTAGCGGGTGTGGAACGCGCCGGCGACCTGCAGCGGGATGACCCGCGCGCCCGAGGGCGGCTCCTCGGCGAGCGCGGCGAGCGCCGGGAGGGCCCCGGCCGCGACGATCTGGCCGCCGCCGTTGTAGTTGGCGGGGGTGAGGTCGAGCGCGGTGAGCCGCGCCACGACCTCGTCGGCCTCGCCGCCGAGCACGGCGCTCATGCCGCTCGGCTCGAGCTCGGCGGCTTCCGCCATCGCGCGGCCGCGGACGCCGACGAGCTGCATCCCGTCGGTGACCGAGAGCACACCCGCGGCGACGAGCGCGGCGATCTCGCCGACGGAGTGGCCGGCGACGCCGGCGGGCTTCGCGCCGTCGCGCGTGAGGGCATCCCAGGCGAGCAGGCTCGCGGCGACGATGAGCGGCTGTGCGACGCTCGTGTCGCGGATCGCGTCGGCGTCCCACTCGGTCCCGGCGGCGACGAGGTCGACCCCCGACGCCTCCGAATACGATTCGAGGCGTTCGCGCGCCCCGTCGAGCTCGAGCCAGGGGGCGAGGAATCCGGGGGTCTGCGAGCCCTGTCCGGGCGCGACGACGACAATCACCGTCCCATCCTGTCAGCCGGGCGCGGGTGCGCGGTGGAGGAATCGCGCGAACGCGACCCCATCGCGTTGTCTCGCATCTACAAGTCCCGGCGGCCCCGCATAGGGTGGGGGCGTGGTCGACTTCGTCGACACGGGACTAAGCGCCAATTCCGTGTCGTATTCGACGGCCCTCCAGCAGCAGCGTGCGATGCACGCGGCGGTTGCGAGCGGTCGGGCGCCGGACACCGTCATCCTCCTCGAGCACCCGAGCGTCTACACCGCCGGGAAGCGCACGGAGCCGCACGAGCGACCGAGGGACGGCACGCCCGTTATCGACGTCGACCGGGGCGGCAAGCTCACCTGGCACGGACCGGGGCAGCTCGTCGGATACCCGATCGTGCGTCTCGCCGAGCCCGTCGACGTCGTCGCCTACGTGCGGCGCCTCGAGCAGCTGCTCATCGACACGATCGCCGATCTCGGGATCGCGGGGGAGCGCGTCGAGGGCCGCAGCGGCGTGTGGCTGCGCGGCATCGACAAGATCGCCGCGATCGGCATCCGCGTCTCGGGCGGCGTCACGACGCACGGCTTCGCGCTCAACTGCTCGAACGGCTTCGAGGCCTACGACGCGATCGTCGCGTGCGGACTGCCCGACGCCGGCGTCACGAGCATCACGCGGGAGCTCGGCCGCGAGGTGACCCCGAGCGACGTCGCGCCGCGCATCATGGCCCGGTTCGAGCAGGTCGTCGGACCGAGCCTCGCCGGGGCGGCGGTGCTCGCATGAGCGCGATCACCAACGGGGCGCAGCTCGCGGGCGAGCAGGGGGAGCGCCGACTGCTGCGGATCGAGGCGCGCAATGCGCAGACCCCGATCGAGCGCAAGCCCGAGTGGATCAAGACGCGGGCGCGCACGGGACCCGAATACCTGTCGCTGCGCGCGCTCGTCAAGGACGAGGGACTGCACACGGTGTGCCAGGAGGCCGGATGCCCCAACATCTACGAGTGCTGGGAGGACCGTGAGGCGACGTTCCTGATCGGCGGCGACCAGTGCACCCGGCGCTGCGACTTCTGCCAGATCGACACCGGCCGGCCCGCCGACTATGACACCGACGAGCCCCGGCGGGTCGCC
>DATMFB010000052.1:0-5432 GCA_035556395.1 Microbacteriaceae bacterium
CGGTTCGCCGTGGACCAAGGTCGGGTCCGTGCCGCCGATCCCATCGCTGGAGCCGGCATTCCTCAGGCTGCCGGCCAGCGGCAGGATGACGGCGGCCATTCCTACTCGGCTGCTGCCGCGGCGTCGGCCGTCGCCTCGGACTGCCCGCCCTCGGCGGCTTCGTCGGCCACCACCGGGGAGAGCGAGAGCTTGCCGCGGTCGTCGATCTTGGTGATCTCGACCTGGACCTTCTGGCCGACCGCCAGGACGTCCTCGACGGCGTCGATCCGCTTGCCGCCGACGATCTTGCGCACCTCGGAGATGTGCAGCAGGCCGTCCTTGCCCGGGGTGAGCGAGACGAAGGCACCGAAGGTCGCGATCTTGACGACGGTTCCGAGGAACCGCTCGCCGACCTCCGGGTTGAGCGGGTTGGCGATCGCGTTGACCGCGGCGCGGGCCGCCTCGGCCGAGGGGCCGTCGACCGCGCCGATGTAGACGGTGCCGTTGTCCTCGATCGAGATCTGGGCGCCGGTCTCGTCCTGGATGCCGTTGATCGTCTTGCCCTTCGGGCCGATCAGCTCGCCGATCTTGTCGATCGGGATCTGCACCGAGATGACGCGCGGTGCGGTCGGCGCCATCTCGTCCGGTCCGTCGATCGCCTCGTTCAGGACGCCGAGGATCGACGTGCGAGCCTCCTTGGCCTGCTTGAGCGCGCCGGCGAGCACGTCCGAGGGGATGCCGTCGAGCTTCGTGTCGAGCTGGAGCGCCGTGACGAACTCGGGCGTGCCGGCGACCTTGAAGTCCATGTCGCCGAGCGCGTCCTCCGCACCGAGGATGTCGGTGAGGGTCGCGTAGCGCGTCTCGCCGTCGACCTCGTCGGAGACGAGGCCCATCGCGATGCCGGCGACGGGCGCGCGCAGCGGCACGCCCGCGTTCAGCAGCGAGAGGGTCGACGCGCAGACCGAGCCCATCGACGTCGAGCCGTTCGAGCTCAGCGCCTCGGACACCTGTCGGATCGCGTAGGGGAACTCCTCGCGGGTCGGGAGCACCGGCACGAGCGCGCGCTCGGCGAGGAAGCCGTGGCCGATCTCGCGCCGCTTCGGGCTGCCGACGCGGCCGGTCTCACCGGTCGAGTACGGCGGGAAGTTGTAGTGGTGCAGGTAGCGCTTCTTCTTGATCGGGCTCAGCGAGTCGATCTCCTGCTCCAGCTTCAGCATGTTCAGCGTCGTGACGCCGAGGATCTGCGTCTCGCCGCGCTGGAAGATCGCCGAGCCGTGGACGCGCGGGATGACCTGCACCTCGGCGTCGAGTGCGCGGATGTCCCGCAGGCCGCGGCCGTCGATGCGGACGCCGTCCGTGAGGATCCGGGTGCGGACGATCTTCTTCGTGACCGACTTGTACGCGGCGGAGACCTGCGAGTTCGCCTCGGCGGGGAGCTCCCCGGCCTCGACCTTCGCGGCGATGGCGTCCTTGACACGGGCCTTGAGCGCGTCGTCGGCGTTCTGCCGCTCGACCTTGTCGGCGATCTGGTAGATCGGCTTCAGCTCGTCGTAGGCCAGGCCCGCGACGGCGTCGTAGACCGCGTCGGAGTAGTCGGTGAAGAGCGGGTAGTCGACGATCTCCTTCGCCGACTGCGCGGCGAGCTGCGCCTGCGCCTCGACGAGCACCTTGATGAACGGCTTGGCGGCCTCGAGGCCCTCGGCCACGCGGTCCTCGTCGGGCTTGATGGCACCGCCGCGGATGAGCTCCCACGACGCCTCAGTGGCCTCGGCCTCGACCATCATGATCGCGACCTCGCCGTTGTCCAGAACGCGACCGGCGACGGTGAGGTCGAAGACCGCGTCGGCGAGCTGCGAGAACTTCGGGAACGCGACCCACTGGCCGTCGATGAGCGCGAGGCGCACACCGGCGATCGGGCCGGAGAACTTGATGCCGCTGATCTGCGTCGACGCCGAGGCGGCGTTGATCGCGAGCGCGTCGTAGAACTCGTCGGGCGCGATGCTGAGGACCGTGATGACGATCTGCACCTCGTTGCGGATCCCGGCGACGAACGACGGGCGCAGCGGGCGGTCGATGAGCCGGCAGACGAGGATCGCCTCGGTCGAGGGCCGGGCCTCACGGCGGAAGAACGAGCCGGGGATCTTGCCCGCGGCGTACGCGCGCTCCTCGACGTCGACCGTGAGCGGGAAGAAGTCGAAGCCCTCCCGCGGGTTCTTGCCGATGCTGGTGGCGCTGAGGAGCATCGTCTCCTCGTCGAGGTACGCGGCGACCGCGCCCTGCGCCTGCTGCGCGAGGCGGCCGGTCTCGAACCGGACCACCCGCTTGCCGAACTTGCCGTTGTCGATCACGGCTTCGGCGAACTTGATTTCGGGACCCTCCAAGGGATTCCCATCCTTTCGTCATGGACGCGATGCACGCGTCCTTCATCAGAAAGGAGCAGGAGCGGGCAGGAAGGGATCGCGGCTATGCCGCCGGGACCGGCTCTGGTTTACAGTCGAAACCCACCGGCGTCCTGCCGGGGGGCCACCACCGTAGACCAGCTTCGTGCCCGCCTGCTCCTGTGTTGCGACTGCGAGTCTAGCAGTCGCCGCCTGATCGGGGCCGGGCGCGCCAGGGCGCCGACGTAGACTCGAGCCATGTCCGAAGAACTCGAGAACACGCCGGGCTCGCCGGCCGCCGACGACCCCAAGGCGAAGTTCCGCGAGGCGCTCGAGCGGAAGAAGCAGGGCGGCGGGGCCGGCCCCGGCGTCGGTGCGACGCAGGGCGGTTCCGGCGCGACCCACGGCAAGGTCGGCGGCAAGCGCGAGTTCCGCCGCAAGAGCAGCTGAGCTCTCCCGCTCAGCCCCTGGCGTTCTCCCCTCCTGGCTCACGCCTCCCCGCGTCCGGAGCGAGTGACGACGGTCAGGTGCGCGTGGGGGCGGAGGGGCTTGCCGAGCGGGTGGGGAGCTGGATGAGGGCGGTGTGCTTCGGGCCGAGGCCCTCGCCGGCCGTGCGGCCGCGGAGCCGCCGCAGCGCCCACGGGAGCATGTGGTGGCGCAGCCATGGGAGCGTGCGGATCCAGGCGTCGTGCATCCCGGGCTCCGACTCCTGATCGAGGCCAGAAGGCTCGACTCGAGGGGCGTGCATCGCGATGTCGAGTGCGCCGACCTCGAGCGCACCGGGGATCCCGAGGACCTCGGCCGCGCGATACGACAGAACGCGATGACCGTGCGATGAGAGGTGCACGCGGTCGTCGGCCCAAGCCCGCTGCTCGTGGCACACGGGATCGGTGCGGAAGTCGAGGAGCATCGAGCCGGTCTCGCGCGCGATCCGCCGCAGCACGGCCCCGAAGCGGGCGAACCTGCGGTCGACGCCGCGCAGATACCAGCGCACGGGCGCGAAGGGCGTGACGATGAGCACATCCGCGCCGCTCGCCCGCAGCGCCCTGATCCCATCGCCGAGCCGCTCGGCGGCCGCCTCCGGGCGGGTGCGCGTGCCCGCGAGGTCGTTCGCCCCGACGAGCACGGCGACGAGGTCGGCGCGGAGCTCGATCGCCCGCGGGATCTGCTCGGTCACGACGTCGGCGATGCGACGCGAGCGGACGCCGAGGTTCGCGTAGTGCAGCGGGGTCGTCCGCCCGCCGCTGCGCGCGAGGTAGGTCGCGAGCCGGTCTGCCCACCCCCGGAACTCCCCCGGCGCCTGCCGCGACGAGTCGCTCAGGCCCTCCGTCAGCGAGTCCCCGAGCGCGACGAAGCGGTGCCAGCGCGGCGGGTGCGCGGGTGGGAGGCCGGGCTCGACCGGCGGCGCTGCGGCCTCGACCGGTCGCCCGGCGCGGATCGCGATCGCGTCCGCGTAGTGGCCGAGCAGCTGGTCGCCGAGCCGCGTCCAGGTCCGATGCGCGACCGAGGCGCGGGCCGCTGCGGAGAACGCCCGCCGCTTCGCCTCGTCGCCGACGAGGTCCCGGACGCGCGCTCGCAGGTCGTCGAGATCGCCGGGGCGGTACAGCCAGCCCGTCCGGCTCGACTCGACGAGGTCGAGCGGCCCGCCCCGGCCCGTCGCGACGACGGGCACCCCGCTCGCGAGCGCCTCCTGGATCGTCTGGCAGAACGTCTCGTTCTCGCCCGGGTGGACGAACACGTCGAAGGAGGCGACCGCGCGCGCGAGGTCCTCGCCGCTGCGGAAGCCGAGGAACGCGGCGTCGGGCAGCAGGCGCTCGAGCGCGGCCCGGCTGGGCCCGTCCCCGACGACGACGAGCCGCGTGCCGGGGATCCCGGCGAGCGCCGCGAGGTCCTCGACCTGCTTCTCCGGCGCGAGCCGGCCGACGTAGCCGACGAGGAGCTCCCCGTTCGGGGCGAGCGAGCGTCGGAGCGCGTCGCTGCGCCTCGAGGGATGGAAGCGCTCGCCGTCGACACCGCGCGCCCAGAGCCGCACCCGGCCGACGCCGAGGTCGTCGAGCGCACCGATCGATGCGCTCGACGGCGCGAGGTTGAGCGTCGCGCGACCGTGGATGCGGGCGACGTGCGCGTCGAGCGCCGGCGCGAGCGCGCGGTAGCCGTAGCGCTTCGCATACCCGGGGATGTCTGTCTGGTAGACGGCGACGCTCGGGATCCCGAGCTGCTCCGCGGCGCGCAGCGCCTGCCAGCCGAGGAAGAACGGTGAGGCAAGATGCACGACGTCGGGCGCCGCCTCGCGGAGGACCGTCCCGATCCGCGCGGCGGTCGCGAACGTCAGCCGGACCTCGGGGTACCCGGGGGCCGCGACCGAGCGCAGGGCTGAGATGTCCGCGCCGTGGAGGGATGCGGCGTCCGGCTCGCTCGTCCCGCGCGGCGCGACCACGACCGCCTCGTGCCCGCGCGACTCGAGATGGCGCAGCACCTGGATGACGGAGTTCACCACGCCGTTCATCTGCGGGAGGAACGTCTCGGCGACCAGGGCGACTCGCATGGCTTCAGGATCCGCGCTCCAGGTGTCGCGCTCGCCTCGGGACGGGCTCGAGCACCGAAGGTTCACATGACGTTCGCGGTGCCGTCCGCGTCCGGTCACCTCGCACGCGGGCCGTCGCCTGCCGTTCACCCGGGGCCGGTAGGACTTGTCGCGTGGGCATCCCCTGGCTCGATGCGCTCATCGGCTCGTGGTGGCTCTACCCCGCGCTCTACGGGCTCGTCGTCGCCGACGCCTTCCTCGTCGTCGTCCCGAGCGAGGTCGCGGTCGCGGCGCTCGGCGCGCTCGGCGCGTCGACCGGCACGCCGTCGCTCTCGCTGCTCATCCCGGTCGCGGCGCTCGGCGCGCTCACGGGCGACCTGGCCTGCTACGCGATCGGCCGCGCGGTCGGCCTCGAGCGCTGGCGGTGGCAGCGCGAGGGCCGCACCGGCGCGGCGATCGCACGCGTGCGCGACCTCGTCCTGCGACGCCCGGCCGCGCTCATCTTCACGGCGCGGTACATCCCGTTCGCCCGCATCGCGGTCAACCTCTCG
>DATMFB010000053.1:0-3562 GCA_035556395.1 Microbacteriaceae bacterium
GCCGGACGAAGAACAACCCCGTGCTCATCGGCGAGCCCGGCGTCGGCAAGACGGCCGTCGTCGAAGGCCTCGCCCAGGCGATCGTCAAGGGCGACGTGCCCGAGACGCTCAAGGACAAGCAGGTCTACTCGCTCGACCTCGGCTCGCTCATCGCCGGCTCCCGCTACCGCGGAGACTTCGAGGAGCGCCTGAAGAAGGTCACGAAGGAGATCCGCACGCGCGGCGACATCATCGTGTTCATCGATGAGATCCACACGCTCGTCGGTGCCGGCGCAGCCGAGGGCGCGATCGACGCGGCGTCGATCCTCAAGCCGCTCCTCGCGCGCGGCGAGCTCCAGACCATCGGCGCGACGACGCTCGACGAGTACCGCAAGCACTTCGAGAAGGACGCGGCGCTCGAGCGCCGGTTCCAGCCCGTCCAGGTGCACGAGCCGACCGTCCCGCACGCGATCAACATCCTCAAGGGACTGCGCGACAAGTACGAGGCGTTCCACAAGGTCTCGATCACCGACGACGCGATCGTCGCCGCCGCGAAGCTCGCCGACCGCTACGTGCAGGACCGCTTCCTGCCGGACAAGGCGATCGACCTGATCGACGAGGCCGGCGCGCGACTGCGCCTCTCGATCCTCTCGAGCCCGCCCGAGCTGCGCGAATTCGACGAGAAGATCGCCGACGTCCGCGCTCGCAAGGAGCAGGCGATCGAGGACCAGGACTTCGAGAAGGCCGCGTCGCTGCGCGATGAGGAGAAGAACCTCCTCGGCGAGCGCCTGCGCCTCGAGAAGCAGTGGAAGGCCGGCGAGATGGGGTCGACCGGCACGGTCGACGAGGGCATCATCGCCGAGGTGCTCGCCGCGGCGACCGGCATTCCCGTCTTCAAGCTCACGGAGGAGGAGACGGCCCGGCTGCGCTTCATGGAGCAGGCGCTCCACGGACGCGTCATCGGCCAGGAGGAGGCGATCAGCGTCCTCGCGAAGTCGATCCGCCGCACCCGCGCCGGCCTCAAGGACCCCAAGCGTCCCGGCGGCTCGTTCATCTTCGCCGGCCCGACCGGTGTCGGCAAGACCGAGCTCGCGAAGGCGCTCGCGGAGTTCCTCTTCGACGACGAGGATGCCCTCATCACCCTCGACATGTCCGAGTATGGCGAGAAGCACACCGCCTCCCGCCTCTTCGGAGCCCCTCCCGGCTTCGTCGGCTTCGAGGAGGGCGGTCAGCTCACCGAGAAGGTGCGGCGCAAGCCCTTCTCCGTCGTGCTCTTCGACGAGATCGAGAAGGCGCACCCGGACATCTTCAACTCGCTCCTGCAGATCCTCGAGGAGGGTCGTCTCACCGACGGCCAGGGTCGCGTCGTGGACTTCAAGAACACGATCATCATCATGACGACGAACCTCGGCACGAAGGACATCACGAACGGTCCGGTCGGCTTCCAGGCCGACGCCGACACGAAGAACGACTACGACCGGATGAGTGGCAAGGTCAAGGAGGAGCTTCGGAAGAACTTCCGGCCCGAGTTCCTCAACCGCGTCGACGAGGTCATCGTCTTCCCGCACCTCACCCACGAGGAACTGCTCCTGGTCGTCGACCTCTTCATCAAGCGGCTCAAGGACCGCCTGTACGAGCGGGACATGTCGATCGAGATCAGCCCCGCGGCGAAGGAGCGGCTCGCGGAGATCGGCTGGGACCCCACGCTCGGTGCGCGGCCGCTGCGCCGTGCCGTGCAGCGCGAGGTCGAGGACCCGATGTCGGAGAAGATCCTCTACGGCGAGTTCAAGACGGGCGACCACATCAAGGTCGACCTCGAGGACGGTCAGTTCACGTTCTCGGCGGCACCGAGGGACGCGGCCACCACGGCCGAGCCCGTGCCCGCCGAGGTCTGAGGCTCACTCCCGCTCGAGCCGCTCCTTCGCGGCGCGGTACTCGTCGCGAATCGCCTCGAGGACCATGACGTAGGCCTCATCGAGCCGCGCAAGCGGCCCGGCGAGGTCTTCGTCGTCTGCGGCGAGCGCGCGCAATCGGTCGGCGAATGCGTCCCGAGCGATCGCATAGGTTCGTTCGACCGCGTCGAGGCTCAGGTCGGTTGCGACCGCGTCGACGAGCGCCACGTTGCGGGCGGCGGCTGTCGTCGTCTCGATGCCGCGGAGGACGCGCATGACCTCGTCGGCGTTCTGCCGCAGGAAGGGGACGAGCATCTGGCGGGCGACCGCATCGACCTGGTACTCGGGGACCTGCTCGACGATGCGCTGCGCGATCCGTGCGGTCAGATCCTCGAGCTCAACGCCGAGGCGTTCGACCGCACCGTCCATTCGAGCAGGGTAGCCCGCTCGCACGGCATTCGACTCGTGTGCAGAGCTAGCCTTGGCGCGTGACGATCAATGCTGTCTCGGCGAGACCCGAGCTCGATGCCGCGATCGACGAGCTCCGACTCGGCGCCGAGCGCTGGGCGGCGCTCGGCGCCCTCGATCGGGCTCGCCTGCTCATCGACACCTACGCGGCCACGGGTGACGTCGCGCGGGAGTGGGCCGAGACGGCCGCCGTCGCGAAGGGGCTCGATCCGGATTCGCGCCCGGCAGCAGAGGAGTGGCTCACCGGTCCGTACGGGATGCTCGACACGCTCGACGCATATGCCTCCTCGTTCATCGACCTCGCGAGCCGGGGCACGACGCTGTCGAAGGTCCGGTTCCGGCGTGCGCCCGGCGATCGGGTGGCGCTCCGGGTGCTGCCCGAGGACCTCCCGCAGCGGGTGCTCTTCAACGGACTGACGGCCGACATCTGGATGCCGCCGGGCGTGACCGAGGCCCAGGTGCGCGCCGAAGCCGGCCTCGGCGCGCGCGTGCAGGGCGTCTCCGGCGGCGTCGCCCTCGTCCTCGGCGCGGGGAACATCTCCGCGATCGGCCCACTCGACCTGCTCACCGAGCTCGTCGCGGAGAACCGGGCCGGCCTGCTCAAGCTCAATCCGACGTTCGACGCGCTGCTCCCGGTCTATCGCGCCGCGCTCGGTCCGCTCATCGAGTTCGGCGTCGCGCGGGTCGTCGTCGGCGACGCCGCGGTCGGCGGCGCCCTCGCCGCGCACGACGACATCGACAAGGTGCACATCACCGGCTCCGCGGCGACGCACGACCGGATCGTCTGGGGCGAGGGCGCCGATGCCGAGCGCCGACGTGCCGCGGGGGAGCCGTTGCTGACGAAGCCGATCACGAGCGAGCTCGGCGGCGTCTCGCCGGTCATCGTCGTGCCCGGCCGGTGGTCGCGCGCCGACATCGCCTACCAGGCGGAGCATGTCGCGACGATGCGGCTGCACAACGCCGGCCACAACTGCATCGCCGCGCAGACGCTCGTCGTGTCGAGCGACTGGCCGCAGCGCGCCGAGTTCCTCGCCGCCGTGCGCGCCGTCTTCGATCGCCTCGCCCCGCGCCCCCCGTGGTATCCGGGCGCCGCCGCGAGGATGACGGCGATCCGCGCGAGCCACCCGACCGCCGAGGACCACGGCGGCCGGCTCGTCATCGACGTCGCCGCGGACTCCGGCGACGATCTCTTCCGCACCGAGTGCTTCGCGCCGATCCTCGTC
>DATMFB010000054.1:0-2140 GCA_035556395.1 Microbacteriaceae bacterium
CTCGCCGAGGAGGTCACGTACACGCTCGAGATCGGGATCTCTGCGCGGCGGGAGAGCGCGGCGACGGCGGCCGTGGGCGTCGTGCGCGCCGCGCTCCAGGCGGAGGTCAGGCGTCGCGCGGCCGAAGTGCTCGCCGGGGGCTGAGCGGGCTCTGCCTGCGTGCCGTCAGGACAGCGCCAGAGCGTCTTCGAGAGCCGCCAGGTCGATCGTGTCGCGCGAGTTGTCGTAGTCGACGACGCGGGCACCGCGCCACCGGCACTCGGCCGCGGCCGACGACTCGTGGCGCTCCCAGTTCTCGAGCTTCCACGTGTCGCGCCGCAGGCCGCGGCGACGCAGGCGCTCACGGCGCACATCGGCGGGCACGCTCACCTGGACGACGAGGAGCGGGAGCCCCACGGGCCACCGGTGGGCACGCGAGGTCCGCTCCATGAAGCCGGGGTCTGCGAGGTACTTGGCGAAGGGAGCGTCGAGCACGACCTCGCGGCCGAGGCGCAGATTGTCACCGGCGACGGCGAGCATCCCCTCGTACTCCAGGGCCATGACCTGGTCGGTGTAGAACTCGCTCTCGTCGCGGGCCGCGGGGTCGAGCTCGACGGCATCCAGCAGCGCGCCGACGAGCGGGCTCGCGAGGGCGTCCTTGTCGAGGTAGACGGCATGGCGATGCCGTGCGTACGCGAGCGCCAGCGATGACTTCCCCGAGCCCGCGGGCCCGACGAACACCGTCAGCGACGGCCCGGCGAGTCCATCGCGCGGCGGATCGCCCTGTGGCCTGCGCCCGGCGACCGGCCCCGTCCAGAACCGGTCGCCGGACTCCTCGGGCGCGGTGTCCGCGCTCACACGCCGGCCGAGCGTGCGTGCGCGATCGCCGCGAGCATGTCCTCGGCGGCCGCGGTCACCGCGCGGTAGTCGCCCGTGCCCGCCGCCGCCTTGGTGATCGAGCTGCCGACGGCGACGGCCGCGACGCCGGCGGCGAACCAGTCCGCCGCGTTGGCGACGGTGACTCCGCCGGCCGGGACCAGCGGTGCCTGCGGCAGCGGAGCCAGCAGTGTCCTCGCGTAGTCCGGGCCGCCGAGCTCGGCGGGGAAGATCTTCACGTAGTCCGCTCCGGCTTCGAGCGAGCCGACCACCTCGGTCGCGGTGAACGCCCCGCCGACCGTGACGGCCTGGTAGCGATCGGCCAGACGCAGCATGCCGGGGTCCAGGTTGGGGCTGACGAGCATCCTCGCGCCCGCGAGGATCGCGGCGTACGCGGCGTGCTCGTCGAGCACCGTGCCCACCCCGACGAGCACGTCGCGCCCGCGGTTCTCGTCGGCGAGCGTCCGGACGATGTCGAGGGCGCCGGGGACCGAGTAGGTGATCTCGATCGCGCGGATGCCGCCGTCGATGGCCGCACGCGCGACCTCGAGCGCGTCCGCGCCGTCGGGCAGCCGGACGATGAGTACGCAGCCGGTCTCCTCGATGGCTCGGAGATCGTCGAATTTGCGCCCGCTCATGACAGTTCCTTCCGGGAGGCGGCCGGCCCTGTCAGGGCCGCGATGATGGAGGTCGCGTTGGCGACCGAGATGGCCGCGTAGGCCTCGTGGCTCTCGGCGCCCACGTGTCCTGTCGCGACGACGCCGGGCAGGGTGCGCAGCGGATGGTCGACGGGGAGCGGCTCGGCCGCGAAGACGTCGAGCGCGGCGCCGCGCAGCCGTCCCGACGACAGTGCGTCGACGAGGGCGTCCTCGTCGACGAGCCCGCCGCGGGCAGTGTTGACGAGATAGCTGCCGGGCTTCATGCGCGCGAGCAGGTCCGCGTTCACGAAGTGTCGCGTCTCGGGCAGGAGCGGGACGTGGAGGGAGAGGACGTCGGCGCCGCTCACGAGAGCGTCGAGCGAGACGAGCTCGACTCCCAGCGCACGTGCCGCCTCCTCGTCGGGGTACGGATCCCAGGCGATGAGGCGCACGTCGAATCCCGACAGCCGCCGCGCGACGAGGCGGCCGATCGTCCCGAATCCGGCGATGCCCACGGTGGCCCCCGAGAGCTCGGGCCCGGTGATCCGCGACCACTGCCCGGCGCGCACGGACTCGGCGGAGGTCACGAGCCCGCGCATCGCGGCGATCATGAGGCCGACGGCGAACTCCGCGACGGCGTTCGCGTT
>DATMFB010000055.1:0-2523 GCA_035556395.1 Microbacteriaceae bacterium
CTCTTCCACTCGCGGCGACCGGACAGGGCAGCATCACCGAGGGTTCGCCACACGGCGTCGGTCTCACGCATCGCTCACCTCCTCGAGTCGGAAGATAAGTCTACCAATCAGTAGAAGTAGGGATCTACTCATCAGTAGAAATTAGATTCGACGAATCAGTAGAAACAGCCAAATCCACCGAGGAACGAAGAGGTTCCCATCACGGGTCGACATCGAGCGTCGAAAACCCCCTGAGGATCAACGATCACGTTACGGGAGCTTCGTGACCACACCCCAAGCGGCCTGGTTCCAACGTTCCCTCAGTGTGACCGCTCTTCGATTCGAGCCCGATCCCGAGCGGCTGATCCGCGACGGGCGTGATGCGGGTGACCGTGACCCAGCCGTCCGCGAGCCGCGCCGCGTCGGTCCCGGGCTCGGGCACGTGAGGCAGGTCTTCGACGGCGAGTCGCACGTAGCTCGTCTCGCGCTCGGTGAGCGTCGTCTGCACGATGCCGAAGGGCGCGAGCCGCGCTTCCGCGATCCCGTGCGGCGCCGCCGAGTTCGGCACGTTGACGTTGAGCACGGCGCCGCGGGGCAGGTCGGTGAGCCGGGGGACGAGGTCGAGGGCCGTGCGCGCGGCGTCGTCCCAGTGCAACTCGCGGGGTCGCAGTCCCGCATCGAGGGAGACGGCGATGGCCCAGGCGCCATTGAGTCCGCTGGTGAGTGCGGCGCCGACGGTCCCGGAGTGCAGGATCGCCCGACCGACGTTTGCGCCGTGGTTGACGCCGGACAGGACGAGATCGGGTGCGTCGCCGAATGCGCCACGTGCGGCGATGAGGGCGATGAGCCCTGGTCCGCCGTGCACGGCGAAGGCTGGCACGCCGGCGAGGCCGTCGAGCTCGCGGGTCTCGACCTCGATCCGTCCATCTGACTCGTTCGCGGTGATCGAGGCGCTCGATCCGCTCGACTGGTGGGCGGGGGCGGCGATCACGACGTCATGGTCGTCGTCGCGGGCCGCGCTGGCGAGTGCGAGCAGTCCTGGCGCCTCGATGCCGTCGTCGTTCGTGATGAGGACGCGCATCACTCCTCCTCGTCCCGCGGCGTGGCGAGTGCGGCGAGGCCTTCGGGGCTCAGCCGACCGCTGACGGCGCGTTCGTCCGCGTGCTCGTCGAGCACGCGGGTGGTCGCCCTCGACCGGAGGCTGGCGACGGTGTCGGCGTCGCCGGTGCCGAGCCCGTGGCGCGTGACGTTGAGGGCTCCGGCGGCCGCACCGAGCGTGATGGCGTCGCGGGGTCGCTCGCCGCCCACGATGCCGGCGACCGTGCCGGCGAGGAGCGAGTCCCCGGCGCCGCGATGGTCCGCGACTTCGAGGCGCGGCGGGGTGACTTCGAGCACGCCGTCGTCGTCGACGAGCAGGAACGGCTCTCCCGCGCGGGTGACGATGACGGCGTTGGCGCCGCGCGAGCGCAGCTCGTGCATTGCGTGGGATATCGAGCCGAGGTCGTCCGCGGTGGCGAGACCGTCGGCGCGCAGTTCCTCGTCGCTCACCTTCAGCAGGTCGACGCCACCGTCGAGGACGGCGGCGAGCCGCTCGCCGGCGAGGTCGGCGATCACGGTCGCGCCTCCGGCTCGCAGGTCGGCGGCGAGTCGCCGGTAGGTGTCGGCCGGCAGCGCCGCCTCGTCGGACGGTCCGCTCAGGATGGTCGCCTTCGATTCGAGTCCGCGGCGCAGCACGGTGCCGTAGAGCTCGTCGAGATCGTGCCGGCCGAGCGGGTCGCCGTGCTCCGCGGCGATCTCGCGCCGCTCGCCGCTCCGGCGATCGTGCAGGTAGGCGGCGCCGCGTCCTTCCCGTTCGACCGCCTCGACCTCGATCCCTTCGTCCTCGAGCAGGTGGCGCACGACGACGCCGATCTCGCCGGACAGCACGCAGCACATGGTGACGCGCACGCCGAGTCGCACGAGCATGCGCGCCTGCCATGCCCCTTGTCCGCCGGGGTGCACGTGGATCTCGGAGCCGTCGGGATGGTCCTCCACGGTGACGGTGAGGATGGGAGACGGCGCGAAAATGGTGACGTCGCTCATGGCAGAACGCTATGCAGCCGCCGCCCGCAGGTGAAGCGGCTTGACAAGCGCTTCGGCGGCCCGCATGGGGTCCCATGCGAGTTTCATCGGGCTGGTCTACTGTGACGTAGCGCGCAACTGTGCAATTGGGAGCGGGATCGCCGGATGACTTCACAAGAGCTCGACTCGGTTCGCGGCGGCCGCCTCGGTGTCGTCGAGATGCTCGGCGGGGAGCCGGACGACGTCACGCTGCGCCGGTATCTGCACGGCTTGCCGGGGGTCGACGCCGTCGGTTTGGAGCAGCGCTCTGCGGGGCTCGGGACGCGTTCGATCAAGACCACGTCGAAGGCGTGGGCGCTGGACCGCATCATCCAACTCACCGACCTCACGACGCTCGAGGGCGCCGACACCCCGGGCAAGGTGCGCTCGCTCGTCGCCAAGGCGCTGCGGCCGGATGCCTCCGACCCGACCTGCCCGCGCGTC
>DATMFB010000056.1:0-6482 GCA_035556395.1 Microbacteriaceae bacterium
GACCTCGGTGAAGATCGGCGCGATCGACTCGGCCGTCGCGCGGTCGATCGGACGGTTCGCCGCGATCACGCCGCCGAACGCGGAGACCGGGTCGCACTCGTGCGCGAGGAGGTGCGCCTCGGCGAGCGTCTCGGCCGTCGCGATGCCGCAGGGATTCGCGTGCTTGATGATCGCGACCGCGGGTCCCTCGTGGTCGTACGCCGCGCGGACCGCCGCGTCCGCGTCGACGTAGTTGTTGTAGCTCATCTCCTTGCCACCGAGCTGGCGGGCCTGAGCGATGCCAGGGCGGCCGGCGTTCTGCCCGTAGAGGGCTGCCGACTGGTGGGAGTTCTCGCCGTAGCGCAGGGTCGCCTGCTTCGTCCAGGTCGCGCCGACCCACTCGGGGAATGGGGTGCCGGCCTCGTCCGGCGCCACGGCGCTGCCGATCCAGCTCGCGACGGCGACGTCGTAGGAGGCGGTGTGGCGGAACGCCTCTCGGGCGAGCGCCTGACGCTGCTGGAGCGTCGTGCCGCCGGCGCCGAGCGCCGCGACGATGTCGCCGTAGCGCGCGGGGTCGGTCACGACGGCGACGTTCGCGTGGTTCTTCGCGGCCGCCCGGACCATCGCGGGACCGCCGATGTCGATCTGCTCGACGACCGCCGCGGGGGCGGCGCCGGAGGCGACCGTCTCGACGAACGGGTAGAGGTTGACGACGACGAGCTCGAACGGCGAGATGCCGAACTCGGCGAGCTCGCGCTCGTGGCGCTCGAGGCGCAGGTCCGCAAGGAGCCCCGAGTGGACGCCGGGGTGCAGCGTGCGCACCCGCCCGTCGAGGTGCTCGGGGTAGCCCGTGACCTCCTGGACCTGCGTGACCGGCAGGCCGGCCTCGGCGATCGCCGCGCCCGTGCCGCCGGTCGAGACGATCTCGACGCCGGCTTCCGTGAGCGCGCGGGCGAGCTCGATGAGGCCCGACTTGTCGCTCACCGCGACGAGCGCCCGACGGATCGGGACGACATCGCGTTCGCGGTACTCGGAGGGGTCGATCGAGGGACCGGACATCTAGCGCGTCTCCTTGTCTGGCGGGGCGGCCCGCGGATGCGATTCGCGAGCGAGGGTTTCGAGGCTCAGGGCGCCCTCCGCGACATCGCGGACGACCTGGACGAGCAGTCGGCGCTCGACCGGCTTGATCCGCTCGTGGAGCGTCGACTCGGTATCGCCCGCGAGGATCGGCACCCGCTCGCGGACGATGACGGGTCCCGTGTCGACGCCGGAGTCGACGACGATGACGCTCGCGCCGGTCTCGGCGACTCGGGCCGCGAGCGCGTCCCGGACGGCGTGCGCGCCGGGGAACTCGGGGAGATAGGCGGGATGGGTGTTGATGAGGGCGGGCGAGAGGGCCGCGACGGCGGCGGGCGGCAGCAGTCGCATGAACCCGCTCAGCACCGTGAGATCCGGCGCCCAGACGGCGATCTGCTCGACGAGCGCTTCGCCCCACGCGGCCCGATCCGGATGGCCGGAGAGGGGGACGATGAACGTCGGGATGCCCCGCTCCTCCGCGAACGCGAGCCCGTCCGCCTCCACGTCGGCGCCGACGGCGACGATCCGCGCGGGGAAGCCCGGGTGGTCGGCCGCCTCGAGGAGCGCCTTGAGGTTGGTGCCGCCGCCGGAGATGAGCACGACGACGCGAAGCACCCCCTCAGACTACCGTCCGACGATCAGCGCGAGAGCGGGAGTCGGCGCCGCGCGAAGGCCTCGACCTGGGCGTCGACGAGCATGCCGATGACGATGGCGACGCAGAATGCGATCGCCGCCCAGATCCCGACCTGGAGGCCGTCGGGACCGAGGTCGACGAGCCGTCCGGGCCCGCCCGCGCCGGCCGACCAGGCGGCGAGCAGCCCCATGATGACGCCGCCGAGGACGCCCGCGCCGATGCCGACGAGCACCGCCCACCAGTCGCGCAGCACCCGGCTGATCCGACGGTGGGTGAGCATGCCGGCGACGAGGCCCGCGGCGAGCGGCGCGATGAGCAGCACCCAGGCGAGCGGAGGCGCCTCCGCCGGTATCGCGCCGAAGAGCGGAATGGGCGGCACCGGCCCGAGCGCGGTCGCGAACGGGCTGACGCTCGATCCGGCCCCGACCGCGAAGCCCGGGCCGACGAGCCAGGACGCCGTCCAGATGACCGCGTTGGGCAGCAGCGCGAGCTGCGCGACCGTGAGCACCGCGCCGCCGAGGATCTCCGCATGGAGGGACTCGTAGAGCGCGATCATCTGCGCGAACGCGATCCCGATCGAGAGCGCAGTGATGACGGCGGCGACCGCGAGGAGCCCCGCGACCGCGGCGATCGAGCCGCGGACGACCCCGTCGATGCCGACGCGGACGTCGACCGGGATGCGATCCCGGATCCGGCCGACCGCGCGCGCGAACCGGTCGGAGCTCTCCCGCTGCGGCCGCAGCGACGAGGTCGCCATCCCGATCGCGAGACCGGCGGCGAAGAAGAGCGCGGGATAGAGGATGCCCTGGACGATCGACGGGCGCGCATCGACGTGCAGCGCCGTCACGACGATGGCGATCGTCCCGCCGGCGAACACCGCGACCGCGGCGAGGCCGCCGACGACCGGGTGCCCGGCCTCGGCCACCCGACGCCCGGCGCGCAGCGCGAGCAGGAAGGTGAGCAGGGCGAAGCCGAGCAGCGCGATCGTGATGTCGACCGGCAGGCCCGCGCCGGCGAGCCCCAGCGCGTCCGCCGTCTCGGGTGCGAGCGTGAACGTCACGTCGACGCCGTGGCCGAGCAGCCAGGTGTCGGCGGCAATCCGCCAGATGACGATGTAGTCCGCGGCGAAACCGTACTGCGCGGCCCACACGAGCGTCGCGGTCACGAGCGGGATGCCGACGCCGATCGCGAGGACGAGGAGCGTCTCCGCACCGGCGAAGATCGCGGTGAGCCAGCGGGGCACGGCTCAGTGCACCATGTACTCGAGGAGGATCACGACGAAGCCGACGAGCGCCGTCAGCAGGCCGCCGACGATCCGGGCCCACAGCGGCCGGCCCCGCAGGGCCGTGGCCTGGTAGCCGAGGAACGCGAGCACGATCAGCCCGACCCCGAGCACCCAGTCCGAGGCGGTCTCGCCGTCAGTCTGGGTGAGGACGCACGCCAGCAGCGCGAGGCTCGGCAGGATCGCCGCGTAGAGCATGCCCGCGGAGTGCGAGAATCCCTTCCGCACCGAGACGCCGAGCGAATCGGAGCCGTGCCGCGCGACGACCTCCGCGAAGACGTGCGCGACGTAGAACCCCAGGAACGCGAGCAGCGACCACACCAGCACCAGGAGGAGCGGCTCCTCCGGGTCGTCGCTCTCGGCCGCGACGAGGACCTGGAACACGACGAGCCCGTAGATCGCGGGCGCCGTCGCGAAGCGCTCCCGCACCCATGTCATTGCGTTCGAGGCCACCCGCTAACGGTAACCCGGCGCTCGGGACGCGGGTTCGAGACGCGCCTAGGACAGCGCCGGCGAATCACGGCACTCTTGCCGGGTGGCCCATTCGGGTCAGCCGAGTGACCGCGTCCTCATCGAAGCTCGCGAAGACGTCGCCACCGAGCCAGGCGCCGTCGTACGCCATGATCGCGTCGGCGAAATCACCGCCGTCATCGAGCGCGTCGAGCCCGAACTCCGCCGTCCACCGCATCGCCCGAACGTTGCGTCCGCCGAGGACGGCACGCAACGAGGCGGAGATCCGAGCGCGGTCGTAGCGGTAGGTCGACCGCAGCACCCAGGCGAGCTCGCACAGCACGGGGAGCGGGATCGCGACCTCTTCGGCGCTCTCCAGGAGTTCCTCGGCCCGCGCTGACTGCGACGGGTCGTCGTTCGTGATGATCCGCAGCAGCACATTCGTGTCGGCCGTGATCCTCACTCCGGATCTCCCCGATCGGCCCCGGTCCACGCCCGCTCGATCGCGAGATTCAGCTCGGCGATCGTGGCGGTGACGCCATGCGGATTGCCGCCGACACCGCGGATCTGACTCCAGGCGAGGCCGGTGGG
Organism: Microbacteriaceae bacterium; assembly: GCA_035556395.1. GTDB lineage: Bacteria > Actinomycetota > Actinomycetes > Actinomycetales > Microbacteriaceae > 73-13. The sequence continues at coordinate 4,014 of DATMFB010000056.1, forward strand.
CCTCTGTCGCAGCCCGATCGCCCCGCCCGGGAGCAGATCGACCTCGACCTGATCACCGGGACGGACGCCGAGGTGCTCGAGCACCTGCTTCTTGAGCGTCACCTGGCCCTTGGCCGTGATCGTCAGCGTCGTCGTCATGGCGACACCGTACACCGGGTAAGGCGGATTCGCCTTACCCATCACCTGCCTACAGGGCGGCGATGATCTCCCGCATGAGCGCCGCGGCCTCGGACGGCGTCTTGCCGACCTTGACGCCAGCGGCCTCGAGCGCGACCTGCTTCGCCGCGGCGGTGCCGGCCGAGCCGGACACGATCGCGCCGGCGTGGCCCATCGTCTTGCCCTCCGGCGCGGTGAAACCCGCGACGTAGCCGACGACCGGCTTGGTGACGTACTCCTGGATGAAGGCCGCCGCGCGCTCCTCGGCGTCGCCGCCGATCTCGCCGATCATCACGATCGCCTTCGTCTCCGGGTCGTCCTGGAACGCCCGGAGCGCGTCGATGTGCGTCGTGCCGATGATGGGGTCACCGCCGATGCCGATCGCGGTCGAGAACCCGAGGTCGCGCAGCTCGTACATCATCTGGTAGGTCAGGGTGCCGGACTTCGAGACGAGGCCGATGGGGCCCTTGCCCGTGATGTTCGCCGGCGTGATGCCGACGAGCGCCTCGCCCGGCGTGATGATGCCGGGGCAGTTCGGGCCGATGATCCGGGTCGTGCCCTTCGCGCGGGCGTGCGCCCACGCCTCAGCGGTGTCCTGCACCGGGACGCCCTCGGTGATGACGACGAGGAGCGGGATCTCGGCGTCGATCGCCTCGATCATCGCGTCCTTGGAGAACGCCGGGGGGACGAACGCGATGGAGACGTCGGCTCCGGTCGCGGCCATCGCCTCGGCGACGGTCGCGAAGACGGGAAGCTGGACCTCGGTGCCGTCGGCCCGCTCGTGGGTGACGGTCGAGCCCGCCTTGCGCGCGTTGACGCCGCCGACGACGTTCGTGCCCGCCTTGAGCATGAGCGCGGTGTGCTTGGTGCCCTCGCCGCCGGTGATGCCCTGGACGATGACCTTGCTGTCCTTGTTGAGGTAGATCGACATTCTTCAGTCCTTACGCAGCAGCCAGCTCGGCGGCCTTGTCGGCGCCCTGGTCCATGTTCTCGGCGATGGTGACGAGCGGGTGGTTCGCCCCGGCGAGGATGGCCTTGCCCTCCTCGACCTGGTTGCCGTCGAGCCGGACGACGAGCGGCTTGGTCGCGCGGTCGCCGAGGATCTCGAGCGCCCGCACGATGCCGTTCGCGACCGCGACGCACGAGGTGATGCCGCCGAAGACGTTGACGAAGACGCTCTTGACCTGGGCGTCGCCGAGGATCACGTCGAGGCCGGCCGCCATGATCTCGGCCGAGGCGCCGCCGCCGATGTCGAGGAAGTTCGCGGGCTTGACGCCGCCGTGGCGCTCGCCCGCATACGCGACGACGTCGAGCGTCGACATGACGAGGCCCGCGCCGTTGCCGATGACGCCGACCTGGCCGTCGAGCTTGACGTAGTTGAGGTCGTGCTCCTTGGCCTGCCGCTCGAGCGGGTCCGTCGCGTCGGTGTCCTCGAGCGCCTCGTGCTCCGGGTGCCGGAACCCGGCGTTCTCGTCGAGCGAGACCTTGCCGTCGAGCGCGATGATGTCGCCGGAGCCGGAGAGGATGAGCGGGTTGACCTCGACGAGCGTCGCGTCCTCGCCCGTGTAGACGTCGTAGAGCTTGACGAAGACGGCCGCGACCTTGTCGACGACCTCGGCGGGGAACTTCGCCGCGACGGCGATCTCCTTCGCCTTGTCGAGCGTGATGCCGACGGCCGGGTCGACCTCGATGCGCGCGAGCGCCTCGGGGCGCTCCTCGGCGAGCTGCTCGATCTCCATGCCGCCCTCGTAGCTCGCGAGGCTGAGGTAGGAGCGGTTGGCCCGGTCGAGCAGGACGGAGAAGTAGTACTCCTCCTTGATGTCCGCGCCCGCCGCGACCATGACCCGCTTGACGACGTGGCCCTTGATGTCGAGACCGAGGATCGACTTCGCCGCCTCGTACGCGTCGTCCGGAGTCTTGGCGACCTTGACGCCGCCGGCCTTGCCGCGACCCCCGGTCTTGACCTGGGCCTTGACGACGGTGACGCCGCCGAGCTGCTCGCTCGCCGCGCGCACCTCCTCGGGGGTGTCGGCGACGATCCCCTTGAGCACCGGCACGCCGTACTGCTCGAAGAGGTCACGGGCCTGGTACTCGTAGAGATCCACGCTGCTGGGCCTTCCTAGATATCAGGATGCGAACGGCCGGGTCCGCCTCTCCTGACGACGTCGTGGGACGGAGGCCTCCGAAAGCCTACTCCTGTCGGGGCGCACTCCTGACCACCGGGGTCGGCGCACCGTCGGCCGGGCGACGCGGTTCGCTCAGTGCTTGGCCCGTTCGAGGTTCATCTGGATGATCTCCTGCTGGTACGGCGCG
>DATMFB010000057.1:0-6628 GCA_035556395.1 Microbacteriaceae bacterium
GCGACGAACGCGTCGAGGATCGCGAACGAGGACTCTCGATCGGCCGTCCAGCCGAACACGTTGCCGCCCAGGACGAGCGGGAAGATTTCGGGACCGCGTGCGCCGATTCGAGTCATGCGCTCCAGGCTATTACGGCGCGACGCGACCGTTCTCGTTGAAGGCGTCGTACGTCATCGGCATGAGCTCGGCCCAGAGCCGCTCCATCTGCTCCGCGACCATCTCGATCTCGCGCTGCGGGAAAGACGGGAAGTGCGTGCCCTCGCGCTTCGTGCGCAGCGACAGGAAGTTCATGAGCGAGCGGGCGTTCATCGTCACGTACATCGACGAGTAGGTCGCGACGGGCAGCACGCCGCGGGCGACCTCGCGGGCGACCCCTGCCGCGAGCATCGCCTGGTACGCCTCGTACGCGACGATCGCCGCCGCCTTCGTCTGCGCCTGAACGATCTCGTGCTGCTCCGGCGTGCCGGGCAGGAACTTGTACGCGCCCGGTCGACCCTCCTGATTGAGATTCCGCTCGGGACCCGGGACGTAGAAGACGGGTCGCAGCTCGCGGTAGCGGCCCGACTCCTCGTTGTACGAGGCGATGCGGTGGCGCATGAACTCGCGGAAGACGAAGATCGGCGCCTGCACGTAGAACGTCATGGAGTTGTGCTCGAAGGGCGAGCCGTGGCGGTCCCGCATGAGGTAGTTGATGAGGCCCCGGTCGCGCGACCCGGCCTGCTCGGCGGAGGCGGCCGCCTCGAGGGTCTGCTCGCCGAGCGTCGAGACGCGGGCGGCGAACAGCACATCCGAGTCGTGCGCGCTCGAGCGCACGAGCTCGACGGTGACGTCGGAGCGGAACTGGACTTCCTGCGGGTCTGCGGAGGCGGCGTCGGTCACGCCTTCACCCTAGTAACCGACCGTCACAGTGAGGCGCATCGCGCGCGGGCGACGAAGATTGTGGTGTGGACCCGGTCCTCGCTCTGTCGATCGCCGGCGGCGTCGTGCTGCTCGCGGCGCTTCTCGGCGTCCTCTGGAAGGCGACGACGGGCCGCGCTCGGGCGGCGAAGGGCGAGACGTTCGCACCCGCCGAGCTGCCCGGGCTCGACGAGTTCGCGCCGGCGACGCTCGTCCAGTTCTCGACGGAGTTCTGCGCGACCTGCCCGTCGACCAGGCGGTTCCTGCAGCAGGTCGCGGGAGAACGCGGTGGCGTCGTCCACCATGACATCGACCTGACCCACCGGCCCGAGCTCGCGAAGCGGCTGCACATCCTGCAGACTCCGACCGTGTTCGTGCTGGACCGCACCGGGCGGCTCGTGAGCCGCTTCGGCGGCGCGCCCCGGCGCAATGAGCTCAATGCCGTGCTCGACGCCCTCGTCCCGACCCCTGAATGGAACCTCTGATGTCTGCAGCCCCGACCACGCCATCCGCCCCGAAGGTCGACTCCCGCGCACCGCGGTGGGTCGGCGGCTACACGTTCGTCATCGCCATCGCCGCGCTCGTCGTCGCGCTCATCAACCCGATCGAGTCGACACTGCTTGGGCGGGTGCTCAGCCCGGAGTTCATCCTCGTCTTCGTGCTCTGGCTGTCGTTCGGCGCCGGGACGTTCTGGGGCAACGCCGCGCACCCCTTCGCCGCGTTCTACAAGCGCGTCGTCCAGCCGCGACTGCGCAAGCCCGTCCCGACCGAGGACGCGCGCCCGCCTCGCTTCGCGCTCGTCGTCGGCTTCGCGCTGACGACGATCGGCCTCGTGCTGCACGCGCTCGCCGTGCCGTACGGGCTCGTCGCGGCCGCGGCGTTCGTCGTCATCGCGTCGTTCCTGCAGGCCTTCGTCGGCTACTGCCTCGGCTGCCAGGTGTATCTGCTGCTCGCGCGGGCAGGCGTCATCAAGCCGAGCATCCCGCTCGCGGCCTGAGGGGCGGCCTCAGGCGGAGACGAGCTCCTCGTGCCCCTGGCAGCGGTCCGCCACGGGGACGTCGAAGAGCGCGTCCTCGATGTGCTGACCGCAGCCGGTCCACGTCGGGCGGCCGCACGTCTCGCACGTGATCTGCTTGCACATGGCGTTCATCGTACCCGCGACGTAGGCTCGCCGCATGGCAGTCACCTCAGAGTCCACCACCCAGTGGCACGGCACACTCGCCGAGGGATCGGGCACCGTCGCGCTCGCCTCCGGCTCCGGCAGCTTCCCCGTGACCTGGGCATCCCGCTCGGGCGCGGCCTCCGACACGACGACGCCCGAGGAGCTGCTCGGCGCCGCGCACTCCGCGTGCTTCTCCATGGCGCTCGCGCATGCGCTGACCGGCAACGGCACGCCGCCGGAGTCGATCTCGGCGACCGCGGCCGTCACCTTCCAGCCCGGCACCGGGATCACCGGTTCCCACCTGCTCGTCAGCGCGAAGGTCCCCGGGCTCTCGAGCGAGGACTTCCAGCGGATCGCCGCGGACGCGAAGGCGAACTGCCCGGTGTCGCAGGCGCTCGCCGGCATCGCGATCACGCTCGAGGCGACGCTGCAGTAGTCAGCGCGAGCGCTTGATCGCCTCGCGGGTCGCCCAGCGGGCTCGGCCGCGGTCACTGGACGCGTCGTAGGCGAGGGCGAGGCGCAGCCACGCCTGCCACGAATCGGGCGCCGCCTCGACCGCGTCCTTGTAGGCGGGGAACTCCGCCTTCGCCGCCTCCGGGTCGACCTTGCCGCTCGGCAGCCGCGGCAGGTCGTCGACGGGCAGCCCGCCCTCCGCCCCGAGTCGGCGCAGGAGCAGCTGGCCGCGGATGACGAACACCAGCTCGGTCGCGAGGTACCAGATCGCGATGAGCGGGAGCACGATGAGGGCGATCCCGAGCGCCTTAGCCATCGGCTCGGGTGCCGAGATCATGATGATCGCGTACTGGATGGTGAACGCGAGGTAGAGCGCCGTGAGCGCCGCCATGACTACGACGCTGACGAGCCCCCAGCGGTTCGCGGTCACGAGAACGTCAGGCCGAGGACCGCGTCGAGCCCCACGACGACCTCATCCGACAGCTCCGCGGTGCGCAGCAGGGACGCCCGGATGCCCGCCTCGTACGCGGCGTTCGACGCGGTGTCGTGCGTGATCGTGAGCGTCTCGCCCGTGCCGCCGAAGCGCACCTCCTGCTTCGCGACGACGCCGTCGAGGCGCAGCGAGTGGATCGGGATGCCGCCGACCTGCTGACCGCGGGCGCGCTGGTCGGCGTGCGGGGCGGAGAACGGGCGCGTCGCGCTCATCGCCATGAGCTCCGCGGTGCGCACCGCGGTCCCCGACGGGGAGTCGACCTTCCCCGCGTGGTGCGCCTCGATGATCTCGGCCGAGGCGAAGTAGCGCGCGGCGATCGTCGCGAAGCCCGTCGCGAGCGCCGATCCGAGCGAGAAGTTCGGGATGACGACCGCTGCGCTGCCCGCGTTCGCCGCGACCTGGGCGCGCAGCGCCGCGAGCCGGGTCTCCGACCAGCCGGACGTGCCGACGAGCACGCGCTTGCCGCGCTCGATGGCCGCGCCGACGATACCGGGCGATACCGCGGGATGCGTCGCGTCGACGATGACGTCAGCCACGAGAGCGACGTCGATCGCGTCCTTCGAGGTCAGCGCGGCGACGAGCTCGGCGCCCGGCGTCGACTCGACGACGCTCGCGATGACGCTCCCGAGCCGTCCTGATGCGCCGACGACGGCGACGGTGAATGCCATGGGACCAGGCTACCGGGCGAGGTCGCGCTCCTTCACGGGCCCGACGGCCGCGGCGACCCGTGGCGCCGCGACGAGCCGCGCAGCCAGTGCTCGGACGTCGTCCGGCGTGACGGCCTCGAGGCGCGCCGCCCACTCGTCGAGGTCGACGAACTCGCCGAGCGAGATCTCGGCGCGGCCCAGGCGGTTCATGCGCGCGTCCGAGTCCTCGAGCGCGAGCGCGCCCGCGCCGCTCAGGAAGCCGACCGCTCGCCGCAGCTCCGCTTCGCTGACGTGCTCCGCCCCGAGCCGCTCGAACTCCCCCGTCATGACCCGGACGACCTCGCCGACCTTCTTCGGCGTGCACGAGGCCGACATGCCGATCGCGCCCGCGTCCGAGTAGCCCGACGCGAACGAGTAGACGGAGTAGACGAGCCCGCGCTGCTCGCGGACCTCCTGGAAGAGCCGGGAGGACATCCCGCCCCCGAGCACCGTGTTGAGCACCGAGAGCGCCGGCCGCTCGGCCGCCGAGCCCGTGATCGACGGCGCACCGATGACGAGGCTGACCTGCTCGAGCTTCCGATCGACCGCCACGACGGGCACGGCGGGCGCGATCGCGACGGACTCGAGCGAACGCCGTGGTTGCGGGCGGGCGGACGCCGTCATGTCCCAGCCGGCGAGCGCGAGCCCCGCGACGACCGCATCGACGATCGCATCGTGGTCGACGGCGCCGGCCGCTGTCACGACGAGCTCCTCGGGCCGGTAGTGGGCGCGATAGTGGGCGACGACCGCCTCGCGTCCCACCGCCTCGATCGAGGCCGGGCTGCCGCCGATCGGCCGGGCGAGCGGGCTCCGGCCGAAGACGGCCTCGGCGAACCGCTCGCCGGCGACGTCGGCGGGATCGTCGTCGGCCATCGCGAGCTCCTCGAGGATGACCCCGCGCTCCAGCTCGAACTCTCCCGGCTCGATGACCGAGTCGGCGATCATGTCGGCAAGGACGCCGACCGCCATGGGGAGGTCGCGGTCGCGCACCTTCGCGAAGTAGCAGGTGTACTCCTTGGCGGTCACGGCGTTGTGGTCGCCGCCGACCTCGTCGAAGGACACCGCGATGTCGAGCGCCGTCCTCGCGTGCGTCCCCTTGAAGAGGAGGTGCTCGAGGAAGTGCGTCGACCCGAATGCGCCGGTCGCCTCGTCGCGCGAGCCGGCCGGGATCCAGAACCCGATCGTCGCCGACTGCGAGCCCGGCACGTGCTCGGTCAGGATGCGCAGCCCCGAGGAGTGGACGGTGCGGGTGACCGTCGTCCCGCCCGCCGCATCGAATCGGAGTTCGGTCTGGTCGATCGGGAGGGGCACGCCTGGCATCCGTCGAGCGTATCCGGCCCTTCGACTCGCTTCGCTCGCTCAGGGACCGGTTCGCGTCACTTCCAGGCGGAGACCTCGTCGAGGGCGGCGACCTGCTGCCGCGTCAGCCCGATCATCGGGGCGGCGAGGAGCTCGCGCACCTGGTCGGGGCTCGTCGCGGAGACGACGGGCGCGACGACGTTCGGCCGGGTGAGCAGCCAGGCCACCGCGATCGTCGCCATCGTGACGTCCTGCTCGGCGGCGATCTCCTCGAGCGTCGAGAGGACCCGCAGGCCGCGCTTGTCGAAGTACTGACCGAGCCCGCGCGCCCGCGGCGTGCGCTTGAGCTCCTCACGGGTGCGGTACTTGCCCGACAGGAATCCGCCCGCGAGCCCGAACCGCGGCATGAACCCGAGCCCGAGGCTGTCCGCGACCGGCCGGAGCTCCTGCTCGAAGTCGGTGCGGCGGACCAGGTTGTACTCGTTCTGCAGCGCGACCATCGGCGCGACGCCCATCATCCCGCATGCGACGCGCGCCTCGACGAGCCGGTTGCCGTGGTGGTCGGAGCCGCCGAAGTAGCGGACCTTGCCGTCCCGGATGAGCTTGTCGACCGCGAGGAGCGTCTCCTCGAACGGGGTCTCCAGATCGTCGATGTGGAGGAAGAGCAGATCGATCGTCTCGACCCGCAGCCGCTGCAGCGACGCCTCGACCGAGGCGATGACCGCGCGCGGCGACAGGCCCGGGTGATCCGGCGACTTGCCGACCTTCGTCGAGACGATCATCCGGTCGCGAATGCCCTTCGCCGCCATCCAGGAACCGATGATCGTCTCGCTGCGCCCGCCCGCGTACGAGTCGGCGGTGTCGACGAAGGTGCCGCCGAAGTCGGCGTAGACGTCGAGGATCCGCCTCGCGTTCGCATCGCCGACGGTCCAGCCGAAGACGTTGCCGCCGAGTGCGAGCGGATAGGTGATGAGGTCGGACTCGCCGATCGCGCGCGCCGCGGGCGACTGGAGCCGGGTGTTCGGCCCCGTTGCGACCTTGAGCTCGGCTGTCACGCGGCGTCCTTCCTTTGCCGAAGGCTAGCGCTTCAGCTCAGACGCGGACGGCCCGAAACGGCAGTGTTCACAAGATCGTTATGCCGCGTGCGCTCGCGCTCACAGCAGCGACTTGGTGTGCCAGACGGTCTTCGTCTCGGTGAACGCCAGAACGCGGTCGAGACCGAGCGCCGGGATGCCCGATTCCGGCCGCAGCACGCGCTTGAGCGTGTCGGCGGCGGCGACCTCGAGGGCGACCCAGTCGACGCCGCCCGCGCCGCTCAGATCGAGCGCGTTGACGTCGGCGTGCGACGCGAGCCAGGGCGCGAGCTCGGCCACCGGACCCGTCAGCACGTTGACGACGCCGCCGGGCACGTCGCTCGTCGCGAGCACCTCGGCGAGGCTGATCGCGCTGAGCGGCCGCGCGGCGTCGGCGATCGCGACGACCGCGTTCCCGCTCACGAGCGCGGGCGCGATCGCGGCGACCAGGCCGAGGAGGCTGCCGCCGACCTCGCCCTGCGGCGCGACGATGCCGACGACGCCCGTCGGCTCGGGCACCGAGATGTTGAAGTACGGGCCGGCGACAGGATTGCCGTTGCCGACG
>DATMFB010000058.1:0-4268 GCA_035556395.1 Microbacteriaceae bacterium
AGGCGTGCGTGCCGCGCGCGACGATGAGCGCGTCCTCGTCCGCCATGCTCGGGGCGATGCAGAAGGGGCACTCGTCTTCGTCGGGCATCTGCCCGTCCTGGATATAGGCGATGCGATGCGGCGTCCAGAGCCGCTCGAACCCGTCGGGGACCGCCGCGAATCGCGTGGAGGGCTCGGCGTCCGGGTACTCGGAGCCGTCGTAGTCAGCCGGGATGTCGCCGACGAACGCCATCAGACCTGAGCCTTCGTCGAGATCGCGTCGACGATCCGGGCGATCGCGTCGTCGACCGGCACGGCGTTCTCCTGGCTGCCGTCGCGGAACCGGAAGCTCACGGTCCCGGCCGCCTCGTCCTGGTCGCCCGCGATGAGCACGTACGGCACCTTGTCGAGCGACGCGTTGCGGATCTTCTTCTGCATCCGCTCGTCGGAGGTGTCGACCTCGCCGCGGATGCCCGCCGCGCGCAGGCGGTCGAAGACGCCCGAGAGGTAGGGGACGTGATGGTCGGCGATCGGGACGCCGACGGCCTGGACCGGCGCGAGCCAGACCGGGAAGGCGCCGGCGTAGTGCTCGAGCAGGATCGCGAAGAAGCGCTCGATCGAGCCCATGAGCGCCCGGTGGATCATGATCGGGCGCTGCCTCGAGCCGTCCGCCGCGGCGTACTCGAGCTCGAAGCGCTCCGGCAAGTTGGGGTCGACCTGGACCGTGGACAGCTGCCAGGTGCGCCCGAGCGCGTCCTTCGTCTTGAGGTCGATCTTCGGCCCGTAGAACGCGGCCTCGCCGGGGACCTCGGTGAGCTTCAGCCCGGAGGCGAGGGCGACCTTGCGCAGCGCGTCGGTCGAGGCATCCCAGTACGCCTCGGAGCCGATCCACTTCGACTTCTCGTCGTCGCGCATCGACAGCTCGAGCTCGAACTCGGCGAGGCCGAAGTCGCGCAGCAGGCTGAGCACGAACTCGAGGACCTTCGCGACCTCCTCCTCGAGCTGGTCAGGGGTCACGAAGAGGTGGGCGTCGTCCTGCGTGAAGCCGCGGACGCGGGTCAGGCCGTGCAGCGCGCCGGAGAGCTCGTTGCGATAGACCGTGCCGTTCTCCGTGAGCCGCAGCGGCAGGTCGCGATAGGACCGCGGACGCTCCTTGTAGATGAGGATGTGCATCGGGCAGTTCATCGGCTTCAGGTAGTAGTCGACGCCCTCCTTGGTCACGTGCCCGTGCTCGTCGACCTCCTCGTCCATCCGCAGCGGCGGCCACATGCCCTCCGCATAGGTGGCGAGATGGCCGGACGTCGCGAACAGGTCGCTCTTGGAGATGTGCGGCGTGTAGACGACGCTGTAGCCCTCGGCGAGGTGGCGCCCCCGGGCGTGCGCCTCCATCTCGTGCCGGATGATGCCGCCGCGCGGGTGCCAGACCGACAGGCCCGAGCCGATCTCCTCGGGGAAGGAGAACAGGTCGAGGTCCTTGCCGAGCTTGCGGTGGTCTCGCTTCGCCGCCTCCTCGAGACGCTCCTGGTAGGCGCGCAGCTCGTCCTTCGTCGCCCAGGCGGTGCCGTAGACGCGCTGCAGCTGCGGGTTCTTCTCGCTGCCGCGCCAGTAGGCGCCGGCGACCCGCTGCAGCGCCCAGCCGTTGCCGATCATCCGGGTGTTGGGCAGATGGGGACCGCGGCAGAGGTCCTTCCAGACCGTCTCGCCGGTCTTCGGGTCGACGTTGTCGTAGATCGTGAGCTCACCGGCGCCGACCTCGACGGACTCGCTATTCGTGCCGCTCACCGCGGCGCCGCCCTTGAGCCCGATGAGCTCGAGCTTGAACGGCTCGTGCGCGAGCTCGGCCCGCGCCTCCTCCTCGGTCACGACGCGGCGCACGAAGCGCTGGCCCGCGCGCTGGATGCGGTCCATCTCCTTCGAGATGGCCTTGAGGTCCTCGGGGGTCAGCGGCTCGGCGATCTGGAAGTCGTAGTAGAAGCCGTTCTCGATCGGCGGCCCGATGCCGAGCTTCGCCTCCGGGTTGAGGCGCTGGACGGCCTGCGCGGCGACGTGCGCGGCGGAGTGCCGCAGGATCGCGAGGCCGTCGGGCGAGTCGATCTCGACGGGCTCGATCGTCTCGGTCCCCTGGACCGTGGCGGCCAGATCCTTGAGAACGCCGTCGACGCGCATCGCGACGACGGAGCGGTCGGAGAACAGGTCGAATCCGGTGGGTGCCACGGCATTCCAGCGTAGTCGCGCGGAGTGGGAGCGACCCGCTCAGGCGGTCAGCGCGAGATGAGGATGACGGAGAGGTGGTCCGCTCCCCCGCCGATCGCGATCCGCCAGCGCGGAATCGCATAGGAGGCCCAGAACTGGTAGCTGTCGTTGTAGCCATCGGGGTGGAACCGCGCATCGATGACGGCGCTGCGGTACGCGAGGTACATCGAGACCTGCTCCCGGGCGGAGGCAGCCGGGTAGACGACCATGCACAGCACGGTCGCGCCCTCGTACTCGGGGGTGTCGCAGGGCAGCGCGCCCGGCTCCGGCAGGGCGCCGCCCGGAAGCGGGATCTCGGACGGCCAGGGCGCCGTGCCGTCCCGCGTCGGCGGTCGGGACACCCCGTCGTGCAGGAGGGCGTCGATCTCGTCGGTCGCGTCCGGGCCGTCGATGAGCTCGCCGTCCGAGCCGCCGAGGCCCGGCGACCAGGTCATGGCAGGTTCCGGCGACGGCGCGCAGCCGACGAGGATCGCCAGGCAGAGCGCGATCGCCCCGATCGCCGGCAGGGCGGAGGCGGCGCGGGTCACGACGCCGAGGATAGCGGGGCGGAGGCGCCGCGTCAGCCCTTCGGCACCCGGATGAGCGCGACGACCGGCACGACGAGGAGGCACGCCGCGGCGGCGACGGCGAACGCGATGAAGTACGCGCCGTGCGCGGGGAGCACGCCCGCCCCGAATCCGTCGTCGATGAGCACCGCGGAGATGATCGCCGCCGTGACCGCGGTCGAGAGCGCCATCCCGGCGGTGCGGACGACCGTGTTGACGCCGTTCGCCTCGGAGCTCTGCTCGCGGGGCACGAGCGCCAGCACGAGGGCGGGCATCGAGGCCATGCCGAACGACAGCCCGACCGTGACGATGGCGTTCGCGATGACGAAGTCCCAGACGGAGCTGTGGGACAGGGCGAGCTGCAGGTAGGCGACCGCGAGGACGACTCCCCCGACGCCCAGCGTCCACGCGGCGCCGATCCGGCGGATGAACCACGTCGCGGCGTACGGCGCCAGGATCGCGAGCAGGATCGACGGCGCTCCGACCAGGCCGGCCGTGAGGACCGTGTCGCCGAGTCCGTATCCGGTCTCGATCGGGGCGACGATCAGCTGCGGCATCGTGACGAGGATCGCGTACATGCCGAAGCCGAAGAGCAGCGCGGCGAGGTTGGTCAGGAGCAGCGGGCGCGAGCCGAGCAGGCGGATGTCGACGAGCGGAGAACGTCGTCGCGTCTCGTACCAGCCCCAGAGCGCGAGGATCGTGAGCCCGCCGATCAGGCAGCCGAGCGTCGCACCGCTCGCCCAGCCCCATGATGAGCCGTTGGAGACGCCGAGCAGCACGCCGACGAGCCCGAGGACGAGGCCGATCGCGCCGATCGGGTCGAACCGCGTCCCGGGCTGACCCGGGTCGTTCGGCACCCAGAGCGCGACCGTCACCGCCGCGATGACGCCGAGGCCCGCGCTGCCCCAGAAGAGCGCCTGCCACGACAGGTGCTCGGCGACGAAGCCGGCGATCGCCGAGCCGAACCCGCCGGAGATCTGGGCCATCACGGTGACGGCGGCGATTCCGCGGATGAGGCGCCGCCCGTCGCCGCCGTCGCGCAGGATCCCGAATGCGATCGGCACGGTCGCCACCGCGAAGCCCTGCAGCGCACGGCCGATGATGAGCGTGATGATCTCCTGCGCGAGCGCTGCGATCACGGAGCCGACGACGAGGATCGCGAGGCACACGAGCAGCAGCCGGCGCTTGCCGTACATGTCGGCGAGCCGGCCCATCAGGACGCTCGCGACGGCGCCGGAGAGCAGCATCGCGGTGAAGATCCAGGTCGCGGCCGCGGGCGTGGTGTGCAGGTACTCCGGGACGCGCCCGATGATCGGGACGGCGATCGACTGGACCAGGGTCCCGAGCAGTGACGCGTACGCGACGGCCGCGACGACGAGTCCCCAGCGACGCCCCGATTGCACCACTCGACGCTATCCCAGCCTGACCGACGGTCTGACAATCGGTGGACCCCTCCGCCATGGCATGTCGCGGGCGCGGCCGCGCCGAGGT
>DATMFB010000059.1:0-18330 GCA_035556395.1 Microbacteriaceae bacterium
CGAGTACTTCGGCGATCTGCGCATCACGGTCGACGGGGAAGGACTGCTCGGCCGGCTCGGCCCGACCGGCGGCTTCGAGATCCGGCTCGAGCCGTGGAATGGCGACGTGTTCGCGTTCGACGTGTCGGGGGAGGAGGCGCCGCCCGGCTCCCGATCGAGCGCCGCATTCACGCGCAGTGGCACAGCGGCGACCGCCGTGACCCTCGCCTACTTCGATCGCTGGGGACTCGGGACGTTCACCAGGTCCCCGTAATTCTGCGGGGACCGCTCGGCGCGGCACGTGCTTGACTCGAGTCATGGACATCGGCGTGCACTTCATGAACTTCACCCTTCCCGGCGGCGAGTCGGCGATCCCCGACGCGTTCACCGAGACGGCGATCGCCGCCGAGGAGCACGGCTTCGACCGGCTCACCGTCATGGACCACTGGTTCCAGATGGAGCGCTTCGCGCCGGCGACCGAGCCGATGCTCGAGGCGTACACGGCGCTCGGCTACGCGGCGGGCGTCACGAAGCGCCTGAAGCTCGGCACGCTCGTGACCGGGGTCACGTATCGCTGGCCGGCGCTGCTCGTGAAGACCGCGACGACCCTCGACGTGCTGTCCCGCGGCCGGGCGTTCTTCGGCATCGGCGCCGCCTGGTACGAGCGTGAGCACATCGGCCTCGGGGTGCCCTACCCGCCGATCGCCGAGCGCTTCGAGCGCCTCGAGGAGCTCATCCGCATCGCCCAGCAGATGTGGAGCGACGACGACGGCGAGTTCGCCGGGCCGTTCACGACGCTCGCCGAGACGATCTGCCACCCGGCCCCGCCCCGCGGTCGGGTCCCGATCCTGATCGGCGGGGGCGGCGAGCGCAAGACGCTCCGGCTCGTCGCGCAGTACGCGGACGAGGCGAACCTCTTCGCCGACGCGCCCGAGGCCGTGGCGCACAAGATCGACGTGCTCCGGGCGCACTGCGCGGACCTCGGGCGCGATCCGGCCGAGATCCGCATCACGGCGCTCGCGTTCGCCGACCCCGCCGCCGACCCCGCGGGGTTCGTCGAGCAGATGAAGCCGCTCGCCGACCTCGGCGTGACCCAGGTCCAGGTGCGCAACCCGACCTCGGACGTCGCCGCCTGGGCGGCGAAGCTCGGCGACGAGGTCGTGCCGGCGCTCGCCGCGCTGTAGATCGCTCGTGCCGGTGGTGGGGGTCGAACCCACACGCCCTTGCGGGCAACCGATTTTGAGTCGGTCGCGTCTGCCATTCCGCCACACCGGCCTGCCAGACCAGGCTAGTGCCAGGCCTCGGGCTGGAGCCGTAGGGTGAATGCGTGAGCATCGAGGACACCGCGGGAGAACCGCCCCGCCGCGTGATCGTCGCGGAGGACGAGTCGCTGATCCGGATGGACATCGTCGAGATCCTCACGGACAACGGCTTCGATGTCGTCGGCGAGGCGGGGGACGGCGAGGCCGCGGTCCAGCTCGCGACCGAGCTGCGTCCCGACCTCGTCGTGATGGACGTCAAGATGCCGAAGCTCGACGGCATCTCGGCCGCGGAGCGGCTGTCCAAGAACCACATCGCACCCGTCGTGCTGCTCACGGCGTTCTCGCAGAAGGAGCTCGTCGAGCGGGCCTCCGAGGCGGGCGCGCTCGCCTACGTCGTCAAGCCCTTCACGCCGAACGACCTGCTCCCGGCGATCGAGATCGCGCTCGCCCGCTACCAGCAGATCATCGCGCTCGAGTCGGAGGTCGCGGACCTCGCCGAGCGCTTCGAGACGCGCAAGCTCGTCGACCGGGCGAAGGGCCTGCTCAACGAGAAGATGGGCCTGTCGGAGCCCGACGCGTTCCGCTGGATCCAGAAGGCGTCGATGGACCGCCGCCTGACCATGCACGAGGTCGCCCAGACGATCATCGAGCAGCTCGCCCCCAAGAAGTAGCCCCGCCGTACCTCCGCGCGACCGAAGGCAATTCGGCGGCGCTAGTACTTTTCGGCCCCGCTATCTCCTAGCTCCGCCGGATTTCCTATCGACACGGGGCGCTCACAGGGGGACGGCTGATGGCGTTGTCCACATTTCGATCATTCAGAGGTGCTCCGTGAGGGGCGACGCGGGACGATTCGCCGATGAACGCGACCGACTGGATCCAGCGACACGGCGGCATCGCGCACCGACGGGAACTGCGGGATGCAGGCCTGACCGCGTACCACCTGCGGGGTCTGCGCACCGTCGGGCGCCAATGGGTCATCGCGCGGGGAGCTCCGACGGAGCTGATCAGGGCAGCCGCAGAGGGCGGCCGCCTCGCCTGCGTGTCCGCCGCGGCGCATCTCGGCCTCTCGATGCTGCATCCACCGGAGACGCTGCACCTGTCGGTCGCACCCAACAGCCCCCGCGCTGCTGGCCCCGGTATCCGGCTTCACCGCTCGCGGCCGATCCTCCCGACCAGATTCTCTGAGCTCGTCGAGTCGGTTCCGGATGTGCTCTCGCACGTCGCGCAGTGTCTCCCGGAGGCCGAAGCACTCGTCATATGGGAGTCGGCGCTCCACCGACGGCTCCTCGACCGTGCGTTCCTGGAGCGGATCGCGTGGCCCGGACCCAGGCAACGTCGCCTCGTGCGGATCGCGAGCGATCAGTCCGATTCCGTCCTCGAGTCGCTCTTCGGTCATCAACTGCGGGAGGTCGGCGTTCCGTTCCAGCAACAGGCGCGGTTGCTCGGTCGGCCCGTCGACTTCCTCATCGGGGAGCGTCTCGTCGTGCAACTGGACGGGTTCGAGCATCACCAGGCGGCGCAGCGCAGGTCGGACATCGCGTTCGATGCGGAGCTCAAGCTCCGCGGCAGGCACGTCCTGCGCTTCGACTACGCCCAGACCGTCACCGGCGCAGCCCGAGCGGTCACCCTCCGCGCGATAGCGCAGGGCCTCCACTACCGAACCGAAGGCATTCGGCGGACGTAGGAGATTTCGGCAGCTAAAAGTCCTACCGCCGCCGGATTCCCTCGCCAGAGGAGGCGAGAGGGGAGAGGGGAGGAGGGAAGGGCGGAGGCTAGGGGGCGTCGCGGAGGTAGTTGGTCATGCGGACCGTGGAGAGGCGGCGGCCGGCGTCGTCCGTCATGACGATCTCGTGCGTGCAGAGCGTCCTGCCGAGCACGAGTGCCGTGCAGGTCGCCGTCACCCAGCCCTCGGCGATCGAACGCGAGTGCGTCGCGTTGATCTCGATCCCGACGGGGAACTTGCCAGGACCGCCGTGGATCGCGCTGGAGAGGCTGCCGAGCGTCTCGCCGAGCACGACGTGCGCGCCGCCGTGCAGGATTCCGACGGTCTGGGTGTTGCCCTCGACCGGCATCCGGGCGACCGAGCGCTCCGCGGAGACCTCGAGCAGCTCGATGCCCATCTTCTCCACGAGCGGGCCGCCCTTGGCCCCTTCGAGCCGCTCGCGCAGCGCGGGATGAATGTCGTCGGGCAGCTTCATCGGGACCTCGTCGGTGTCGGGGGCGCGGGCTAGGCTCGCTGCGTGGCAGCCACCGAGAAGCCTACGCTCCTGCTCATCGACGGTCATTCGCTCGCGTTCCGGGCGTTCTTCGCGCTCCTGCCCGCGGGTCGCTTCGTCACGAGCGACGGGCAGCACACCGAGGTGCCGTACGGGTTCATCACGTCGCTGCTGAAGTTCATCAAGGAGGAGCGGCCGACGCACGTCGCGGTCGCGTTCGACATCTCGCGCTACAGCTTCCGCACCCGCGAGTACGAGGCGTACAAGGACGGCCGGGGCGAGACGCCGCCGGAGTTCATCGGTCAGGTGCCGCTGCTCCAGGAGGCGCTGGACGCGATGCGGATCAAGTGGCTCGTCAAGGAGGACTACGAGGCGGACGACATCCTCGCGACGCTCGCGACCCGCGGCGCAGAGGCGGGCTACGAGGTGCTCGTCGTGTCCGGCGACCGGGACACGTTCCAGCTGATCCGCGACGGGGTCACGATCCTCTACCCGTCGACGCTCGGCGTCGGCGAGTTCAAGCGCTACGACGCCGCCGCGGTCCACGAGAAGTACAAGGTCTGGCCGGAGCAGTACCCCGAGCTCGCCGCACTCGTCGGCGAGAAGGCGGACAACCTCCCCGGCATCACGAAGGTCGGCCCCGTGACCGCCGCGAAGTGGATCGCGCAGTGGGGCACGGTCGACGAGATCCTCGCGCACGCCGACGAGATCCCCGGGGTCGCGGGCCAGAACCTGCGGGACGAGCGGGAGAACGCGATCCGCAATCGCCGCCTCAACGCGCTCGTGCGCGATCTCGAGCTCCAGTACTCGATCGACGACCTGACGCACGGGCCGATCGACGAGGCGGCGCTGCGCGCGGTGTTCCGCAGGCTCGAGTTCAACACGCTGCTGGACCGCGTCCTGAAGTCGGGGCCGGTCGAGGCGGCCGAGGCCTCCGACGCGAGCGCCGAGGCCTCTGACGCGCTGCCGGCCGAGCCGGCGGTGCGCACCCTCGTCGACGAGGAGCTCGCGAACTGGCTCGCCCCGGTCATCGCGTCGGGCACCGGCACCGCACGACGCGCCGCCGCCGTGCAGATCGCGGAGGAGGCCGGCGGCCTCGACGGCATCGGCCTCGCGACCGAGGCCGAGTCCGCCTGGGTGCCGTGGGGCCCGCACCGTCCCGACTACGAGGCGCTGGAGTCCTACCTCGCCGACGCGGACGTCCCGAAGGTGCTCTTCAGTGCGAAGCGCCAGTGGCATGCGCTCGCCCGTCAGCAGGTCGCACTCGAGGGCATCGAGGGCGACCCGACGATCGCCGCCTGGCTCCTCGAGCCGTGGGCGAAGGCCGCGCCGCTCGCCGCCGCGGTCCAGCACGGTCTCGGCGAGCAGATCCCCGAGCCCGATCGCAACCAGCTGGTCCCCGAGCACGAGCCGCTGAACGCCGCGACGGAGGCCTGGTATGCGCTTCGCCTCGAGCGCGCCGTCGCCGAGCAGCTCGACGAGCGATCCCGGATCGTGTACACCGACATCGAGATCCCGCTCGTCCCCGTGCTCGCCCGGATGGAGCGCCACGGTGTCGCGGTCGACCGACCACGGCTCGAGGGGCTCTCCACGCGGCTGCGCGGCGAGGCCGCCGACATCGCCCAGCAGGCGTACGCGGAGATCGGTCGCGAGGTGAACCTCGGCAGCCCCAAGCAGCTCCAGGACGTGCTGTTCGACCAGCTCGGGATGCCGAAGACGCGCGCGAACAAGACGGGCTACTCGACCGACGCGGAGGCGCTCGCGGACCTCCAGGAGTCGAATCCGCACCCGTTCCTCGACCTCCTGCTGCGTCACCGCGACGCGACGAAGCTCGCCCAGATGGTCGACACGCTCGTCGCGGCGATCGATCCCGACGGCCGGATCCACACGACGTACGAGCAGACGGGCGCCGCGAGCGGTCGGCTGAGCTCGAACGACCCGAATCTGCAGAACATCCCCGCGCGGACTGCGACCGGTCAGGAGATCCGCACGGCCTTCCGCGCGGGCGAGGGCTTCGAGTCGCTCCTGACGGCCGACTACTCCCAGATCGAGATGCGGATCATGGCGCACCTCTCGGGCGACGAGGGGCTCATCGAGGCGTTCCGCTCGGGGGAGGACCTGCACCGCTTCGTCGGCGCTCGCATCTTCGGCATCGACCCCGGCGAGGTGACCCCGGAGCAGCGCGTCAAGGTCAAGGCGATGTCGTACGGGCTCGCCTACGGACTGTCGGCATTCGGTCTCGCGCGCCAGCTGCGCATCGACCGCGCCGAGGCGCAGGCGCTCATGAAGGACTACTTCGAGCGCTTCGGCGGCATCCGGGACTACCTCAGGAGCGTCGTCGCGCAGGCGAAGATCGACGGCTACACGACGACCCTGTTCGGCCGCCGCCGGCCGTTCCCGGACTTCACCTCGTCGAATCGCGTGCTGCGCGACAACGCGGAGCGCGCGGCGCTCAACTCGCCGATCCAGGGCACCGCCGCCGACATCATCAAGCGAGCCATGATCGCGATCGACCAGGACATCGTCAAGGGCGGGCTCGACTCCCGCATGCTGCTGCAGGTGCACGACGAGCTCGTCTTCGAGGTCGCGCCGGGCGAGCTCGACGTGCTCAGCGACATCGTCACGAACCGGATGTCGACCGCGGCGCAGCTCAGCGTGCCGCTCGACGTGCAGGTCGGCGTCGGGCCCGACTGGGATGCGGCGGGGCACTGACATGGAGCGCACCCCCACCGCGATCGATGCGATCGCCGAGCGCTGGGTCGAGACGCTCATCGACCTCGACCCGAACGTCGCGGTCTGGCTCGGCGCACCGAGCCCGCGTCTCGGCGAGTACGGCGATCAGTCGCCCGAAGGCCACGAGCGCTGGGCCGATGCGGCGCGCAGCACGCTCCGGGCGCTCGACGCCGCGGAGCCCGATGACGACACGGATCGGGTGACCCGCACCGATCTCGCCTCCGAGCTGCGCCTCGGTCTCGAGCTGCGCGACGCGGGCGAGCATCTGCGCGATCTGAACGTCATCGCGAGCCCGGCGCAGGATGTCCGCGAGGTCCTGGATCTCATGCCGACCGCGACCGCGGATGACTGGGCGACCATCGCGCAACGGCTCGCGAATCTCCCGCGCGCGCTGGCGGGCTACGCCGAGACGCTGCGCCTGGGCGCGGCGAGGGGGCTCACTCCCGCACGGCGACAGGTCGTCGAGGTCATCGCACAGGCCGAGGAGCTCGCCGCCTCCGACGGCTTCTTCTCGACGTTCATCGGGGGAGCCGCGCCGGAGGGCGGCCTGCCCGAATCGCTCGCGGCCGATCTCCGCCGGGGCGCGGCCGGCTCGGCCGCCGCGTACGACGAGCTCGCGACCTTCCTCAGGAGCGAACTGCTCCCGGCGGCCACCGAGGTCGACGGCGTCGGACGCGAGCGCTACGCCCTGCACTCGCGCCGTTTCCTCGGCGCGACGATCGACCTCGACGAGACCTACGAGTGGGGGCTCGAGGAGCTGCGCCGCATGACGGAGGAGCAGACCGAGACGGCCGGCCGGATCCTCGCGGGCGCGAGCGTCGAGGAGGCGGTCGCGCACCTCGAGGCCGACCCGTCGCGCAAGCTCCACGGCACCGAGGCCCTCCGGCGGTGGATGCAGGAGACGAGCGACCGCGCGGTCGAGGAGCTCGCACGCTCGCACTTCGACATCCCCGATGCGGTCAAGCGGCTCGAGTGCATGATCGCGCCGACGCACAGCGGAGGCATCTACTACACGAGTCCCTCGGACGACTTCTCGCGCCCCGGCCGGATGTGGTGGAGCGTCCCGGAGGGCGTCGAGACCTTCGAGACGTGGCGCGAGCTGACGACCGTCTACCACGAGGGCGTGCCCGGCCATCATCTCCAGATCGGCCAGGCCGTCCACAACCGGGCGCAGCTGAACACCTGGCGTCGCCAGCTCGCCGGCACCTCCGGGCACGCGGAGGGCTGGGCGCTCTACGCGGAGCGGCTGATGTCGGACCTCGGCTACCTCGACGATCCCGCCGACCGCCTCGGCATGCTCGACGGCCAGCGGATGCGCGCTGCGCGCGTGGTCCTCGACATCGGGGTGCACCTTGGCAAGCCGCAACCCGACGGGGATGGGATCTGGGACGCGGAGTATGCCCTCGCGTTCATGCGCGCGAACGCGAACATGGACGACGCGTTCATCCGGTTCGAGGTCAATCGCTATCTCGGCTGGCCGGGGCAGGCTCCCTCCTACAAGATCGGCCAGCGGATCTGGGAGCAGCTCCGCGACGAGTCCCGGGCACGCGAGGGGGCCGCATTCGATATGCGAGACTGGCATCGCAGGGTGCTCGACCTCGGCGGGGTGGGCCTCGACACCCTCCGATCCGCAATTCGTTGAGGAGTCGTCGCGCGCCGACCATCGGCCGCAGGAGTACGAAAGGGCCGCAATGCTCGGCATCCGCACCATCGTCCGTTCCGGCACCGCCGCGAGCGCGCTCGCGCTCGGCCTGGCACTCACCGCCTGCACCGGCCCCGCCGGCACCGCGCCGACCGTGGCCGCATGTCCGGATGGCTTCCTCGAAGCCGCGAACGCCGCCGCCGTCGAGCAGGGCATCGGCGTGACGTTCGCGCCGTCGAGCGCGGTCGACTTCGAGCCGCAGGCGGTGCTCAGCCTGATCACGGCGACGTGCTTCCTCGGCTTCCAGGGCGACATCGGCAGCGACCACGCGGAGGGGGCATTCGTGTTCACCACGGAACCCGTCGACGCGGATGCGCTCGGCGCCGCCGTCGAAGGGCTCGGCTACCAGGAGTCGGACACGAACTCCTGGTTCAAGGCCGAGTCGGTGAACGCGACGCAGGCGGACGTCCTCACGCTGTCGACACCGTCCAGCGACGGCCTGCTCCTCGATCTCGCAGAGATCTACCCCGAGGCGAAGCACGTGATCGCGTCGTTCCACGTCACCGCTGGCTGAGAATTCCACCTCTTGACCCCCATTCGGGGGTATTCTCCCGACAGTAGGACTCCGCCGAGCCAACCGGGAGCGCCGATGTCGAGCGTGAACGTCGGCCACCGCCGACAGGGATACGACCGGACATCGGATCGAGCGCTGATCGCGCTGACGCGGGCGGGGGACCAGGAGGCGTATTCGGAGCTCTGGAGCCGACACCGCTCCGCCGCGACGGGCGCCGCCCGGCTCGCGACGGACTCGATCGACCCGGACGATCTCGTCTCCGAGGCGTACACGGTCATCCTCGCGGCGATCCACCAGGGGGGAGGGCCGACCGGCGACGGCTTCCGGCCCTACCTCTGCGCCACCGTCCGGAACCTGGCACGTCGATGGGGTGCCGGGCGGCGCGAGTACGCGGTCGAGGAGCTGCCGGAGGACCCCGGCGAGGACGAGGTGCTCGAGGGCCAGCTCGGCTCGCTCGACGACCGTCTCGTGCGCGACGCCTTCGGCGAGCTGCCCCGGCGCTGGCAGGAGATCCTCTGGTTCACCGAGGTCGAAGGGCTCGAGCTCGCGGCCGTCGGGCGGCAGCTCGGCCTCAAGCCGAATGCGGTCGCGGCGCTCGCGTTCCGCGCCCGCGAGGGGCTGCGGAAGGCCTGGCTGCAGGCGCATGTCGCCGACACCCTCCGGGGCGGCGAATGCGGCTGGGTGCTCGCCCGCATCGGCGAGCACAGTCGGGACGGCCTGCGCCAGCGTGCCGGAGCACGGGTGGACGAGCACCTCGCCGCCTGCCGATCCTGCCGGGACATCGCGCTCGAGGTCGGGCAGGTGAACCGCCGCCTCGCCCGTGTCCTGCTCCCGCTGCTCGCCGGCGGGGGCGCCGCGACGGCATGGCTCGCGGCACCGGCGACCCCGGCCGCCGCGACCGCGGTCGGCATGGCGATCGCCGCGATCGCGATCGCCGTGGGCGTGGGCGTGGGCGTCATTGTGCCGGCTGCGCCGAGCGCCGAGGCCGCCGACCCGCTCCCACCAGCGCCCCTCGTGCTGGTCGGCGGCGTGGACCCCGCCTCCGCGTGGTCACCCGAGCTGGTTCCCGACGCCGACCTGCCGCTCGCGCCGCGGCCCGCCGACGCGATCGAGCGGATCGGTCCGATCGTCGCGGACGTCCTCCCGCAGGCGATCCTGAGCTTCGAGCTCGAGATCTCGCTCGACCCCGGCACGCCGACGGTGTCGATCACCGCCGAGGTACCGGTGATCGGCGAGGTGGATGTCGAGCTCGGGATCGCGGTCGAGCCCGTCGCGCACCTGGACCTCCGCACGCACCTCGATCGATTTCGCTGAACCCGCGTAATCGATCCGGCGAAACCTGCTCTTCCCGGCATCGGACCGAACCACGGTCCGAGCAGGGAGGCAGATCATGTTTCGTCAACGCGGCACCGCAGCCGGCATCGGCGTGCTCGGACTCGCGGCCGTCCTCATCACCGCCCCAGCGGTCGCCCAGGCGGCCGATGGCGACACCGGGAGCTTCGCCGAAGGGCGATTCCTCGCCGGCACCGTCCTGAGCTCCGACCTCGACGGCATCGTCGCACTCCAGCCGGCGACCGCCGCGAACGATGGCAGCAGCCCGGTGGCCGAGGAGCGCAACCCGTTCTCCGCGACCGCCATCGACGCGATCACCGTCGACCCCGGCACCGTCGAGGTGACGGACGCCGACGGCGTCGACGCCGGCGCGATCGGGCAGTACGCGATCGCCCGCCCCGATGGGACCTCGTACGCCTCGTCGGGCCTCATCGGCGCGAACGGCGCGATCGGCGTGAGCCCGGCCACGGGCGCCGTCGCGGTCGTGGATCTCGCCGCCCTACTCGGCGACTCGCTTCCGGCCGGGCTCTCGGGCCTGCGGCTCGAGGCCGCGGGAATCGCCGCAGAGGCCGAGGCGAGCCTCGGCGAGCAGCGCGGCGACTACACGCTCGCGGACGCACGGCTCGTCCTCGAGATCCCGGCGCTCGCGTCGACCGACGACGAGGCCGCGGCCGCCGCGGCCCCGCTGCAGCGCTTCCTCCTCGATCTCGGCGGAACATCCGGCCCGCTCGCGGGCGTCATCGACGACCTGCTCGCCGCCGTCGGCCTCGGCGGCCTCGCGGCGGTCGACGTCTCCGTCGACGCCGACCTCGACGGCGTGATCGACGCCATCGGCGACACGGTGCTCCGAGACGACGCGCTGACCGTCGATCTCGGCACCGGCACCGTGACGGTCGACCTCGCGGCGCTGCCCGACGGCCCCGGACTGAACGGGCTCGAGCCGGGCACCGAGCTGCTCGGCGACGGCGTGATCGACGACATCGTCGAGGGCGTCGACCGCCTGCTCGGCGGCTACCTCGACGAGCTCGAGCTCCGACTGCTCGACGCCGTGCGCGACGCACGGGTGGTCGTGCGCGCCCACGCGAGCGTGCTCGACGACGTGCCGACCGGCGAGACGGTGCGCACGATCACGACACCGGTCACCCAGGTCGTCGATGCGCTGACGGGGGAGACCCTCGGCGTCCTCGATCCCGGCACGGGACGCGTCACGAGCCTCGTCCCGTGGATCTCGGGCGACGTGCTCGCCGAGCTGCTCATCGGGACCGGCGCCTCGGGCCCGCTCGGCGGCCTCCTCGGCGGGCTGCCGACGGTCACGACGCGCGTGGTCGCCGAGGTCTCGACGATCACGGAGCCGGCGTTCTCGACGCTCGAGACGAGCGCCGACGTCCTCGTCTCCGGCACGCTCGCCGGGCTGCGCGGCGGCACGGTCGCGGAGGCGCAGGCGAGCGCCTCGGTGCTCGGCGCGCCCGTCGCGCTCGACGCCTCGGTCATCGTCGACGGCCTCTCGGACGCGATCGGATCGGCGCTGCCCGGCGAGGACGGCGAGGTGATCCCCGACCGGAACGCGACGGAGGAGGGCTCCGAGATCGCGGGCCTCGCGGACCTCGTCTCGCTCCGGACGAACGTCCAGTCGGTCGCGGACGACGGGTCCTTCACCCAGACCGCGCTGCGCGTCGAGGTGCTCGGCGGGGAGGTCGCGACGATCGACCTCGCGAACGCGACGGTCGGACCGAACGCGATCCCCGGCGGCACCGGAGGGGGCGAGGATCCCGACCCGACGTTCGCCGCCGGCGGCGAGCTCGCGTTCACCGGGTTCGCGCTCTGGCTGATCCTGCTCGTCGGCACCGCATGCGTCGGCCTCGGCGCCTACGCGCTCTGGCGCAGCCGCATGGCGGCGGTCGACGCGGAGGCGTCCATCTGAGCCGAGGATTGGTCCTGTGCCGCGGGAAGCGCTACCCTTGAATGTCGCGTTTCCCGCGGCACCCCCTTTTCCGCCCCGTCCTGGCGTTCATCGGCACTCTGTGCACAGCACCATCGGATGCCGGGGCCTGATTATGTCCTTCGAAAGCACCCCATCTCAATGACCATCACCACTCCTGCGGCCCCCAAGCAGATCGCCATCAACGACATCGGCTCTGCTGAAGACTTCCTCGCCGCAGTCGAGCAGACTCTCAAGTTCTTCAACGACGGCGACCTCATCGAGGGCACCGTCGTCAAGATCGATCGCGACGAGGTCCTCCTCGACGTCGGTTACAAGACCGAGGGCGTCATCCCCTCCCGCGAGCTCTCCATCAAGCACGACGTCGACCCGAGCGAGGTCGTCAAGGTCGGCGACTCCGTCGAGGCGCTCGTCCTCCAGAAGGAGGACAAGGAAGGCCGCCTCATCCTGTCGAAGAAGCGCGCGCAGTACGAGCGCGCGTGGGGCGACGTCGAGAAGATCAAGGAAGCCGACGGCGTCGTGACCGGCAAGGTCATCGAGGTCGTCAAGGGCGGCCTCATCGTCGACATCGGCCTGCGCGGGTTCCTCCCCGCGTCGCTCATCGAGCTGCGCCGCGTCCGCGACCTCACGCCGTACCTGGAGCAGGAGATCGAGGCGAAGATCCTCGAGCTCGACAAGAACCGGAACAACGTCGTGCTGAGCCGCCGTGCGCTGCTCGAGCAGACGCAGTCCGAGTCCCGCTCGACGTTCCTCGCGAACCTCAAGCCGGGCCAGGTCCGCAAGGGCGTCATCTCGTCGATCGTCAACTTCGGCGCGTTCGTCGACCTCGGCGGCGTCGACGGTCTCGTCCACGTCTCCGAGCTCTCCTGGAAGCACATCGAGCACGCCTCCGAGGTCGTCGAGGTCGGCCAGGAGGTCACCGTCGAGGTGCTCTCCGTCGAGCTCGACCGGGAGCGCGTGTCGCTCTCGCTCAAGGCGACGCAGGAGGACCCCTGGCAGGTCTTCGCCCGCACGCACGCGATCGGTCAGGTCGCGCCGGGCAAGGTCACGAAGCTCGTCCCGTTCGGCGCGTTCGTCCGCGTCGCGGACGGCATCGAGGGCCTCGTGCACATCTCGGAGCTCTCCGGCCAGCACGTCGAGCTCGCCGAGCAGGTCGTGTCGGTCAGCGACGAGGTCTTCGTCAAGGTCATCGACATCGACCTCGAGCGCCGTCGCATCTCGCTCTCGCTCAAGCAGGCGAACGAGGGCGTGGACCCCGAGGGCACCGAGTTCGACCCGGCGCTCTACGGCATGCCGACCGAGTACGACGAGCAGGGCAACTACAAGTACCCGGAGGGCTTCGACCCGGAGACGGGGGAGTGGAAGGAAGGCTTCGAGGAGCAGCGCGCGAAGTGGGAGGCCGACTACGCGGCCGCTCAGGCGCGCTGGGAGTCCCACAAGAAGCAGGTCGCCGCTGCCGCCGAGCAGGTCGTGTCCGCCGGATCCGACGCCGCCTCCTACTCGAGCAGCGACGCCGCGACCGGCACGCTCGCCGACGACGAGGCGCTCGCCGCACTGCGGGAGCAGCTCTCGGGCAACTGACAGCAAGACCGAAGAGGCTGTTCCCATGGGTTTCTGGGACAGCCTCTTCGGCGTTTCGCGGCAGGATTCGCCGCCGGCTGCTCGTCGGGGCGGTCCGCCGACGCCGGACTAGTACGCGGTCGACCGCTATCGCTACCTGCTGCGCACCGCGCCGCCGGAGCAGGTCGAGGAGGTCCACGCGGAGGCGTTCGCGAAGCTGACGCCGGAGCAGCGCAGGATCCTGCACGAGCAGCTCACCGCCGCGGTCATGGTCGAGGACCGGCCGGCCGACGACGCGCCGGGCACGCTCGCCAGGTCGGCGACCCGAGCGGAGCTCCGGCAGCCGGGGACGATGGAGCAGGTCCTCTCCGCCCCGGCGGTGGGCGGTGTGTTCGGCGGGGGCTTCGGCAGCTCGATGTTCGGCACGATCGCCGGCTACGTCGTCGCCTCGTCGATCATGCATGCGTTCCTCCCGCCGGTCGACGCGGGCGCCTATGACGACACGAGCTATGCGGACGGCGGCGACGCATCCGGATCCGACTTCGGCTCGGACTTCGGCAGCGACTTCGGCGGGGGCTTCGACTTCTGATCCACACGGGGGCTAGCGTCATGGCATGACCCGCAGGGCGCGCCGGCACCTGGACCCGGCGAGCGATCGCACTGTCTTCCTCAATCAGTTCCTGCTCAGCGCGGTCGCGATCCTCGGACTCGTCGTGGTGCTCATCCTGCGCACCTACGAGAACCTCGGCCTGCTCATCGCGGGCGGCGCGGTCGCGTTCCTCGCCACCGGCGCGGCGCTCATCGTCCCCTGGAACCGACTGCCGGTCCTCGCCATGGCGATCATCCCGGCGAGCGACATCCTCGCGATCGCGCTGGTGCGCGAAGGCGCGCCGAGCGGGAGCTTCGGCCTGCTCTGGGTCTTTCCCGCGATGTGGGCGGCTTGGGCGTTCGGCAAGATCGGCACGACCGTCTCGGTGGTCGCGATCAGCCTCGTGTACTGGGGGTTCACGCTCGCGCACCCGCGGACGCCGATCACGGGCTCGCTGCTGCTGCTGCCGATCATGATCGCGGCCGCGGCGACGATCTCGTACATCATGGCCGAGCGCGCTCGCGGCCAGCGCGACCTGCTCGAGCAGCAGGCCACGGCGCTGCGACAGGCCGTCGCGCGGGCCGCGCGGCAGCAGGACCTGCTCGCCGGCGTGCTCGAGGCGGTCGACTTCGGCATCATCCGGATCGAGCCGGATGGCCGGCAGACGGTCGCGAACGAGGCCCACGCGCGACTCGCCGCCGCCACGAGCGCCGCGCCGGGGGGCGCGTATCTGGCGGACGGTCTCACGCCGCTTGAGCCGGAGCGCATGCCGCTCGCCCGCGCCCTGGCGGGGGAGGAGTTCGACTCCGAGCTGCTCTGGTTCGGCGCGCCGGGCGAGCAGCGCCGCGCCCTGAGCGTCACCGCCAAGCAGCTGCGCCGGGACGACGGTGAGCCCGCCGGCGCCCTCATCGTCACGCGCGACGTGACGAGCGAGATGCTCGCGATCCGCGCGCGCGACGACCTCGTCGCGACCGTCTCCCACGAGCTGCGGAACCCGCTGACGGCGCTCCTCGGCTACCTCGAGCTCGGCCTCGACGATCCGGGCGTCCCGGACGGGTCCCGGCATAGTTTCGAGGTCGCGCAGCGCAACGCCGAGCGCTTGCTTGTCCTCGTGACCGACATCCTCGCGGCATCCTCAGCGGCCCCGAACGGCACCGCGATCGCGATCACCCCCGCGCCCATGGATCTCGTCGCCGCGGCCCGGACCGCGATCGAGTCCGCCGCCCCGCTCGCCGAGACCCGCGGCGTCTCGATCGAGCTGAAGGGCATGAGCCGCGTCCCGACGTTCGCCGACGAGGTCCGCGTGCGTCAGATCCTCGACAACCTGCTGTCGAACGCGGTGAAGTACGGCAGAGACGGGGGCCGCGTCGAGGTGGTCTGCGCGATCGCGGACGGGACCGCCGTCCTCGAGGTGCAGGATGATGGAGCCGGCATCGCCGCGCAGGATCTGCCGCAGCTCTTCGAACGCTTCTATCGCGCCGACACCGTCCGCAAGACCGCGACGCACGGGTACGGGCTCGGGCTCGCGATCAGTCGTCAGATCGCCCGCTCGCACGGCGGCGACCTCGTGGCATCGAATGCGCCGACGGGCGGCGCGGCGTTCCGCCTGACACTCCCATCGGAGGCCCCGATTGAATCTTGACCTGGCGAGCATCGTCGCGATCAACACCATCATCGAGTGCATCGCCGGCGCGATGTTCCTCGGCCAGGCGCTCCTGCACCGGCACTCCAGGGCCGCGCGGATCTGGGCGCTCGCGTTCCTCGCGTCGATCCTGACGACCGTCTGCTATCTCGCCTGGGCGATCGCGCCCGAGGCCTGGATCGGGAACGCGATCGGCAATGCCGCCTTCGCGATCGGCGTCGGCTGCCTCTGGCTCGGCGCGGCGCGCTACAACGGGGCCCCGATGCGCTGGCGCGTGGGCGTGGTCGGCGCCGCCGCGCTCCTCGCGTTCGTCGGCTCCGTCTTCGATGTGCGCGATCCCTGGGCCGGTTCCGTGCCGCTCTTCGCGATCCTCGCGATCCTCGCCGCGCTCGGCGCCGTCGAGGCGCGGCGCGGCAAGATGGGACGGCGGCCGTTCGCCATCGGCCTCATGATCGTCCTCGCGGCGACCTCCGCCTGGGAGCTCGCGAGGCTGATCCTCTTCGTCGCGTTCGGACCCGAGAGCGAGGTCTTCACGACCTGGGCCGGATCGGCGAACGCCGGCATCCTGACCGCGGCGCTGAGCATCATCGCCGTGACCTCGACCGCCGTCCTCGTCTCGGAGGAGGACATCGAGGGCGCGCCGCTCGACGAGGACCAAGGCGGCAGAGGCCTCGGACCGGTCCTCGGCGGCGAGGTGTTCGCGCGCCTCATCGACGAGATGTCCGCTCGGGCGCGGGCGGGCGGCGGCGAGATCACGGTCCTCGCGCTGGTCATCCCCGACTTCGATCGGATCCACGAGGCGTTCGGCGGCGCGGAGGCCGAGCGGCTCGAGCGGCACTTCAGCGAGAGCGCGCTGCGGCGCATCGACCCGATCGCCCCCGTCGCGACGGCGGGCCCCGGACGCATCGTCACCGCGTTGTCCGGACGCTCGCTCGCCGCCGCCGAGCAGGCCGCGCGCGCCGCGCACCGGCTCGTCGCGGAGGATCTCGCGACCGCCTCCGGCGCGGTCGTGCCGCTCGTCGGCGCCGGGCTCGTCGTCGGCCGCTCGGGCCGCGAGCTCATCGCCGCGGCGGTGCGCGCCGCGGACCGTTCCGCCGCGAGCGAGGACGCCGCCGTCATCGTCGCGCGAGTCGAGGGCTGAGGCCTCAGGCGCCCGTCTCCCGGTATCCGACGCCGCGAACCGTCTCGATCCACCGCGGCGCGGCCGCGGAGTCGCCGAGCTTGCGTCGCAGGTTCGCGACGTGCACCTCGATCGCCCGCTCATCCTGCTCGCTCACCCAGTCGTCGGTGCCGGCCGGGCGGATCGCCTGCGACAGCGCGGCCTTGCTGAGGACCCGTCCGCGCGCCTCGATGAGCGCGAGGAGGATGTCGAACTCGCTGCGGGTGAGCCCCGGGTCCTCGCCGTCGACGAGCACGGTGCGCCTCGCCGGATCGATCCGCAGGCCGGGGCGCTCGAGCCAGTCGTCCGCCGCATCGCCGTCGGGACCGGAGAGTCGCGGGCGTCGCAGCATCGCGTCGATCCGCGCCCGCAGCTCGCGCGGCCGGAACGGCTTCGTGACGTAGTCGTCGGCGCCGGCCTGCAGGCCCTGCAGGACGTCGACCTCCTCGCTGCGGGCCGTGATCATCACGAGATACGTCGTGCTCGACTCACGGATCCGGCGCGCGGTCTCGAACCCGTCGATCCCCGGCATGCTGACGTCGAGCGTCGTGACGGTGGGCTCGAGCTCGCGGACGAGCTCCACGCCCTCGGCGCCGGAGGCGGCCGTGCGGACCGCGAAACCGGCCTGCGTGAGGACCTCGGCGATCAGCCCGCGGATGTCGGCATCGTCCTCGATCACGACAGCGAACCGCGCTTCGGACATGCTCCCGCCTCACCGAGGACCGCCGGGGGCCCTCGCGGGCGATGATACTCGCGGCGCGAAGAGGTCGATGAGCGCCGCCGTTTCGGGTCCGGCGACGACATCGGATTCCCACGCTAGGCGAGCGGCCTCAGGACGTCCCTTGGACAGGCTCAGCTTTCGCTCAAGACCGGTTCGCGCGCGCCTAGCATGGCGGGATGCGACTCATCGGCCTCACGGGCGGCATCGCCTCGGGCAAGAGCCTCGTCTCGGCCCGGCTCGCGGAGCTCGGCGCCGTGGTCGTCGACGCGGACGTCCTCGCGCGCGACGCGGTCGCTCCGGGAAGCGCGGGGCTCGACCAGGTCATCAAGGAGTTCGGGGAGCGCCTGCGGCTGCCGGACGGCTCGCTCGACCGCGCGGCGCTCGGCGCGATCGTCTTCCGCGATCCGGAGCGCCTCGCCGCGCTCAACGCCATCGTCCATCCCGAGGTGCAGCGGCTCGCGGCGGCGGCGTTCGCGGCGGCCGGGCAGGCGGACCCCGAGGCGGTCGTCGTCTACGACGTGCCGCTCCTCGCGGAGAACGCCGGCCGGCTGGCCCCGCAGTTCGACACGATCGTCGTCGTCACGGCTCCCGAGGATGAGCGGGTGCGCCGCATGGTCGAGGACCGCGGGATGACCGAGGGGGAGGCGCGCGACCGGATCAGCCATCAGGCGACGGAGGAGCAGCGGCTCGCCATCGCCGATCACGTCATCGACAACTCGGGATCGCGGGAGGCGACGATCGCGCAGGTCGATGCGCTCTGGCGTTCGCTGACCGCTGTCAGGGGTCGCGCGTAGCCTGGTCGCATGGAGCCGACGCGCGCAGTACGACCCTTCCGGGTCGTCAGCGAGTTCATCCCCGGCGGCGACCAGCCGACCGCGATCGCGGAGCTCGCCGCCCGGGTGAACGCGGGGGAGACGGACGTCGTGCTGCTCGGCGCGACCGGCACCGGGAAGTCGGCGACGACGGCCTGGCTCATCGAGCA
>DATMFB010000060.1:0-2270 GCA_035556395.1 Microbacteriaceae bacterium
ATCCGTGATCGAACTGAGGACCCCGGCCGAGATCGAGGCGATGCGCCCCGCCGGCGCATTCGTCGCCGACGTGCTCCGCGCGACATCCGAGGCGGCCGCCGTCGGCGTCAACCTCCTCGAGCTCGACGCGCTCGCCCACGAGATGATCCGGGCGCGCGGTGCCGAGTCCTGCTACATCGACTACCATCCGTCCTTCGGCGCGAGCCCGTTCGGCAAGGTCATGTGCACCTCGGTCAACGATGCCGCGCTGCACGGACTGCCGCATGACTACCGGCTCGCGGACGGCGACCTGCTGACGCTCGACTTCGCGGCGTCCGTCGACGGCTGGGTCGCCGACGCCGCCGTCTCGATCGTCGTCGGGACGGCCAGGCCCGAGGACGAGCGGCTCATCGCGATCGTCGAGGAAGCGCTCGCCGCCGGGATCGCGAAGGCGCAGCCCGGCAATCGCATGGGCGACGTCTCGCACGCGATCGGCGAGGTCGCGAAGCGCAATCGGCTCAAGATCAACCTCGACTTCGGCGGGCACGGCGTCGGCCGTGAGATGCACGGCGATCCGCACGTCGCCAACGACGGCCGGCCGGGCCGCGGCTGGCCGCTCCAGGCCGGACTCGTCTTCGCGATCGAGCCGTGGTTCTGCCTGACGACCGAGAAGATCTACACCGACGACGACGGCTGGACGCTGCGCTCGCGCGACGGGTCCCGCGCGGCGCACGTCGAGCACACGGTCGCGGTGACGGAGAGCGGTCCCGTCATTCTGACGGCGGGAGCAAATCCGGTCGGACTCGCCTAGTCCGCGCCTCCTGCTGCTCGCGCTTCCACGCCTCGATGCGCGCGTGGTGGCCGGACAGCAGGATCTCCGGGACATCGAGGCCGCGCCAGGACGCCGGCTTCGTGTAGCTCGGCGCCTCGAGCAGCCCGTCCTCGTGCGACTCGATCTCGAGCGAGTCGGGGTTCCCGACGACACCCGGCACGAGCCGGCCGATCGCCTCGATCATCGCCATCGCGGCGACCTCGCCGCCGTTCAGCACATAGTCGCCGAGGCTCAGCTCGCGCACTCGCGCGATCGTGCCGGCGTGCTCGACCACCCGCTGATCGATGCCCTCGTAGCGGCCGCAGGCGAAGACGAGATGCGGCTCGAGGGCGAGCTCGCGCGCGATCGCCTGGGTGAACGGCTCGCCCGCCGGCGTCGGGAAGATCACCACGGTGCCCGGTGAGTCACTCCGCGGAGGATCCACGAGCGCATCGAGCGCATCGCCCCACGGCTCCGGCCGCATGACCATGCCGGCGCCGCCGCCATAGGGCGTGTCGTCGACCGTGCGATGGCGATCGTGCGTCCAGTCGCGCAGATCGTGGGCGCGGACCGTCAGAACGCCGGCCTCCCGCGCCCGCCCGATGAGCGACACGTCGAGCACGGAGAAGAACTCCGGAAAGATCGTGACGACGTCGATCCGCATGTGCTCAGTCTGACGGTTCCTCGAAGAGCCCGCCCGGTGGATCGACGGTGACCGTGCCCGCCTCGAGATCGACCGCCGTGACGATCGCCTTGACGAACGGCACGAGCACCTCGCCCGAGGGCGTCTCCACCGCGAGCAGGTCCTGCGCCGGCAGCTCGTCGACGCGGATGACCCGCCCGAGCTCGACGCCGTCGCGCAGGACGCGCAGCCCGACGAGCTGGTGGTAGTACCAGGCGTCGTCCTCCTGCGGCTCGTCGGGTGCGAGCTCGACCCAGAGCACGGCCTTGACGAGGCTCTCCGCCGCGGTCCGATCGTTGACGCCCGCGAAGAAGCCGACGGCGACGCCGTTGAACCACTTGAGCTCCAGGAGCTCGAGCCGCTGACCGTGCCAGGGGCTCTCCTCCGGGACCTGCAGCGCGAACGTCGCGCCGGGCGTGAACCGCTTCGCCGGATCGTCCGTGTAGAGATCGATCTTGAGCGCGCCCTTGAGGCCGTGCGCCTTCGTCAGCCGACCGACGCGCAGCTCGGTCCCGGGCGGACGCTCGGGTCGTGCCACGTCAGTGATCGGTGTCGACGACGTCGACTCGGACTCGCTCGCCGTCCGCGAGCGCACCGACGATGGTCCGCAGCGCCTTGGCGGTGCGGCCGCCGCGACCGATCACGCGGCCGAGATCATCGGGGTGCACGCGCACCTCGAGGAGCTCGCCGCGTGACGAGTCGGAGGACGCCACAGCGACCTCGTCGGGGTGATCGACGATGCCCTTGACGAGATGCGCGAGAGCGTCCGAGAGACGGGACATACGAGAGATCAGGCCT
>DATMFB010000061.1:0-3221 GCA_035556395.1 Microbacteriaceae bacterium
GCTCCGCGTCGCCGATGCCGGCGGTCGCGCCTTCGCCGTGTGGGGCGGCCGCTTCGCCGCGCTCAAGCGCCGCTATCTCCGTGCGCAGCGCTCGTTCGCCGGCATCACCGCGATCGTCGCGGGCGCGCCCGCGATCGGCACGCTCTTCCTCCTGCTCGGCGACGCGACGCTCGCCGACGGCAGCCTGAGCGGCGGCACCTTCCTCGCGTTCAACACCGCGTTCATCCAGGCGATGGCGATCTTCACGG
The DNA here is from genome assembly GCA_035556395.1 of Microbacteriaceae bacterium. GTDB lineage: Bacteria > Actinomycetota > Actinomycetes > Actinomycetales > Microbacteriaceae > 73-13. The sequence continues at coordinate 249 of DATMFB010000061.1, forward strand.
CACTCGCCGCCGTCGGCACCTCGATCGCGACCGCCGCCCCGATCTACCGGGAGCTGCGCCCCATCCTCAGCGAGGTCCGCGAGCGCGCCGCCGTCCAGGAGGACCCCGGCGAGCTGCGCGGCGAGATCGAGGTCGACCACGTCACGTTCCGCTATGCCCCTCAAGGACCCGCGGTCCTCGACGACATCGGCTTCCGTGCCGAGCCGGGCGAGTTCGTCGCCCTCGTCGGACCGTCGGGCGCCGGCAAGTCCTCGGTGCTGCGCGTCCTCCTCGGCTTCGAGCATCCCGAGGTCGGATCGGTGCGCTACGACGGCAAGGACGCGGCGAGCCTGGACCGCTTCGCCCTGCGTCAGCAGATCGGCGTCGTCGTCCAATCCGCCAAGGTACTGCCGGGCGACATCCTGACCAACATCATCGGGGCCAGGCCCCTCGGCATCGACGACGCCTGGGCGGCCGCGCGGATCGCCGGCATCGCCGAGGACATCGAGGCGATGCCGATGGGCATGCACACGATCGTCGGCGATTCCGGCGGCGGCTTCTCCGGCGGCCAGCGCCAGCGCCTGCTCATCGCCCGCGCCGTCGCGGGCCACCCCCGGATCCTGCTCTTCGACGAGGCGACGAGCGCGCTCGACGGCCGAACGCAGGCGGCCGTCTCCGAGGCGATCGAGCGACTGCGCGCGACGCGGATCGTGATCGCGCATCGGCTGTCGACGATCCGCAGCGCCGACAAGATCGTCGTGCTCGATCGCGGCCGGATCGTGCAGCAGGGCGACTACGACGAGTTGATGGCGACCGAGGGCGTGTTCCGGCGGCTCGCGCTGCGCCAGATCGTCTGAGTCCCGCGAGCAGACCACACCTTTCCGTGGGCACCGGCCGGCGCGATCGCGGCGGCGAGCGGACAGGCTCGATGCAGAGCCCGCGACCACGCGGGCCGCGACGAACAGGAGCAACGAGCATGACGAACGAAGAGACCCGTCCGGCCGACGCGACCGAGATCAGCGACGAGGAGCTCGACGCCGTCGCCGGCGGCTACGACAAGAACAACCCGCCGAAGAAGGGCAAGAAGGGCAAGTAGGCCGCCCGCGGAGCACGCACCGTGATCGGGACGACGGTCGAAGCCGCCAGCGCCGAGCAGGTCTCGGCGTTGGCGGCGTTCGTCCCGTCCCGCTACCGCGCCCGCCTCGTCGGTGGCACCCTGGCCGCGGAGCTGCGCCTCGTCGGCGCCTGGAATGATGGCGTTCCCGTCGGCGCCGGACTCGCGTCGCTCCGACGCGGCGGCGCGAGCTGCGAATCCCTCTGCGTGCTGCCCGGTCTGCGCCGGCGCGGCATCGGCCGGGCCCTGCTCGCCGCCCTCGAGCACGCCTGCACCGAGGCGGGGTCGACCACGATGGCTGCGGTGCTCCCCGACGGCGAGCGCTTCCGCGCGATCCGGGCGCTGCTGAGCGGGGGCGGCTGGGCGCCCCCGCGGTTGCGGCACCGTCAGTTCGAGATCGGCGACGGGATCCGCGCGTCGGCGACCCTCGCGGCGCCACACGACCTGTGCGCGTACGACGTCATCGCGTGCTCCGGGCTCACGGCACGCGACCGGCGCGCGATCCAGCGGATCGCGGCGGCGATCCCCTCCGGACTCGATCCGCTCCGCGACGAGGACCGCATCATCGACGAGGCGAGCCTCTTCCTGCGTCGTGGCACCGAGATCGTCGCGTGGGGGCTGAGCCAGCACTTCGCGCCGGGTACGAGCGTCGTCCCGACCGTTTGGGTCGCGCCGAGCGAACGCGGGGGCGGACTCGGGGCGCTCCTCGGCCTCCTCGCGATCCGCGCCGCACTCGACGTCGGCTACGAGCGCGTCCGCTTCGTCGTCGACGCGGACAACACCGCGATGATCCGGATCGTCGAACGCGAGGTCGTCCCATACGGGTCCACCGAGATCAACCTGCTCGAGACGACCCGCTCCCTCCGGGCGGCCTCGTGAGCCGCCGCCTGCTCGCCGCGGCCGCCGCGATCGCGATCTCGACGCTCGTCGCCTGCGCGCCGTCCGACACGACGGTCGGCCCCGACGACGAAGCGCCCTACCGGATCGGGCTCATCGCCTCCCGGTCCGGCGCGGGCTCGACGATCGGCAAGCAGCAGTTCGAGTCGACCGCATGGGCCGTCCAGCGGATCAACGACGCGGGCGGCATCGGCGGCCACCGGCTCGAGATCGTCTACCGCGACGACGAGTCCGACCCCGCGCGGGGACCGGAGGTGATGCGCGAGCTCATCGAGCACGAGCAGGTCGTCGCCGTCATCGGTCCCACCCTGTCGATCGTCGCGCGCGAGGCGCACCCGGTCGCCAACGACCTGCGCACCCCCGTCCTCGCGATCAGCAACACCGTCGACGGCATCGTCGGCGCCTGCCCCTACGCCTGCGAGTGGATCTGGCGCGAGAGCCTCAGCGAGCGCATCGCCGTGCAGGCCAACGTCGCCGCCTACGTCCACGATGCGCAGCCGCGCACCGCAGTGACGGTGCGCACGCAGGACGACGTGCTCGGCATGGCCGGGATCACGTACGCCCAGCAGACCTTTCAGGAGCACGGCGTGTCGGTCGTCGGCAGCCTCGAGCTCGGCGTCGAGGAGACGATGACGCCCGAGCTCGCGCGCCTGCTCGCGGACCGGCCCGACGTGCTCTTCCTCGGCTCGACGTTCACCGAGTGGGTCGTCGGCGTCATGCGGGAGGCCCGCGCCCTCGGCTACGAAGGACAGTTCCTCGCCGGCAACATCCTCAACAGCGAGACGGCGCGCGAGCTCGCCGGCGAGGCCGGGCTCGGCACCCGCAGCGGCGCTGCCTGGGTCGCGACCAACCGCTTCCCCGCGAACGAGCAGTTCATCGACGACTACCAGCGCGCCCTCGGGCGGATGCCCGACCAGTTCGACGCGCAGGGGTACGTCGCGATCCAGATCATCGCCGATGCGCTCGGCCGCGCCGACCCCGCG
>DATMFB010000062.1:0-3219 GCA_035556395.1 Microbacteriaceae bacterium
GCTCCGCGTCGCCGATGCCGGCGGTCGCGCCTTCGCCGTGTGGGGCGGCCGCTTCGCCGCGCTCAAGCGCCGCTATCTCCGTGCGCAGCGCTCGTTCGCCGGCATCACCGCGATCGTCGCGGGCGCGCCCGCGATCGGCACCCTCTTCCTCCTGCTCGGCGCCGCGACGCTCGCCGACGGCAGCCTGAGCGGCGGGACCTTCCTCGCGTTCAACACCGCGTTCATCCAGGCGATGGCGATCTTCACCGCGCTTGCCGCCGTCGGCACCTCGATCGCGACCGCTGCCCCGCTCTACCGAGAGCTGCGCCCCGTCCTCAGTGAAGTCCGCGAGCGCGCCGCCGTCCAGGAGGATCCTGGTGAGCTGCGCGGCGAGATCGAGGTCGACCACGTGACGTTCCGCTACGGGCCCCAAGGACCCGCGGTCCTCGACGACATCGGCTTCCGCGCCGAGCCGGGCGAGTTCGTCGCGCTCGTCGGGCCGTCAGGCGCCGGCAAGTCCTCGATCCTGCGCGTCCTCCTCGGCTTCGAGCATCCCGAGGTCGGGTCGGTGCGCTACGACGGCAAGGACGCTGCGAGCCTCGACCGCTTCGCCCTGCGCCAGCAGATCGGCGTCGTCGTCCAATCCGCCAAAGTGCTGCCGGGCGACATCCTGACCAACATCATCGGGGCGAGGCCGCTCGGCATCGACGACGCCTGGGCGGCCGCGCGGATCGCCGGTATCGCCGAAGACATCGAAAAGATGCCGATGGGCATGCACACGATCGTCGGCGACGCCGGCGGCGGCTTCTCCGGCGGCCAGCGCCAGCGCCTGCTCATCGCCCGCGCCGTCGCGGGTCACCCGCGCATCCTGCTCTTCGACGAAGCCACGAGCGCGCTCGACGGACGCACCCAGGCCGCCGTCTCCGACGCCATCGAGCGACTGCGGGCGACCCGGATCGTCATCGCCCACCGGCTCTCGACGATCCGCAGCGCCGACAAGATCCTCGTGCTGGACCGGGGCCGCATCGTGCAGCAGGGCGACTACGAGGAACTCATGGCGACCGACGGGGTGTTCCGGCGCCTCGCACTGCGCCAGATCGCCTGAGCCGGCCACACCTTTCCGTGGGCACCGGCCGGCGCGATCTCGGCGACGAGCGGACAGGCTCGATGCAGGGCCCGCGAGCACGCGGGCCGCGACGAACAGGAGCAACGAGTATGACGAACGACGAGGCACAGCCCGCCGACGCGACCGAGATCAGCGACGAAGAGCTCGACGCCGTGGCCGGCGGCTACGACAAGAACAACCCGCCCAAGAAAGGCAAGAAGGGCAAGAAGTAGGCCGGCCGCGGAAGCCCCTACCGTGATCGTGACGAACGTCGACACAGCCAGCGCCGAGCAGCTCTCGGCGCTGGCTGCGTTTGTTCCGTCGCGCTACCGCGCTCGCCTCACCGGCGGCACGCTGCCTGCGGGGCTGCGGCTCGTCGGCGCCTGGGACGACGGCGTGCCCGTCGGCGCCGGCCTCGCCTCGCTCGGCCGCGGCGGCGCCAACTGCGAATCGCTCTACGTCGTGCCAGGTCTGCGCCGCCGCGGGATCGGCCGGGCGCTGCTTCGCGTCCTCGAGCACGAGTGCGCCGAGGCGGGCGCGACCGGCATGGCCGCCGTGCTCCCCGACGGCGAGCGCTTCCGCGCGAGCCGCGCGCTGCTGAGCGGCGACGGCTGGGCGGTACCCCGGATGCGACACCGTCAGTTCGAGATCGGCGACGGCATCCGCGCATCGGCGACCCTCGCCGCACCGCACGACCTGTCCGCGTACGCGGTCATCGCGTTCTCCGACCTCACCGCGCGCGATCGGCGCGCCATCGCACGGATCGCCGCGGCGATCCCCTCCGGCCTCGATCCGCTCCGCGACGAGGAGCGCATCATCGACGACGCGAGCCGCGTCCTGCGTCGCGGGACCGAGATCGTCGCGTGGGGCGTCAGCCAGCAGTTCGCCCCGGGCATCGGCGTGCTCCCGACCGTGTGGGTCGCGCCGAGCGAGCGCGGCAGCGGACTCGGCGCGCTCCTCGGGCTCCTCGCGATCCGCGACGCGCTCGACGCCGGTTACGAGCGCGTCCGCTTCGTCGTCGACGCCGGCAATACGGCCATGATCCGGATCGTCGAACGCGAGGTGGTCCCCTACGGCTCGACCGAGATCGGACTGCTCGAGACGACCCGCTCGCTCCGGGCAGCCGCATGAGGCGCCGCGTGCTCGCGGCCGCCGCGGCCACCGTGATCGCGGCCTCGACGCTCGCCGCCTGTGCGCCGGGTGATACGACCGCCGGAGACGACGACGCCCCCTACCGCATCGGGCTCATCGCGTCGCAGTCCGGCGCCGGGTCCACGATCGGCAAGCAGCAGTTCGAATCGACCGCCTGGGCGGTCGAGCGCATCAACGACGCGGGCGGGATCGGGGGCCGCCGCCTCGAGATCGTGTACCGCGACGACCGATCCGACCCCGAACGCGGACCGGAGGTCATCCGCGAGCTCATCGAAGACGAGCAGGTCGTCGCGATCATCGGACCCACCCTGTCGATCGTCGCGCGCGAAGCGCATCCCGTCGCGAACGCACTGCGCACCCCCGTCCTCGCGATCAGCAACACCGTCGACGGCATCGTCGGCGCGTGTCCGTACGCGTGCGAGTGGATCTGGCGCGAGAGCCTCAGCGAGCGGATCGCCGTGCAGGCCAACGTCGCCGCCTACGTCCACGACGCGCAGCCGCGCACCGCCGTGACCGTGCGCACGCAGGACGACGTGCTCGGCATGGCCGGCATCACGTACGCGCAGCAGACCTTTCAGGAACACGGTGTGCCCGTCGTCGGCAGCCTCGAGGTCGGCATGGAGGAGACCATGACCGGCGAGCTGGAGCAACTGCTCGCGGAGCAGCCCGACGTGCTCTTCCTCGGCTCGACGTTCACCGAGTGGGTCGTCGGCGTCATGCGGGAGGCCCGCGCGCTCGGCTACGAAGGCCAGTTCCTCGCCGGCAACATCCTCAACAGCGAGACGGCGCGCGAGCTCGCGGGGGAAGCCGGGCTCGGCACCCGCAGCGGTGCCGCGTGGGTGGCGACCAACCGCTTCCCCGCGAACGAGCAGTTCATCGACGACTACCAGCGCGCCCTCGGGCGGATGCCCGACCAGTTCGACGCGCAGGGGTACGTCGCGATCCAGATCATCGCCGATGCGCTCGGCCGCGCCGACCCCGCG
>DATMFB010000063.1:0-2850 GCA_035556395.1 Microbacteriaceae bacterium
TCGACTCGAGCATCTGCGTCGCGACGATGACCGGCTTCGCCATCCGCCTGGCCTTCATCACGATGTCCTTCTGGACGATCGGCACCGCCTCGAGCGGGAGCTCGACGCCGAGGTCGCCGCGCGCGACCATGATCGCGTCGAACGCGTCGATGATGCCGTCGATCGCGTCGACCGCCTGGGGCTTCTCGATCTTCGCGATGACGGGGACCCGGATGCCCTCCTCGGCCATGATCTCGTGCACGCGGGAGACGTCGGTCGCATTGCGGACGAAGGAGAGCGCGATGAAGTCCGCGCCGAGCGCCAGGCCCCAGCGCAGGTCCGCCTCGTCCTTCTCGGAGAGGGCCGGCACGTTGACGGCGACGCCGGGAAGGTTGATGCCCTTGTTGTTCGACACGAAGCCGCCGACGACGACGCGCGTGACGACGCGGACGCCGTCGGTCGACTCGACCTGCACCTTGACCTTGCCGTCGTCGATGAGCAGGAAGTCGCCGGGCTTGACGTCCTGCGGCAGCCCCTTGAACGTCGTGCCGACGAGCTCCTTCGTCCCCGCGACGTCCTCGGTGGTGATCGTGAACAGGTCGCCGACCGCGAGCTCGTGGGGCCCGGCCGCGAACTTGCCGAGCCGGATCTTGGGGCCCTGGAGGTCGACGAGCACGCCGATGTTGCGGCCGATGTCGGCGGCGGCCCGGCGCAGGTTGCGGTAGACCTCCTCGTGCACGGCGTAGGTGCCGTGGCTGAGGTTCATCCTCGCGACGTCGACGCCGGCCTCGAGGATCGCTCGGATGTTGTCGTAGCTGCTCGTCGCCGGGCCAAGGGTGGCCACGATCTTCGCTCGACGCATGATGCTCCGCTCAGTGGTGGTGGTGGGAGTCTCGTAGGAGCCGCGGTCAGACGGCGATGGCGTGGTCGGACGCGCGCACCGGGGATGGCAGCTCGGTCTCGCCCTCGAGGAAGCGGTCGATCGAGGCGGCGGCCGCTCGCCCCTCGGCGATCGCCCAGACGATGAGCGACTGCCCGCGTCCCGCGTCGCCGGCGACGAAGACGCCCGACGCGCTCGTCTCGTAGTCGTCGTCCCGCTCGAGGGTCCCGCGCGCCGACACCGGCAGCGGGAACTGGTCGGCGATCGCGCTCGTCTCGGGACCCGTGAAGCCCATCGCGATGAGCACGAGGTCGGCCGGGATCTCGCGTTCCGTCCCCGACTTCGGGACACGTCGCCCGTCGACGTACTCGGTCTCCGCGACGCGCAGGCTCACGACCTCGCCCGCGTCGTTGCCGAGGAACTCGACGGTCGAGGCCAGGTAGACCCGCTCGCCGCCCTCCTCGTGCGCGCTGGAGATCTCGAAGAGGTGCGGCGTCATGGGCCACGGCTCGCTCTGCGCCCGCTCGGACGGCGGCTGCTTGCCGATCGCGAGGTTGGTCACGGAGAGGGCGCCCTGGCGGTGGGCGGTGCCGATGCAGTCGGCGCCCGTGTCGCCGCCGCCGATGACGACGACGTGCTTGCCATCGGCGGTGATCTGGTTCGGGACCTGGTCCCCCGCGACGGCGCGGTTCGACTCGACGAGGTAGTCCATCGCGTAGTGCACCCCGAGCAGATCGCGCCCCGGGATCGGCAGGTCGCGCGGGAGCGTCGAGCCGGTCGCGACGAGCACGGCGTCGTAGCGCTCGCGCAGGTCCGCCCAGGAGATGTCGACGCCGATCTCGACGCCGGCCCGGAATCGCGTTCCCTCGGCCTGCATCTGCCCGAGCCGCAGCTCGAGGTGGCGCTTCTCCATCTTGAAGTCCGGGATGCCGTAGCGCAGCAGGCCGCCGATGCGGTCGTCGCGTTCGTAGACCGCGACGGTGTGGCCTGCGCGGGTCAACTGCTGCGCGGCCGCGAGGCCGGCGGGGCCGGAGCCGACGACCGCGACCGTCTTGCCGGTGAGCCGCTCCGGCGGGTGCGGCTGGACCCAGCCGTTCTGCCAGGCCTGCTCGATGATGTTCGCCTCGACCTGCTTGATCGTGATGGCGGGCTGGTTGATGCCGAGCACACACGACGCCTCGCACGGCGCCGGGCAGAGGATGCCGGTGAACTCCGGGAAGTTGTTCGTCAGGTGGAGGCGCTCGATCGCCTGCATACCCTCGCCCCGCCACGTGAGGTCGTTCCACTCGGGGATCAGGTTGCCGAGCGGGCAGCCCTGGTGGCAGAACGCGATGCCGCAGTCCATGCAGCGTCCGGCCTGGCGCCGGATCACCGTCTGGTCGGCGGCCTCGTAGACCTCGCGCCAGTCCATGAGCCGGAGGGGCACGGGACGCCGCGGCGTGAGCTCGCGCTCACGCGTCTTGAGGAAGCCCTTCGGGTCAGCCACCTGTCACCTCCATGATCCGGCTCCACGCGATCTCGCCGTCGGGGTCGAGCCCCTCGTCGATCGCCTGCTGGCGCGTCTGCAGCACCGCCGCGTAGTCGCGCGGGAGCACCTTGACGAATCGCTCGACCGTCGCGTCCCAGTCCTCGAGCAGGCGCTGCGCGACCGCGGAGTCGGTCTCCTCGCGGTGCCGCTCGATGACGTCGCGCAGGATCGCGGCGTCCGCGCCGCTGAGCGGCAGGAGCTCGAGCTCGCCGGTCGTCAGCGCGTCCTGGTTGACGCGCTCGCGCTTGAGCCCGTTGACGTAGGCGACGCCACCCGACATGCCCGCGCCGAGGTTGCGGCCGACGCCGCCGAGGATGACGGCGAGCCCCCCGGTCATGTACTCGAGCGCGTGGTCGCCGACGCCTTCGACGACCGCGGTCGCGCCGGAGTTGCGCACGAGGAAGCGCTCGCCGACGAGCCCGCGGATGAACATGCTGCCGCTGGTCGCGCCGTAGCCGATGAC
>DATMFB010000064.1:0-6397 GCA_035556395.1 Microbacteriaceae bacterium
GCCTTCCGACTGATCGTGCGCGGCACGATCGTCGACAGCCTGCGGATCGTCCGGGATCGGCAGTGGGGGTTCTTCGGCCGGCTGAAATGGCTCTTCGTCAACCCGTGGTATCACGTGTCGAAGTGGTCGGGGCACCGACGCGGGACGCAGCTGCCGATCGATCCCGGGTCGAGCGGGTCGCGGCCGGCCTGATGACCGGAGCGGCTGGCCTCCGTCAGGCCGGCGGGAGCGCCGTGCCGATCCCGGCGCCGGGGTACCAGTGGCGCGCGGGGCGCTCGTCGAAGAACAGGAACTCGCGGCCCGTCTCCTCCGCCCAGCGCGGCATCGAGTCGGTCGCGTGCGAATTGTCGCTCAGCACGAGGCCGTCGGGACGGAGATTCGGCGCGATCGCGGTGAACTCCGCGTACTCGTGCTCCGCCGTGTGGTCCGAGTCGTGGATGAACAGGTCGACCTCGCGGAGCGCGCCGAGCGCCTGGATGCTGTCCGAGATGACGAGGTCGGTCACCTCGGCGTAGCGCCCGGAGATGAGGTAGCCGGCCGCCGGATTGATGTCGATCGAGGTGAGTCGGCCCTTGCCGTTGCGCAGCAGCGCGGCTGCGAGGACGACGCTCCCGAGTCCCTTGTCCGTGCCGGTCTCGACGAGCACATCGGGCTTGAGCGCCCGGACGAACGCGTACCAGCCGATGCGGCGACCGTAGCGCGGCACGCGGTCGGCGAGCCATCGGTACCGGCTCGTCCTGGTCTCCCCGGCGACGTGGGCGGCGAGCTCCTCGTCGTCGAGCACCTCCTGGAGGTACCCGCGCGCCTCGGCGAGCGGGATGCCCGCGACGTGCGCGACGAACCAGGCGAGGTGCTCGCGGTTGCGGGGCGTGAGGTCGTACGTGTAGTTGGTGTTCTCGCGGGAGCCGAAGAGCCACCGGGTCGTCGCGCCGAACGTGCCGAGGCTCTTGCCCGCCGCGGATGCGAATCGCCAGGGGAAGACGGCGATCGGGGCGATCGGACTGCCGAGGACGCGGTGGGCGAACGACGTCGCCGCGAGCGGCGCGGAGCGCTCCCCGGGCGGTTCGGAACTCGTCATGCGGTGGATCATCCTCTCGTCGGGCTATGCGCGCAGCGCGCGTTCGTGCTCGTGGAACCATTCGATCGTCGACCGCAGCCCCGCATCGAGATCGATCCGCGGCGTCCACCCGGACTCCGCGAGCTTCGACACGTCGAGCAGCTTCTGCGGCGTGCCGTCGGGCTTCGACGCATCCCAGACCGTCTCGCCCTGATAGCCGACGCTCGTGGCGATCGCCTCGGCGATCTCACGGATCGTGACGTCCGAGCCGGTCCCGACGTTGACCTGCTGCGGCCCGTCGTAGTGCTCGAGGAGGTGCAGGCTGGCGTCGGCCATGTCGTCGACATGGAGGAACTCGCGCCGGGGCGCACCGGTGCCCCAGTTCGTCACCGAGGCGGTCCCCTGAGCGACCGCCTCGGCGTAGCGCCGGATGAGCGCCGGGAGGACGTGCGAGCCCTGCGGGTCGAAGTTGTCGTTCGGGCCGTAGAGGTTGGTCGGCATGGCCGAGATCCACGCGTGTCCGTACTCGCGTCGCATCGCCTGGATGTGAATGATGCCGGCGATCTTCGCGATCGCGTACGCATCGTTCGTGTGCTCGAGGTAGCCGGTGTGCAGCGCCTCCTCGCGAATCGGCTGCGGGGCGTACTTGGGATAGATGCACGAGGAGCCGAGGAAGAGCAGGCGCTCGACGCCCGTCTCGTGCGCCGCATCGATGACGTTCGTCTGGATCCGGATGTTGTCCGAGAGGAACTCGACCGGGTACGTGTCGTTCGCGACGATGCCCCCCACCTTGGCCGCCGCGAGGACGACGTACCGCGGCCGCGTCTCGCGGAAGAAGTCGAGCACGGCGCCGCGCTCGCGGAGATCGAGTTCCGCGGACGTGCGTCCCACGATGTCGGTGAAGCCCTCCGCCTCGAGCCGGCGCGCGATCGCCGAGCCCACGAGGCCGCGGTGGCCGGCGACGTAGAAGGTCGCGTCACGATCGAGCGGGCCGGGCGCGTACTCGACATCGTCATGGATGCGCGGGCCGTCCTCCTCCGTCACGCCATGCCCCAGCCGACGAGCGCCGGCCGGTCGACCCAGTGCCGACCCTCGTGCTCGAGCGCGGCGATGTCGGCGTCGACCATGATGCGGGCGAGCTCGAGGCCGTCGATCGTCGGGGTCCAGCCGAGCCGCTCGCGGGCCTTCGACGCGTCCCCGATGAGCGCGTCGACCTCGGTCGGTCGGAGGTACTTCTCGTCGAACCGCACGAACTCGTGCCAGTCGAGTCCGGCATGTCCGAACGCGGCGGCGAGGAAGTCCCGGATCGTGTAGCCGACGCCGGTCGCGAGCACGTAGTCGTCCGGCTCGTCCGCCTGCAGCATCCGCCACATGCCCTCGACGTACTCCGGCGCGTAGCCCCAGTCCCGGATCGCGTCGAGGTTGCCGAGGTAGAGGTCGTGCTGCACGCCGGCCTTGATGCGTGCGATCGCCCGCGTGATCTTCCGGGTCACGAAGGTCTCGCCGCGCCTCGGCGACTCGTGGTTGAACAGGATGCCGTTGCAGGCGAAGAGCCCGTAGGCCTCGCGGTAGTTCTTCGTGATCCAGAAGCTGTAGAGCTTCGCCGCGGCGTACGGCGACCTGGGATAGAACGGCGTGGTCTCGCGCTGCGGCGGCGGCGTCGCGCCGTAGAGCTCCGACGACGACGCCTGGTAGAAGCGCGGCGAGATCCCGGCCGCGCGCACCGCCTCCAGGAGCCGGATGGTCCCCGTTCCCGTCGTGTCGGCGGTGTGCTCCGGCTCGTCGAAGCTGACACGGACGTGCGACTGCGCCGCGAGGTTGTACACCTCGACCGGCTGCACCTCCTGCAGCAGCGTCACGAGCCGGGAGCCGTCTCCGAGGTCGCCGTAGTGGAGGAAGAGCCGGGTGCCGGACTCGTGCGGATCCTGATAGAGATGGTCGATCCGCACGGTGTTGAAGGTCGACGCACGCCGGATCACGCCGTGCACCTCGTACCCCTTCGCGAGCAGCAGCTCGGCGAGGTAGGAGCCGTCCTGCCCGGTGATTCCGGTGATCAGTGCTCGCTTGGCCACGGAGCCGTCCCTCCAGGCATCCACTCTGGCCGGATGCCGGTTACAGCGTAGTCAACGGGGCGGGGTCGTCGGCCCCGGGGGCCGTCAGTCCGGCTCGTCGACCCGCACCTCGGGCGCGACCCTGAGCAGCCCCGTCCCCGGCCCTCCCGGTGGGATCTCGAGGGAGCCCGTCGCCGAGCCGCCGACGTACTCCTGGCCCCAGCGGTCGATCGTGGCGATGACCACCTCGTACGGACCGGCCGCGAGCGGCAGCTCCGGCAGGCGGAAGCCGATGGATCGCATGCCGGGGCGAGTCGTCAGCGCCTGCCCGAGGTCGAACGTGTTCACCTCGTAGAACGCGAGTCCCAGCGTGTTCTCCAGCCGCACCCGGACGCCCCACTCCGGGGCGTCGGGGCCGACCTCGATCGAGGCGTCGATCTGCAAGTCGGTCGTCGTCGGCCCGGTCGGCACGGCACTGGTCGCGATCGAGCGGATCCGGAACGTGCGCCCGTCCTCTTCGCCGTCGCCCGCTGCATCCGAGATCTCCTGGCGGACGTAATAGTTGCGCAGGATGCTCAGGCCCGTCGCGGGGTCCCCGTCGTGGATCAGCTCCCCGTCATCGAGCACCACGACGCGGTCGCAGAGCCGGCCGATCTGCTCGGCGGAGTGGCTGACGAAGACGATCGCCCGCCCTTCCGCCTGGAACTGGGCGATCTTGTCCATGCACTTGCGCTGGAACGCCTCGTCGCCGACGGCGAGGACCTCGTCGACCAGGAGGATGTCGGGATCGACGTGCACGGCGACGGCGAAGGCGAGCCGGACGTACATGCCCGAGCTGTAGTACTTGACCGGGGTGTCGATGAAGGGCGCGATGCCGGAGAAGTCGACGATCTCGTCGAACAGCGCGGCGGTCTGGCTGCGGCGGAGCCCGAGGATCGCCGCGTTGAGGAAGACGTTCTCGCGGCCGGTGAGGTCCGGGTGGAAGCCGGTCCCGAGCTCCAGCAGCGACGCGAGCTTGCCGCGGCGGATCACCGTGCCGGACGTCGGCGGGACGATGCCGCCGATGACCTTGAGCAGGGTGCTCTTCCCGGAGCCGTTGTGTCCGATCAGCCCGACGGTGCTGCCGAGCCGGATGTCGATCGAGACGTCTCGCAGCGCCCAGAAGTCCTCGCGGTGCCGGCGATTCCGGCCGAAGTTGAGGAGGCGCTCCTTGACGGACTTGTCCTTGTGCATCAGGAACCGCTTCGAGACGCCCTGCACGCTCGCGACGATCGGCTGGTCGGACATCGTCAGAGCTCCTGGGCGAAGTTGCGGGACAGCCGACCGAAGATCCGCTGGGCCAACCACAGCAGCACGAGGCTGATGCCGAGCATGACGAGCATCCGGATCGCGAGGTCGTCGGGGAAGACCTGCGCGAGCGGGCCGGTGGCCGTGACGCCGCCGACCCAGAGCGCCTGCTGCATGCCGACGATCGCGATCGTTGCGGGATTCGCGAGGTAGAGCTGCTCGATCCACGATCCGTCGAGGGCCTGGTGGACGTACGTGAACGAATAGACGATCGGCGATGCCCAGAACAGCACGACGAGGACGACCTCGATGAGGTGCTCGGTGTCGCGGAAGTAGACGTTCAGCCCCGCGATGAGCAAACCGATCGCGGTGGCGTAGATGATGATGAGGATCAGGGCGAGCGGCGCGTAGAGCAGGTCCGCGGTCAGCGGGAACCGGCCGAAGACGAGCATCGCGGCGAAGAGCACGACGAGCTGCGCGGCGAAGTTGAGCAGCGCCACCCCGACGGTGCTGAGCGGGAAGACCTCCGTGGGGAGGCTGACCTTCTTCACGATGCCGGAGTTCGCCGTGATCGAGGTGACCGAGTACGTGACGATATCCGTGAACAACGACCACATCGACAGGCCGATGAAGACGAAGATCGCGAAGTCGGGCACGGTCCGCTGGGCGCCGAGGATGATGCCGATCGCGAACCAGTAGATGAGCAGCTGGACCAGCGGACGTGCGAGGCTCCAGATGATCCCGAGCGACGAGTTCTTGTAGCGGGAGACGATCTCGCGCCGGGACAGCAGCCCGAGCAGTTCCCGCTGGGACCAGATGTCGCGGATCGAGGAGATCGTCCCGCTGACGAAGCCGCTCGGCCGGCCGATCCGGACGAACGGTTCGTTCTCGATCCTCGCGGCGCGGCCGCCGGCGCGTCCGGCGGCGGGTTGGGTGGTCAACGGTCCTCCAAGAACTCGGCCGGGCCCCTGGGGGCAGCCGGGCAAGTCTACGCGGGCGGGGCGCCGACGGCGGCGATCGTCGCGGGCCGTCGGACCTGATCGTCGAGGTCGGCGGGGTAGTCGTGCCGCCACGGCTGGGCGAGGTAGGGGTCGCGCTCGGGCAGTCCCCATCGCGCGACGAGTCGGGCGGCCTCGGCGGGGTGGTAGCTGCGATCCCGGGTCCGCGACTCGAAGTGCGTCGCGCGCACCTCAGCCAGCCACAGGATGCGTCCGCCCGTCCTGCGGACCTTGTACGAGAGGTCGACATCGTTGAAGTTCCCGGGGAGTCCGGTGTCGAGCCCGCCGATCTGCGCGTAGCGCGCGCGGGTCAGCGCAGCGCACGCCGCCGTGACGCCGGCGACCTCCCGGTTGATGCGCAGGCTGAAGAAGTAGCCCGGCTCGTCGGGGCCTGCGCCGCGGTAGGCCTCGGCCCACCCGTGATCGGCATAGACGTGGCCGCCGTGCTGGACGCTGCCGTCCTCGTAGCTGAGCGCCGCCCCGGTCATGCCGACGCCGGGCTCGAGGAGCGGGGCGCAGAGCTCGGCGACGAAGCGGTCGGACAGCACCTCGATGTCGTCGTTGAGGAGCACGACGACGTCCCCCGACGAGGCGAGGAAGCCGAGGTTGCATTTCTCGCTGAAGTTGAACGGGCGGTCGTACTCGACGAGGACGAGGCGATCGCCTGCGATGCGGCGCAGCCGGTCGAGGATCCGCCGGTCCATCCCCGAGTCCCACACGACGACGACCTCGAGCGCCTCGTGGCCCGCGCGGGCGAGGAGACTGCGCACCGCCCCGAGCACGTGCACGCGGCGCCGCCCGCGGATGCGACCGCTCGCTCCGTTCGTCGGGATGATGACGCTGACCCGCACCCCGGCCGGCAGGCGGCGGCTGATCCGCACCGTGTTCGTGATGCGACCTCGCGCGGCGGCGCCGTCGATCCCCACCCGCGCGAGATGCGCGTCGACGGCGGCGACGCCGGCGTCCCACGTGTACGGCTTCGCGGCGCCGGAGCCCGCGGTGGA
>DATMFB010000065.1:0-11788 GCA_035556395.1 Microbacteriaceae bacterium
CGATCCGCCCTGGCCGAGGCCGACGCACATCGCGGTCAGGCCGTAGCGGACGTCGGGGCGCTCCTCGAACTGGCGGGCCAGCTGGATCATGAGCCGGACGCCGGAAGCGGCGAGCGGGTGACCGACGGCGAGCGCCCCGCCCCACACGTTGACGTGGGGGTCGTCATCGGCGATGCCGAAGTGGTCGAGGAGCGAGAGCACCTGGACGGCGAACGCCTCGTTGAGCTCGAAGAGGCCGATGTCGTCGATCGACAGCCCCGCCTTGCGCAGCGCCTTCTCCGTCGACGGCACCGGGCCGAGGCCCATGACCTCGGGCTCCACGCCCGCGAACGCGAAGCTCACGAGCCGCATCTTGGCGGGCAGGCCGAGCTCGCGGGCGGCACCGACGGAGGTGATGAGCGAGACGGTCGCGCCGTCGGTGAGCGGGGACGAGGTCGCGGCGGTGACGCGGCCGTGCGGGCGGAACGGCGTCCGTAGGTCTCGCACGCCCTCGAGCGTGGTCTCCGGCCGCATGCCCTCATCGGCCGTCGCGAGGCCCCAGCCGGCCTCGGACTTGATCGCAACCGGGATCAGGTCCGGCTGGATCTTGCCCGCGGCGTACGCCGCAGCGGTCTTCTGCTGCGAGGCGACCGCATAGGCGTCGGCCCGCTCTTTGGTGAGCTGCGGGAAGCGATCGTGGATGCGCTCGGCCGTGACGCCCATGTTCAGCGCGTCGGGGCTCACGAGGCCTTCGGCGACGAAGCGCGGGTTGGGGTCGACGAAGGCGCCGTCGAGCGGGTGACGTCCCATGTGCTCGACGCCGCCGGCGATCGCGACGTCGATGGCGCCGAACGCGATCGCACCGGCGACGTTCGTCACGGCCGTCATCGCGCCGGAGCACATCCGGTCGATCGCGTAGCCGGGCACGCTCTTCGGAAGGCCCGCGAGGATCGCCGCGCTGCGACCGATCGTGAGCGCCTGGTCGCCGACCTGGGTGGTCGCGGCGATCGCGACCTCCTCGATCCGGTCCTTCGGGAGCTCCGGGTAGCGTTCCAGGAGCCCGACGATCGCCTTGACGACGAGGTCGTCGGACCTCGTGTTCCAGTACTGGCCCTTCTCGCCGGCCCGCCCGAACGGGGTGCGGGCCCCATCGGCGAAGACGACTTCGGTGCGCTCGGCCACAATGCCTCCAGAATGCGAATACGGAAGCGATGATCGCTCCGAATCCGATGTTAGGCCGCGCTAAATGAATCCGATATTCGTTGTGAGGTAAGCGCAATCTGCCAGGGCCTGGCGCCGAGTGCTTTGAGCGCCTCTCCAATCGCCTCCGGCGTCGCCGGCTCGGGTGGCGCCCACGCGACACGGCGCAGGTACTCGGGCGTCAGCAGATTCTCTACGGGGATCGCGAACTCCTCCGCGAGCTCGGCGATCGCGTCACGAGCGAGCCCGATGCGGGCGGCGGCCGCCGGGTTGCGGTCCGCCCAGGCGCGGATGGGCGGCAGCGCGTCGCCGGGCACCCGGATCGGGGGCAGCTCCTCCGTCGTTCGGCCCCGCTCGATCGCCGCCCACCAGCGGTCGATCTGGCTCCGGCTCGCGCGTCCGTTGAAGTCCTTCATCTCCGCGAGGTCGCGCTTGGACGCCGGGAGGGTGCGGGCCGCCGCGGCGAGCGACTTGTCGGGCACGAGTCGCCCCGGGGCGATATCCGTCTCCTGGGCCCACTCGTCGCGCGCGATCCAGAGCTCGCGTGCGACCGCGAGGCCGCGCTGGCCGCGCACCGTGTGCAGGTCGCTCATCTTGCGCCACGGGTCGCTGCGCGGGGGATTGAAGTCGCGGGTGAGGGTCGCGGCGAACTCCTGCGCCGCGAACTCGGACTTGCCCGCCTCGTCGAGTCGCTGGACGAGGATGTCCCGCACGTCGACGAGGAGCTCGACGTCGAGCGCCGCGTACTCGAGCCACTCGTCGCGCAGCGGCCGCGTCGACCAGTCGACGGCGGAGTGCGCCTTCGCCAGATGGATGCCGAGGAGCTCCTCGACGACCGGCCCGAGACCGACCCGGTCCATGCCGAGCAGCCGGGCGGCGAGCTCGGTGTCGAAGAGCGTCGTCGGATGAATGCCCACCTCGCGCAGGCAGGTGAGGTCCTGCGATGCCGCGTGGATGATCCACTCGTCCCCGTTCGCATCGCCGAGCTCGTGCAGGTCGCCGCCGATCGCAGGGGGATCGAAGAGGAACGAGCCCGCGCCGCGCCGGAAGACCTGGATCAGATAGGCGCGCTGCGAGTAGCGGAAGCCCGAGGCGCGTTCCGCGTCGATCGCCACCGGTCCTTCGCCCGCGCGGATCGCCTCGACCGCGTCGAGGTACTCCCCGCGGTCCTCGATGGCCCGGCGGATCGGTCCCGTCGAGTCCGGAATCGACTCGTGCGAGCCGACGGGCTCCGGCTCATCGCCCACGAGCGCTCCGGCGGGGGGCGAGCAGCGATACCCCATCGGTCGAGGGCGGCAGACCGGCGAGGAGGCAGAGGAAGTCGCCCCAGGCCTCGAGCTGCCGGCCGAGGTCCAGGTCGTTCGGCGTCCAGGAGGCGCGCAGCTCGAGCTGCGCACCGCTGCCCTGGTCGGCGAGGCCGCCGAACCCGGTCGACAGGATCGTCGTCGCGGTCCCGCTCGCGGAGTGATAGCGAGCCCCGCGGTCGCCGAGCGCGTCGACGAGCCAGGACCATGCCACTTCGGACAGGAGCGGATCGGAGCCGATGTCGCGCTCGAGCGGGGCCTGCGCGTAGCAGACCACGCGGAAGTCCCCGCCCCAGGCCTCCGGCATCTCCGGGTCGTGGAGCACGATGAAGCGGCCGGTGCCGAGCTCGGTGTCGATGCCGTGCTGCGGCGGCTGGACATCCGCTGCGTAGGCCTGCGCGTGCGGCGCGAGCCCGGTCGGTGCGGGGATCTCCTCGAAGCGGAGGTCCTCGCGCGGGCGCGCCGCAGTGAGGGACGCGAGCGCTGCCGCCCAGCGGTCCGGCGGGTGCACGGACGAGTCGGTCACTCGGCAAGACTACGATTCGAGCCGAACGAGCGCGCCGAGGCGCGCCGCCGGAAGGAGTGGCATGCGGCTCAGGACAGCGATCGCGACCGGCGCCGGCGTCCTCGGGGGCGCCGCGATCGCGGGCCTCGGGGCGATGGCGTTCACCTACGCCTGGCAGGTCGTGCGGCGTGCGCGCCACCCCGAGCGACCGAGCCGCGTCATCGCGTTCTCCGACGACACCATCACGATCGAGCGCTACGTCGACGCCGCACGCCCGGGACGGTTCGGACTCTGGTTCGACGACGACCGGGGCTATCTGCGGGTCGGCGACGTCGTGGCCGAGACGCGGACCACCGTGACCCGCCGGGTCGACCTGCTCGAGTTCGGTCACCCCGTCCCCGGCATGCCCTGCCGGCTCACCGGGTCCTACTGGCGGGAGCCGGCCGCCGCCGGCCTGCCCGTCGAGCATCTGCTCGTGCCGAGTGAGGTCGGGCCGATGCCGGCCTGGTTCATTCCGCCGGAGGAATCCACGCCTTGGTGCGACACCGTGATCCTCGTCCACGGCTGGCGCTCGAACCGGCTCGAGCCGCTGCGCGCGGTGCCCGCGGTGCGCGCGGCCGGCTGGTCGAGCCTCGTCGTGAGCTACCGCAACGACGTCGGGGCCCCCGATGCGCCCGACGGCAAGTTCCACCTCGGCGCGACCGAGTGGCGCGACGTCGAGGCCGCGATCCGCTTCGCGCTCGAGCGCGGGGCGCAACGGATCGTGCTCGCCGGCTGGTCGATGGGCGGCGGGACGGTGCTGCAGACGCTGCTGCGCTCACAACTCGCGCCGCGCGTCGAACGGGTCATCCTCGACTCGCCCGCGCTGGACTGGCACGCGATCCTCGCGGCGTACGTCCGGCTCGCCCGCTACCCGGTGCCGATCGGCCCCATGGCGGAGGGCATCCTCAAAGGCGAGCTCACCTCGCGGCTCGTCGGGCTGGGGGAGCCGATCCCGATGCGGGAGCTCGCGGTGGAGCACTTCGCGCGGCGGCTCTCGCATCCGATCCTGCTCATCCAGGGCGACGACGACCCGACGACGCCGGTCGCGGTCGCGAGGCGCTTCGAGGCGCAGCGTCCCGACATCGTCGAGTACGCCGAGTTCCCCGGCGCCGGTCACATCCGCTCCTGGAACGCCGATCCGGAGCGCTACAACGCGCTGATCGGAGAGTGGCTGACGCGAACGCCCTAAGCCGGGACGTTAGGCTCTTCCGGTGACGATCGAGGGCGCGCTGAGCATCACGACGCGCTTCCCGAGGCTCACGGGAGAGCAACTCCTCGAGCAGCTCGAGCCGCCTCGCCAGTTCGAGGGCGCATCGCTCGACAACTACCGTCCCGACCCCGACTACCCCTCGCAGGCCGCGGCGGTCGAAGCCGTCCGGACCTTCATCGCCGGCGGGCCCGCGGGCGGCGGCTGGTTCCGCAAGAAGGCGGAGCCCGCGAAGCCGGGCATCTACCTCGACGGCGGGTTCGGCGTCGGCAAGACCCACCTGCTCGCGGCGCTCTGGCACGCGACCAAGGGCCGGAAGTACTTCGGCACCTTCATCGAGTACACGGCGCTCGTCGGAGCGCTCGGCTTCCAGAACGCCGTCGATCTGCTGCAGGGCACGAAGCTGCTGTGCATCGACGAGTTCGAGCTCGACGATCCTGGCGACACCCGCCTGATGAATCGAGTGCTCGGCGAGCTCGCCGCGACCGGCACCCGCATCGCGGCGACGAGCAACACGCCGCCGCAGGCGCTCGGTGAGGGACGCTTCGCGGCGCAGGACTTCCTGCGCGAGATCGACGCGCTCTCGGCGCGCTTCCAGACCGTCCGCATCGACGGCCTGGACTACCGTCGCCGCGACAC
This sequence comes from Microbacteriaceae bacterium, assembly GCA_035556395.1. Classification (GTDB taxonomy): domain Bacteria; phylum Actinomycetota; class Actinomycetes; order Actinomycetales; family Microbacteriaceae; genus 73-13. The sequence continues at coordinate 4,877 of DATMFB010000065.1, forward strand.
GGGAGAGCACGCGGTCGAGACGCACGACGTGGCCGCGGCGCTCGAGCGGATCGAAGGGAACGTCACGTTCGACCCGTTCGATGCGATCCTCGACCACCTCGCCCAGGTCCACCCCGCCAACTACGTCGCGCTCGTCGCAGGTCTCTCGGCGGTCGGCATCACCGGCGTCCACGAGTTCCACAACCAGACCGATGCGCTGCGGTTCGTCGCGTTCGTCGACCGCCTCTACGACGCGCGCGTCCGGATCGTCGCGAGCGGCACCCCGCTCGACGAGATCTTCCCGGCCGACATGCTCGCGGGCGGATATCGGAAGAAGTACCTGCGGGCGATCTCCCGCCTCGTCGCGCTGACGAGCGGCACCCTCGCCTGACCCGCCATCGTCGATAGGCTCGCAGCGGATCGACGACAGGAGTCACGTGTGAGCACGCCCACGGCCCCGGCCGGTTGGTACGACGACGGCCAGCACCCCGGACAGCAGCGCTACTGGGATGGCGAGCAGTGGACGGAGCACTTCCATCCGCCCGTCATCAACCAGCAGCCCGCACCGCCCGCACCGGGCACCGCCGGTAGCCGGCCGCGCCGCTACTGGGCCTGGCTCGCGCCGCTCCTCGTGGTCGTGGTCGCCGGCGCGACGCTCGGGGGACTCGCGCTCGGCGGCGTGTTCGGCGGTGACTCGCCGACGAACGCGATCAACCAGCTCATCGCGGGCACGAACGAGCGGGACTGCGACAAGATCCTCGCGGCGACGACGACGACGCTCGGCGAGTCGATGCGCGACTACTACTGCGGTGCGCTCGACGAGGACAGCTACGAGGGCACGGTGGCGTTCCAGCCGACGCAGACGTTCGCGACCGAGCGCGGGGCGACAGTGCTCGGCATCCTCGTCCAGACAGGACGCGATTCCACGAACTCGAACTGCTTTGCGATCGCGACCGTCTTCGAGCGTGGGCGATGGCGCGTCGAGATGCTCGGCAGCGACGCATTCCCGGCCGATGTCGAGCTCGACTCGAGCGCCCCCGGCTACTGCACCGGCACTCCGGGACTCACGGAGTAGCGTGCTGGCATGAGCACGGCTTCGCCCGGCTGGTACGACGACGGGCAGCATCCCGGCCGACTGCGCTACTGGGACGGCGCGAACTGGACCGACCACTTCGCCTCGTCGTTCCCGCTCGGCGAGCGGCTGCCGGAGTCGATCGCGTTCGACCCGGACTATCGGCCGCAGCATGCGCAGTTCCCGCGCAATCGCCCGCCCGTCTGGCCGTGGGTGCTCGCCGGGAGCTGCATCGCCTTCCTCGCGATCGTCGCGGTCGTGACCTGGGTCGTCATCGAGACCCTCGCCGTTAGCTGAGAAAACGCCCTGAACTCGTAACAGCCGCGAAACACAACTCGACGGTTCGCGAAACGTGCGCTGTGGAGACTGACTCCCGTCACGCAGTGGCGTGTCGCGCCCGAGCGGGGCGGGACGTCCTCACCGCAACAACACGAGAGGTTCTGGAACTCCATGGACAGTGGAAATTTCGCCTGGTCGATAGCGGCGACCGCGCTCGTCGTCTTCATGACCCCCGGCGTCGCCTTCTTCTACGGCGGACTGGTCAAGGCCAAGTCCGTCGTCAGCATGATGATGATGAGCTTCGGCGCGATGGGCCTGATCGCCGTGCTGTGGATTCTCTACGGCTGGAACATGAGCCTCGGTGCCGACGCGGGGGGCTTCGCGTTCTCCGGCAACCCGTTCACCGAGAACTTCGCGCTCGCGGGCCTCGATGCGACGACGCTCATCGGCGCCGCGTTCGGCGCGACCTTCGCGATCATCACGACCGCGCTCATCTCGGGCGCGATCGCCGACCGTGCGAAGTTCGGCTCCTGGCTGATCTTCGCCGGCCTGTGGGCGACGCTCGTCTACTTCCCGGTCGCCGCGTGGGTGTGGGGTGACGGCTGGATCCTCAACCTCGGCGCGAACCTCGGCTTCGACGCGAGCGTCATCGACTACGCGGGCGGCACGGCGGTCCACATCAACGCCGGTGCGGCCGCGCTCGCGCTCGCGCTCGTGCTCGGCAAGCGCGTCGGCTTCGCGAAGGGCGCGCACAAGCCGCACAACGTGCCGCTCACGCTGCTCGGTGCCTCGATCCTCTGGTTCGGCTGGTTCGGCTTCAACGCCGGCGCTGAGGGGACGTTCTCGCTGCTCGGACCGGACTCCGCCGCGGGCCTCATCGTCGTCAACACGATCGGTGCGACCGCTGCCGCGATCCTCGGCTGGATCGTCATCGAGAAGATCAAGGACGGGAAGGCGACGTCGGTCGGCGCCGCGTCCGGCGCCATCGCCGGTCTCGTCGCGATCACGCCGTCCTGCGCGAACCTCGAGCCCGGCTGGGCGCTCGTCCTCGGCATCGTCGCGGGTGCGCTCTGCGCCCTCGCCGTCGAGCTCAAGTACAAGCTCGGCTTCGACGACTCGCTCGACGTCGTGGGCATACACATGATCGGCGGCTTCATCGGCTGCTGGTACCTCGGGTTCTTCGCGATCGACACCGGCCTCATCTACGGTGCGGGCGGCGAGCAGCTGCTCCTCCAGGTCATCGCCTCGCTCGCGGTCGCCGTCTACTCCTTCGTCGTCGCCTGGATCATCGGCTTCGCGATCGAGAAGACGATCGGCTTCCGGGTCAAGAACGAGGACGAGATCGCCGGCGTCGACGTCGCGGTCCACGGCGAGGAGGGCTACGCGCTCGTCGAGTGATCGACATCGCGCGCTAGCGTTTCCCGCATGCGCACCACACGATGGCGAGTCCTGTCCGCAGGGCTCGCCATCGTGCTGGTCGCGGTGCCGGTGCTCGCGGCCTGCGCGACGAGCGGGCCCGACGTGTACGAGACCACGACCGACTTCGACGCCTTCGAGGCGGAGGTCCGCGCGGCCGCGGCCGCTCGCGAGTCGATGGGCGCGGACCCCGCAGGTCCAGCCTGGGATGCCAGGATCCCGCTGCCGCAGGAGCGCGGCTGGGAGCGGCGCAGCGGCTGCGACCTCTGGCTCACAGCCGTCGCCTGCGAGGCGTGGCTCGGCGACGGGCCCGACTTCCATGCGATGCGATCCGCCTATGCTGCGGTGCTCGAGTCGAGCGGCTGGTCGCGCTACGACGAGGAGCTCGAGGTCGTCGGGCAGGATCTCTGGACCTATGTGCACGCGGAGCATCCGTCCTGGACGCTCTACGTCGGCTCGACCGGCGACTATGAGGGGCGGGCGCCGGAGCTCGTCATCCGCGCGGTCCTCGAGGCGCCGCCGCGCGATGCGGGACTCGCCGGGCAGGGGTTCAGCGGTACCGCCGACGTCATGCCAGGCGCCGGAGCATCGGATCCCGCGCCCTGGAGCTCCTCGACGCCCGGCCAGGCGCCGGTGCCCGGCGTCGAGGCGCAGTACTGCGTGGCCGACTTCCTACTGCTGCGCTGCCTCGCGCGGGCGGGGCAGCTGCCCGGATATGCGGATGCCCTGGCGTCCGCCGGCTGGGTCGGGCAGGGGAGCACCCCGGCGCTCACGGCGTTCCGCGATCCGTCACGCGGCGACTCCGTCGTCTACCTCGAGGTCGGACCCGACTCGGTCGAGGTGCGCGCGTACATCGACGCGAACGCGCGGGACTGACGCGCGTACGCGCTTCGACGACAAGTCGTCGCCCTGAACGGGGGGTTCCTCCTGCAGGCGATCCTCGGAAGAGTGGCGCGGGGGGCCGCGACGCAATCTCTTCCCAGTGCGTCGATAGGGGTCATGTTGCGGAATCGGTATTCGACCGCAACGGCGCACCATCCAATGGAGGTCATGGTGAAAAGCAAAGTCGTCCTGCTCGTTCCGATCATCGCGCTCAGTCTGGTCGGGGGCCTTGCCTCCTGTAGTGCGCTTCCACGCGGCAGTAGTGTTGATGCGCCCATCGTGGCTCCTACGCAATCCACGGCCCAGCCCGAGACGGAGCCCGTCGCGGAGGCGCCCGTCGCCGAAGTGCCGGCGTCGACTCTGACGGTGTCTCAGCAGGCTGCTGTTCGTTCGGCCGAGTCGTATCTCCGGTTCATGGGCTTCTCGCGCCAGGGCCTCATCGATCAGCTTTCGTCCGAGTATGGCGATCAGTTCCCTCTTGAAGACGCGACAGTCGCGGTCGACAGCTTGAACGTCGACTGGAATGCGCAAGCAGCTAAGAGTGCGCAGTCGTATCTCGACATGATGGGGTTCTCCTGCGACGGATTGATCGATCAGCTCTCGTCCGAATACGGGGACAAGTACACCGTCGAACAAGCCACCTACGGCGCACAGCAAGTAGGCCTTTGCTAGCGATGGAGACTTCTCGGGTGGGCGATGCCGGACTCGAACCGACGACCTCTTCGGTGTGAACGAAGCGCGCTACCAACTGCGCCAATCGCCCCTGACTTCAGGGCCAGTCCATCTTGCCACAGCCGCGGCGCGCCGACTCGCCCGTCACAGTTTGGTCAGGGTCCTCGGCATCGGGTAACGTAGTCGGGCACCGGGAAACCGGGGCGTGCGGATGTGGCGCAGTGGTAGCGCATCACCTTGCCAAGGTGAGGGTCGCGAGTTCGAATCTCGTCATCCGCTCGAGGAAGTCCTGCAGGACGATCTCAACCACGGTGGCGTGGCCGAGAGGCGAGGCAACGGCCTGCAAAGCCGTGTACACCGGTTCGAATCCGGTCGTCACCTCGCAGCGCGAGAGCGTACACACAACTGAATATTCCTCTGAGAGCACGACAGAGGGCGATTGGCGCAGCGGTAGCGCGCTTCCCTGACACGGAAGAGGTCACTGGTTCGATCCCAGTATCGCCCACCGAAACCCCCGGATCTCTGGGGGTTTTGCTCACTCTTGGGGGGTGTCCGGGTGGCGAGAGCAGTACGCGGTGAGATGGTGCGCAAGCGGCATCGCTGGCCCTGGATCGTCGCCGGCTCGATCGCATTCGTCCTGCTCCTCGCGGCGGTCGGGATCCCGCTGCTCGGTGCGCAGGCACTCCTCACACCGCATCACGGCATGACGACGGCCGCCGGCGAGGTCATCGCGCTCACCGACGACGAGGTCACGCTGTCCAAGACCGCTGCCGGCGAGCGGGTCGGGACCTACGGGCTGGTGTGGGACACGGCGGCGGGTCCGCAGACCGGCGCCGCGATCGTCGGCCCGGTCTCCGCATCGACCGCGGACTCCGTGACACGGCCGATCTCGTCGATCCAGGGCGACCTGCCGGTCGGCACCAAGGTCCTGCTCAACCCGAACATCTGGAGCGGCGATCCGCAGAGCGCGCTCGGCATCCCGTTCACGACGGTCGACATCCAGGGCCAGCTCGGGTCGATGCCGGCGTGGCAGGTCGACGGCAACGGCTCGACGTGGGTGCTCTTCGTGCACGGCATCGACGGCCTTCGCCAGAGCGCGCTTCGCCCGCTGTCGACGATCGTCGACGCGGGCCTGCCGGCGCTGATCATCAGCTACCGGAACGACGTGGGTGCGCCGCCCAGCCCGAACGGACTCTTCGCGCTCGGCGAGACCGAGTGGAACGACCTCGAGTCGGCGGCGCAGTACGCGGTCGAGCAGGGGGCGACCGAGTTCGTCCTCTATGGGGACTCGATGGGCGGCAGCATCGTCACCCAGTTCATGCACCAGTCGGAATACGCCGACCGGGTGATCGGCATGGTGCTCGACGCGCCCGTCCTCAACTGGGCCGGCGTGCTGCAGAACCAGGCGGACCGGCTCTATCTCGGCGCGTTCAGCAGTCTGCTCAAGCTCGCCGTGTCCTGGCGCGGCGGCATCGATCTCGGCGTGCTCGACGAACTCGACCAGACGGAGACGTTCGCGCGGCTGCCGATCCTGCTCTTCCAAGGGCTGGCCGATCCGCTCGTGCCGCCGGCGGAGAGCCAGCAGTTCGCGGACTCGCTGCCGGACGCCCAGTACGTGCCGGTCGCCGGGGCGGGGCACATCCAGAGCTGGAACGTCGACCCGCAGTCCTACGAGTCGAAGCTCGCCGCGTTCCTCGCCCAGTTCAGCTAGTCCTAGTCCTAGTCCTAGCCCGGGCCTCGACTACGACGCGGTGACGAAGTCGATGAGCTCCTCCACACGGCCGAGGAGCGAGGGCTCCAGGTCGGCGTAGCTGTCGACGGCGCCGAGGATCCGCCGCCAGGCGGCCGCGATGTCCGCATGGCTCGCGTGCGGCCAGCCGAAGGCCTCGCAGATGCCGTGCTTCCACTCCACGCCCCGAGGCACGTCCGGCCAGCGCTCGATGCCGAGGGCGCGGGGCGTGACCGCCTGCCAGACGTCGACATAGGGATGCCCGAGGACGAGCGTGTGCGCGCCGTTCCGGGAGCGGGCGACCTCGTCGGCGATCCGTGACTCCTTGGAGCCCGGCACCAGGTGATCGACGAGCACCCCGACGCGGCGTCCGATCGCCGGCTGGAAGTCGTCGAGGAACGACGCGAGGTGATCGACGCCTTCCAGATACTCGACGACGACGCCCTCGGCACGCAGGTCGTCGCCCCACACCCGCTCGACGAGTTCGGCATCGTGGCGTCCTTCGACGAGGATCCGACTGCCGCGGGCGACGCGAGCGCGCGCGGTCGGCGCCGCGATCGAGCCGGATGCGGTCCTGGCGGGCCCTTTCGGGGTCGCCTTCGGCATCACGAGCCGCACGGGCGCGCCATCGACGAGGAACCCGGATCCGAGCGGGAACCATCGCACCCGCCCGAGTCGGTCCTCGAGCGCGACCGTCGCCTTCTCGGTTCCGACGATCGCGCCCGTCCAGCCGCCCTCGGCCACCTCGACGACGAGGCCGGGCTCGACGGCGAGATCCGGCACGACACGGCGGCCGGCGGCACGCCAGTCGCCCGCGAGGACGTCGGGTCCGTAGCGATCCTCGAAGCTCACCGCCCGAGGCTATTCGACCTCGGCGCGGCCG
>DATMFB010000066.1:0-3916 GCA_035556395.1 Microbacteriaceae bacterium
CGCCGGTGGCCGCCGACCATGGCAGCAGCACCCCCTCCGCGATGCTCAGCGAGGGATCCCCGAGGGCGAGCTCCGGGTCGACCGCCATCCGGCTGCCGAGGCCGCTGCACTCCGGGCAGGCGCCGAAGGGGGCGTTGAAGGAGAAGGTCCGCGGTTCGATCTCCGTGAGCGCGATCGGGTGCTGGTTCGGGCAGGCGAGCTTCTCGCTGAAGGTCCGGGTCCGGGCCTCGTCCTTTGGCTCGAGATCGACGAAATCGGCCGTCACGAGACCGTCGGTCAGCCGCAGCGCCGTCTCGAGCGAGTCGGTGAGGCGAGTCAGCAGTTCCGGTCCAGCGACGAGACGGTCGACGACGACGCCGATGTCGTGCTTGACCTGCTTCTTGAGCGTGGGCGGCTCGGTGAGCTGGATGACCTCGCCGTCGACGATCGCGCGCGAATAGCCCTGCGCGCTCAGATCCTGGAAGAGGTCGACGAACTCGCCCTTCTTCTGGCTGACGATGGGGGCCACGAGCTGATAGCGGGTGCCCTCGGGGAGCTCCATGAGCGTGTCGGCGATCTGCTGGACCGTCTGGCGCTGGATGCGCTCGCCGCAGGTCGGGCAGTGCGGGATGCCGACGCGAGCCCACAGCAGCCGCAGATAGTCGTAGATCTCGGTGATGGTGCCGACCGTGGAGCGAGGGTTGCGGTTCGTGGACTTCTGGTCGATCGAGACGGCGGGCGAGAGCCCCTCGATGAAATCGACGTCCGGTCGATCGACCTGTCCGAGGAACTGGCGCGCGTAGGCGCTGAGCGACTCGACATAGCGTCGCTGGCCCTCGGCGAAGATGGTGTCGAACGCGAGGGACGACTTCCCCGACCCGCTCAGGCCCGTGAAGACGACGAGGGAGTCGCGCGGGATCTCGAGGTCGATGTCCTTCAGATTATGGACGCGTGCGCCGCGCACGCTGAGGCGGTGGGAGCCCGGCACGGGCGTGATCGACGGCACCCTTCGAGTCTAGATAACGCCCCTGACATCGGGCTGTCCGGACCTCATGCCGTGGAGCGATCCTGCCGCTCAGTCGCCCTGGGCGCGGTCGGAGACGTCCTGCCAGGCCGCCCACTCCGCGAGTCGGCGCTCATAGTCGGCGGTCGCGACGTGGATCGGCGACTTGCCGAGGAAGAGGCGCAGCGGCGGCTCGTCCGCGTCGACGACCGCGAGGATCGCCTCGGCGGTTGCCTGCGGGTCGCCGGAGACCATCGGGCGCGACTTGCGCGCCTCGCGAATCGGCTCGTAGGGCGCCAGCGGGTCGGCGTGGACGGCCGAGGGGCCGGCCCAGTCGGTCCCGTAGGCCGTCGGCTCGATGATCGTGACCGAGACGCCGAACGGCGCGAGCTCGGCCGCGAGCGCCTGCGAGAAGCCCTCGAGCGCCCACTTGGAAGCGTTGTACAGGCCGAGGTTCGGGAATGCGCTGATCCCGCCGATCGACGAGACCTGGAGGATTTGGCCCGAGCCCTGCTCGCGCAGGAACGGGATCGCCGCCTGGGTGACCCAGAGCGCACCGAAGACATTCGTCTCGATCTGGTCCCGCGCCTGCTGCTCGGTGATCTCCTCGATCGTGCCGAAGAGGCCGTAGCCGGCGTTGTTGACCACGATGTCGAGGCCACCGAAGTGCTCGTGGGCGCGCGCGACCGCGGCGAAGTCCGCCTCCCGATCCGTCACGTCGAGCTCGATCGGCAGCACCCGATCGCCGTACTGCGCGACGAGCGCATCAAGCGTGCTCGTGTCGCGGGCCGTCGCGGCGACGCGGTCGCCCCGTTCGAGCGCCGCCTCCGCCCAGATCCGGCCGAAGCCCTTGGACGTCCCGGTGATGAACCACGTCTTCGTCATCCGCCCAGCCTCGCACGCCCGGCGCGTTCGGCGCACGGGAGCGGCGCAGGATGACGCAGAACTACCGCACGTGTCCGGCGGTCTCCATCGCCCTCAGGTCCTTCTTGAGCTCCTGGACCTCGTCGCGCAACCGGGCGGCGAGCTCGAACTTGAGCTGGTCCGCCGCCGCGATCATCTGCGCGGTCAGGTCGGCGATCGTCGCCTCGAGCTCGTTCGCCCCCGCTGCGGCGATGCCCTCGCGTCCGAGCAGCGGGACCGGCTGGGCTCCCCGGCCCTTGCCCTTGCCGCTGGCCCGCTCGCCGAGCATCCTGGCGGTGTCGGCCTCCTCGCGCATGAGGATGTCGGTGATGTCGGCGATGCGCTTGCGCAACGGCTGCGGATCGACGCCGCGCTCCGCGTTGTAGGCGATCTGCTTCTCGCGGCGACGTGCCGTCTCGTCGATCGCGAGGCGCATGCCGGCGGTGATCTTGTCCGCGTACATGTGCACCTCGCCGCTCACGTTCCGCGCGGCACGGCCGATCGTCTGGATGAGGCTCGTGGAGGAGCGCAGGAAGCCCTCCTTGTCCGCGTCGAGGATCGCGACGAGGGAGACCTCGGGCAGGTCGAGGCCCTCGCGCAGGAGGTTGATCCCCACCAGGACGTCGTACACGCCGGCGCGCAGCTCGGTGAGCAGCTCGACGCGGCGCAGCGTGTCGACATCGGAGTGCAGGTACCGCACGCGCACGCCGTGCTCGCCGAGGAAGTCGGTGAGCTCCTCCGCCATCTTCTTCGTCAGCGTCGTGACGAGGACCCGCTCGTCGCGCAGGGCGCGCAGCCGGATCTCCTCGAGCAGATCGTCGATCTGCCCCTTCGACGGCTTGACGACGACGAGCGGGTCGACGAGGCCGGTCGGCCGGATGACCTGCTCGACGACACCGTCCGACAGGCCCAGCTCGTAGGCGGCGGGAGTCGCGGACAGGTAGACCTTCTGCCCGACGCGCTGCAGGAACTCCTCGAACTTGAGCGGTCTGTTGTCGAGCGCCGACGGCAGTCGAAAGCCGTGCTCGACGAGCGTGCGCTTGCGGGATGCGTCGCCCTCGTACATCGCGCCGATCTGCGGGACGGTGACATGCGACTCGTCGATGACGACGAGGAAGTCGTCCGCGAAGTAGTCGAGCAGCGTGTGCGGCGGCTCGCCCGGCAGTCGGCCCTCGATGTGCCGCGAGTAGTTCTCGATCCCGCTGCAGAAGCCGAGCTGCTCGAGCATCTCGAGGTCGAACGTCGTGCGCATCCGCAGGCGCTGCGCCTCGAGGAGCTTGCCCTGCCGCTCGAACTCCTGGAGCCGCTGCGCGAGCTCCTCCTGGATGCTCCCGATCGCGCGGCGGATCGTCGTCGGGCTCGCCGCGTAGTGGGTGCCGGGGAAGATCGAGACGGCGTCCATGCTCGCGACGACCGAGCCGGTGAGCGGGTGGAGCGTGTAGATCGCCTCGATCTCGTCCCCGAACATCTCGATCCGGACCGCGAGCTCCTCGTACATCGGGATGATCTCGATCGTGTCGCCCTTGACCCGGAACTTGCCGCGCGAGAAGTCATAGTCGTTGCGGTCGTACTGCATGTCGAGCAGGCGTCGGATGAGCGTCTCGCGGTCGATGCGCTGGCCGACCTGGAGCGCGAGCATCGCGTCGAGGTAGTCCTCCGCGGCGCCGAGGCCGTAGATGCACGAGACGGTCGACACGACGACGACGTCGCGGCGCGAGAGGAGCGAGTTCGTCGTCGAGTGCCGCAGCCGCTCGACCTCCGCGTTGACCGAGGAGTCCTTCTCGATGAAGGTGTCCGTCTGCGGGACGTAGGCCTCCGGCTGGTAGTAGTCGTAGTAGGAGACGAAGTACTCCACCGCGTTGTTGGGGAAGAGCGCGCGCAGCTCGTCGTAGAGCTGCGCCGCCAGGGTCTTGTTGTGGGCCATCACCAGGGCGGGCTTGCCGCATTGGGCGATCACGTTCGCCATGGTGAAGGTCTTGCCCGTCCCCGTCGCGCCCAGCAGCACCTGGTGCTTGTCGCCGCGGCGGATCC
>DATMFB010000067.1:0-4303 GCA_035556395.1 Microbacteriaceae bacterium
AGCCCGAGCGCTTCGAGGATCCGCGCGCGACTTCCGAGACCGCGTCGGCGTCCTCGTCCTGCGGGAACCTGAGATCGGCGCGCGGGATGCGCTCCCGGCGAGCGAGCGCCCGCATGACGGGCCCTCCGCGGTCCATCTCCCAGAACAGCAGCGCGAAGACGACGACGTGCGTCGCCCATACCTGCGTGGCGGCGAGCAGCAGCGTGCCGTCCTCGTCCTGGTCGGTGCCGAGCAGCAGGATGATGAGCTCGACGAATGCGACGAGGTTCGCGGCGAGCAGGATGACCGCGAGCGCCGTGGAGACCAGGCGCGACCATCGGGTCTGGCGGCGCATCCGGAGTGGGTTGAGCAGCACGAGCGGGATGAGGAGCAGCGCGCAGAGCGCCACCACGCTGTAGCGCAGCCAGGGCGTGAAATCGCTCGGCAGCAGTGCGTAGAGCACCAGCGCCACCACGACCGCGATCACGGCCGGCCAGCGGTGCTCGGAGCGCTCAGGGCTCGACTCGGCCGGGCTCGTCGGATCGGTGCCGGTCTTCGCGGACCGCGGGTCGGGGGTCACGGATCGACGGCTATCTAGTCAACCGGCTGCTGCTGGGTCTCAACGAAGCCGACCTCGTGGTGGCTGAGTGCGGCGCCGGCGGGGACCGCGGTGCCCGTGATGCGCTCGATCTCTTCGCGAACGCGGTCATCCAGCGGGGCGTGCAGGTCCTCGAGAATCGTGTGGCGCGCGCCGATCGTCAGGGCGGGCCACCAGTCCTCGATCGGCGGCAGTGCGCTTTCGTCGTCCATGAGCAAGCTCCCGTCCCGCGCGGCACCCGCCACGCGGCCACTCCACCATGCCTCGCGTGGGGAGTCCGGCCCAGGGGCTTGACGGTCAGGCCTCGGCGGGGCTAAGGACCGGCTCCGCGGCCGTCGGGACGGGTCCGGTCGTCACGTCGAAGTGCTCGGCGACCAGCTGGATGCCGCCGGACGAGTGGGCGGAGTTCGCGAGCTCTTCGAGCCAGGTGCGGCTCAGCTCGGTGGGCTCGGGGTCGTCGAAGACGAAGCGGAGCGGGATCGACGGGTGCAGCCAGATGGTCGTGCGGCCGCGCGGCTGGTCGTCCGGGTGACGCCAGGACAGCGTGAAGCTCTCCCCTCGGCGCAGTTTCGTCGCGATCACGATCTTCAGGTGCGCGAGCGTGCGGTCCTCGATCTCGATCGGAGTCGCCTCGCCGCCGTAGTAAACGGTCCCCATGGAGGAACCATATACCCCCGAACGGGGGACAACCAGATCGACCTGAGGAAGTGTCAGGTCGGCCGTGGCCGCTCCGCTGATCAGTGGCGCGCACCGCAGCCGGTCAAGCCACTCCGCCCGCGCTTCGGCTACCGTCCGGACCGGTCCCCTACTGGTGGGTCCCGGACCGATTCAGGCGGCGTTTGCTCGGCAGGGGAATCGGCTGGCGGGCCGGGTCGTGGCTCGCCGGGGGTATCGCCTGATAGTGGGCGGAGTCCTCCCCCGAGCCTCGGGTGATGCGCCAGCCCAGGTCGTGCACCCGTAGATGGTGGAATCGGCAGAGCAGCACCCCGTCGGCGAGATCGGTCCGCCCGCCGTGGGCGCGCCATTCGTCGATGTGGTGCGCTTCGCACCACGACGGCGGTCGGTCGCAACCGGGCCAGAGGCACCCGCCGTCCCGCGCGGTGAGGCCGATGCGCTGGCGACTGGTGAACAGGCGTTGGTCTCGTCCGACGTTCACGACCTGGCCACTGAAATCGAAATGGATCGGCACCGCGCCCGACGCGCAGATGGCGCGTTCGGCGGTCGCGATCGACACCGGCGAGGCCTGCCCCTCGATGACCGCGAAACCCGACGCGATCCGGGCGCCCGTCTCCGGGTCGATCGCGAACGGCTCGCCCGTCGCGGGGTCGAGGCCGCGGGCGCGCAGGTCCGCGTCGGTGACATGGACCCGCACTGCGGGCCGGGCGGTGCCGAGGATGTCGCCGGGCTCAACCGTGGCACCCAGACGCAGCAGTTCCACGAACCCGTCCAGGGCGAGCTGCTCGGTCGTGCGCGGGTCGCGCTGCAGTTGCTCGGCGCGCTGGACCTCGCTCTTGGCCACGAACCGCGGACCGCCGCGGCGCGGCGCGGTGATCGCGTCGAACACCGAGCGGACCAGCGCGGCGGACTCCGGGTCCAGCAGCGCGATGAGCTTCGTCATCCCGTCGGGCTGCGCATACATGCGTAGGGAGCGCTGGGCGCGCTGGGACCGCTCCTGCGTCTCCACGGCCGCTGCATCGAGTTCTGCCCGGAGGTCCCGGGCTGCCTCGCCGAGGGACTCCGCGGTGCGCCCGACGGTGTCCGTGAGCAGTTCGGTGACGGCGTGCTCCAGCTCGGTGGTGCCCACGGCTTCCGTCGCCACTCCGATGCCCCGCACGATCTCGTCGGCCGCAGCGATGGACACCGCGCCCGCCTCGACCGCAGCGCCGACGAGCGCACCGGCGCCCTCACGCCCGGCCGCCGTCCCGACGCGCACCAGCGCACCCGCCTCGCGCACGGATACGCCGGTCTCCTGGGCGACGAGCTGCTCAGGCGTGCGCACACCCAGCCGCGCCGCCAGCCCTTTGAACCCGAGCGACCGGTCCGAGCGCCGAGCGATCTCCCCCGCGACCGCGGCGAGGGCCGCATCGACCTGACGGCGTTGCGCGATCAGCTCCCGCTGGCGACCGAGGAGGGCATCGTCGCCGAGCACCGAGAGCGCCGACCCCGACGTGGCCGACCACACCCCCGAACCAGCGAACTCGTGCACGATGCGACCTCCGATAAAGAGCAGCTCGGCACGAGCAAGTAGAGGTTATCGAAGATACGTTCGATAGTCAAGTGGGGGTGGGGGCCCTTCGACTCGCCTGCGGCTCGCTCAGGGACCGGAGAAAGTTTGCTCCGCTCCCCAGCGAGCGGAAAGAGGACCAAGTTCCCGAAGGCCCTACCGCCCGGCAGCCACCGAACTACTCCGCGTACTCCCCCAGCGGCGCCCAGTCTCCCGCGAGCAGCCCCTCGGACTCCTGCAGGTAGCATGCCGCGCACAGTGACTCGTAGACGACCTCGCCGACCTCGATCGCGACCTGGTCGCCGTCGAACACGAACACGCCGTCGACCTTCCGCGCGTTGAAGAGCGCCTTGCGCCCGCAGCGGCAGATCGTCTTGAGCTCCTCGAGCGAGTGCGCGATCTCGAGGAGGCGCCGGCTGCCGGGGAACGCGACCGTCTGGAAGTCCGTCCGTATCCCGTACGCGATCACGGGCACGTCCTCGATCGTCGCGATCCGCAGGAGGTCGTCGACCTGCTCGCCGGTCAGGAACTGCGCCTCATCGAGGAGGAGGCACGCGACATCGGCGCCGGCCTCGCGACGCAGCCGATCGCGTTCTGCCTCGAATACGGCGTGGATGTCGTCCTCGCGCGTCACCGTGAAGTCGACCTCGCGCGTGACGCCCAGGCGGGAGACGATCGAGCGGTCGCCCTTCGTGTCGACCATCGGCTTCGCAAGCAGGACGCGCTGGCCGCGCTCCTCGTAGTTGTGAGCCGCCTGCAGCAGCGCCGTCGACTTGCCCGAGTTCATCGCGCCATACCGGAAGTAGAGCTTGCTCACGGCGATAACGCTACGCGAGTCCGTGCGCCTGCAGAATCGGCCGCACCTTGCGCCCGAGCCACTCGCGATAGTCCTTCTGCGCGTACGCCCCGGCCGAGTACACGATGCGATATTTCGGGACGAGCTCGGGATGCTCGCGCCCGAGCCAAGCCGTGAACCACTCTTTGACTCCCGGCCGCAGATGCAGCGCCGTGTAGATCGCTCGCGACGCCCCCGCCTCGCGAGCCAGGCGAGCCGCTCGCTCGAGGTGCTCGCGCGTGTCCGTCAGGTACGGCAGCACGGGCATGAGGAACACGGTGACCGGCAGCCCCGCGTCCGCCGCAGCCCGAACGGTGTCGAGCCGTGCCCGTGGACTCGGCGCCCCCGGTTCGAGCGCGGCGGCGAGCGCGTCGTCGTACACGGCGATCGACATGCTCAGGCCGACCTCGACCTGCTCCGACGCGCGGACGAGCTGCGGGAGGTCGCGACGCACGAGCGTCCCTTTCGTCAGGATGGAGAACGCCGTGCCGGACTCCGCGAGCGCGTCGATGATCCCGGGCATGAGCCGGTACCGGCCCTCGGCGCGCTGGTACGGATCGGTGTTCGTCCCGAGGGCGACGTGCTCGTGCGTCCAAGTCGGCTTCGCGAGCTCGCGCTGCAGGACCTCGACGACGTTGACCTTCACGACGATGTCGCGATCGAACCC
>DATMFB010000068.1:0-8646 GCA_035556395.1 Microbacteriaceae bacterium
GGCCGGCGCCGCGCGTGCTGCCGGGCCTCATCCCCATCATCGGCGACACGCAGGAGGACGCCGAGCGCATCCTCGCCGAGCTCGGCGCGATCGTGCAGCCCGAGATCGCCCTCGCGACGCTGAGCGAACTGCTCGTCGGCACCGACCTGTCGGGGCTCGACCTCGACGAGCCGATCCCGACCGAGCGGCTCACGTCGCTCGACGAGGCCGCGGCAAGCCACAAGTCCTCGGCGACTCGCTATCCGGCCCTGCGCCGGGTCATCATCGACGAGCGGCCGACGCTGCGCGAGCTGCTCGCGACCCGCGCGCACTCATACGGCCATCAGGTCGTCGTCGGGACCGCGACCTCCGTGGCCGACCGGATCGAGTCGTGGTTCCGTGCGAGAGCGTGCGACGGCTTCACACTGACCCCCGCGTACATGCCCGAGGGGCTCGACCGGATCTGCGACGACCTCGTGCCGGAGCTGCAGCGCCGCGGCCTGTTCCGCACCGAGTACCCCGGTACGACGCTCCGCGACACGCTCGGGATCGCGCGGCCCGCGACGCCCTGAGGCTCAGAGCCCCGCGACCGCCTCGTGGTACGCGCTCGCGTCGATGAGCGGCGCGAGGTCCTCACGGGTGCGCGGCTCGCGGCCCTGCTCCGCCGCGACCCACCGCTCCTGCTCGACGAGGACGTCGAGCTGATCGAGCTCGATGTGGGCGACGAACTCGAGCGTCGCGAAGCAGCGCGCGACGAGGCCCGGGTCGAAGCCCGAGAGCCGCGCCGCGACCCGGGCTCCACGCTCGGGTGCCTCGCGCAGCGCGCGCGAGGCGAGGACGACCTGACGGATGAACGCGACGATCTCGGCCCGCTTGTCGGGGTCAGCCAGTCGGTCCGCGGTCGTGTTCGCGCCGAGTCGCAGGAAGTAGGAGTCCGGCGTGCGGATCGACACCAGGTCCTCGCCGAGCGTCTCCTTCGCGAGCTGCGTCGCCGGCTCCCAGATCGTGATCGCCTCGACCTCGCCGTCGACGAGCGCCTGGGTCGAGGCGACCTCGGGCCGGTAGCCGACGATCTCGACCTCGTCCGCGGCGATGCCGTGCTTGGCGAGCTCGGTCGCGAGGTAGTACTCGGACGAGGTGTGGCGGAACGTGCCGATGCGTTTCCCCCGCAGGTCCGCCGCGCCGCGCACGCCGAGCGATGGGCGCCCGAGGATCTCGTAGTGCCCCCTGGTCGCCGTGAACAGCAGCCGGATGTCGGGTCGGGCGACCGAGTACCGCAGCAGTTGCGTGTCCGCGTTCATCGCGACGTCGGCGACCGCCTCCGGTGACTCGGTGCTGAGGTCGGCGCCGCCGCCGACGAGGTGCGCGATGTAGCCGTCGTTCAAGTCGGCCCCGGTGAGCTCGCGCACCGCGATCTCCACAGCCGCGTTCTCCATGACGCGATGCGCGCCGTAGACCTGCAATGTCATGCCGAGCCCTTCATAGTCCGATCGCCCTCGCGGGGTTGTCGACCGCCATCGTGCGGAGGTCATCCGGCGCCGTGCCGAGATACGCGAGCTGCTCGAGCAGGACGCGCAGCGCCTCGGGCGCGGCCGGCGCCCAGCGGGAGAACGCATCGCTCGTCAGCACGACGCGCTCCGGGCCGAGTTCGCGGATCGCGGCATGCACCTCGCGGACGTTCGATGCGGCGTCGGGGTGCAGGAGCGGCCCGCCGGAGAACTCGATGACGGCGGCCGGGCCGAGCTCGGCCAGTTGGGCGACCGAGTCCGCGTAGTGCAGCGGATGGTTGACGACGAGCCGCACCCCGAGCTGCTCGCAGCGCTGCGCGATCGCGATCGACTCGCGCAACGACACGTGCCCCGTCCCGAGCGTCAGGTCGCGGTCCGCGCAGATCGCGACGATCGTCGCCGCCTCGCGCGTCAGGCGCCCGTCCTCGCCGATCGCCGACTGCGCGTTCGATCGCGCGTACGCCGCGAAGTCGTCGACCAGTCCGTCGAGCAGCCGCGAGATGTAGCCGGCCCGCTCGACGTCGGCCGCCGCCCCCCAGGTCGGCAGGAAGACCATGCGCGCGCCGTGGGCCGCCGCGAGCTCGACCGACGCGGCGCTGATGCCGCCCGCCGGCGGATTGAGCGTGATGCTCCCGAACACCGTGAACTCGGCGGGGTCGAACTCGCGCTGGATCGCCCGCGCACGGTCCATCGTCGGCCAGACGTGCGACTTGAGCACCCATCCGCGGATGCCGTACTCGACCGCGAGGCGCGCCGTCGCGGCGTCGTCGCCTCGATTGGCGAGGCCGAGCGCGAGGTCCGGCTGTCCGTGCACGTGCAGGTCGAATGCGCCACGGGTCAGTCGCGCGTGGTCCGCGGGCAGGTGTTCGAGCATGTCGGCACTCTCGTCGTCGTCGTGCCTTCGAACCTATGGACCGCGGTCGAGGCGGAATAGCGTGGCGTTACGCTATCGCGCAGGCCTCGGGGCGGGGTTGGGTGGTGGACATGAGCGATGCGATGACGCGCGCGGCGATCGTGACGGGCGGCACCGGCGGTGTCGGCGCGGCGACCGTCGCCCTGCTGCGGTCCAAGGGATACGGGGTCGTCTCCGTCGATCTGGCGCCCGCGCCCGAGGCGTGGAGCGACGACGACGGGATCGTCGCGCTCAGCGCCGACGTCGCGCTCGAGGCGACGGCGGAGCTCGCCGTGCGCACCGCCCAGGAACGATTCGGCCGCCTCGACGTGCTCGTCAACAACGCGGGACTCTTCCACCGCAAGGACATCGCCACCACGAGCGTCGCCGACCTCGAGCGCCTGCTGCGCGTCAACGTCATCGGTACGTTCGTCTTCACGCGGGCCGCGATCGACGCGCTCGCCGCGACGGGCGGCGCGATCGTCAACCTCGGCTCGATCTCCGGGCTCGTCGGCAGCCCGCAGCAGGGGGCCTACTCGATAACCAAGGGTGCGATCATCCAGTTCACGCGGCAGTCGGCGATCGAGCTCGCGCCGCAGGGCATCCGGGTCAACGCGGTCGCGCCGGGCGCGATCGACACCGAGTTCGTCGGCAAGGCCGTCGCGCACGGCTCATCGCCCGGCAATTCCAACGACACGATCCGTCAGAACAATCCGCTCGGCCGGATCTCGAGCGCCGAGGAGATCGCGGACGCGATCGTCTGGCTCGCGAGCTCGCCCGCCGTCACGGGTGCGGTCCTATCGGTCGACGGAGGACACACCGCGCGCTGAGTCGTGCGACCGGTTTCACACGAGAGGGAAGTACATGGAGAATCTGGGCGCAACGCCGCTCCTGTCCGTCGAAGGCGTCGGGCACACTTACGGGGTCGGACCGACCGCGCATCACGCGCTGTCCAACCTGTCGTTCACGGTCGACGCGGGCGAGTTCGTCTCGATCGTGGGCCCCTCCGGCGCGGGCAAGACGACCCTGTTGCGCATCCTCGCGGGGCTGCTGCAGCCCACGGAAGGCGTCGTCACCCTCGGGGGGAGCGTCGTCGACTCCGTCCCGCCGGGCATGGCGATGGTGTTCCAGGATTACAGCCGCTCGCTGCTGCCGTGGCAGACGGTCGCGAAGAACGTCAACTTCCCGCTGCGCGGCGACAAGCACACGCCGGCCGAGCGCCGCGAGATCGTGCAGGAGAGCATCGACGTCGTCGGCCTGACGGGTCACGAGCAGAAGTACCCGTGGCAGCTGTCCGGCGGCATGCAGCAGCGCGTCGCGATCGCCCGTGCGCTCGCCTACGCGCCGAGCCTGCTGCTCATGGACGAGCCATTCGCCTCCGTCGACGCGCAGACGCGCGAGGGCCTCGAGGACCTCGTGCTGCAGGTGCGCGAGCGCTCGAACGTCACGATCCTGTTCGTCACCCATGACGTCGACGAGAGCGTCTACCTCGCCGACCGCGTCCTCGTACTCTCACGGCCGCCGTCGCACATCGTCGCAAGCATCCCCGTCCCGCTGCCGAGCCCGCGCGATCAGATCACGACAAAGGAGCTGCCCGAGTTCGTCCAGCTGCGCGGTCGCGTGGCGCGCCTCATCCATGGCGCGGAAGACCTGGCTCAATCCGCGTAGTTCCGCGCAAGTCTCGGCGCACACCCGCTGCCACGCTGAATAGCGTCCCACCAACCTCAAGGAAGAGGCGATCACTGTGTCAACAATCAACCGTTCCCGAGCTCGTGCCCGTGCGCGCCTGCTCACCACCGGAGCCGTCGCAGCGGCCTCCGCACTCGTCCTCGCCGGCTGTGCGAGCGGGTCTCCCACCCCGACCGAGTCAGCTGGCGGCGACGATAGCGGTCTTAGCGAGATCCAGCAGCTCGCGGCGAACGCCGACCCTAATGCACCCGAGGTCGACGTGATCCGGGGCTCCCTCTGGCAGGGGCCGATCAGCGCTCAGTTCATTCTGGGCGGCGACGTCGCCGAGGCCGAGTACGGCCTCGCCTTCGAGTACGACTGGATGACGGATGCCAACGTGGGACGGGCGCGACTCGCCGCAGGCGAGATCGACATCACTCCTGGCTCGCCGTACGGCGCCGTGAACCTCACGCGCAGCGGCTCCGATGCCCTCATCGTGGGCGGCAATTACATCAGCCAGCCGGGCGAGCAGCTCGTCATGGCACTCGAGGGCTCCGGGATCGAGGACGTGACGGATCTCGCAGGCAAGACGATCGGCATGACCGCCGTGACCGGGGTCCACCCCAACCGTCTGCGTCTCGCCCTCGCGAATGCTGGCCTGGACCCCGAGAGCCTCACGGTCGTCGCGACCACCTACGGGGAGATGGCGCAGCAGCTCAAGGACGGGATCATCGATGCCGCGAGTGCGGCAGCCTTCGCGATCCCACCGATCCGCGAGGCCGGCGGTGTCGAGATCTTTGACCTCGGCGCGTCCCCCTTCGACGGGCGTCCGGAAAACGTCTGGATCACCACGAAGTCGTTCTACACCGCGCACCCGAACGCGATCGCCGCGTTCCAATGCGCGACGGCCGCCGGCGGTGCGCTCGCGAACGACCGGCCGGTCATGGAGGGCTTCATGGCCGACGTGCTGGGCTGGAACCCGGGCCTCATCAGCGTGTCACAGTCCCCGCACTCGGTCGACGGCCCGCTGCCGCTCGACAAGGTCCAGGTGGACTGGGATGAAGAGGTCGAGCTCTACGGATCGGAGCCCTTCGACGTGACGTCGATCCTCATCCCCTTCCCGAAGAACTGCTGAGCGAACGGACGGCATGTCGCTCCACACTGAGGACACTCGAGAGGGTGCGTCGGCGACCACGGTCGCCGGCGCGCCCGCTCGGGCGAAGCGGCGCCGCGGGCCGCACCGCTGGACACTCTGGCAGCGCGTCACGCTCGGCGTCGCCGGCGTCATCGTGCTCGGAATCGTCATGGAGCTCGTGAGCCGCTTCGGCTTCGCGAACCCGGACTATGTGCCCCCGCTGACGGCAATCATCGGGCGGATCGGTGAGTTCCTCTTCGACCCTGCCTCCGTGACGGGCAACTTCTACGCGCAGGTCGCTGCAACGATGGTCGGCTTCCTGACCGGGCTCGGCATCGCGGTCGTGCTCGGCATCGGGCTCGGCGTGCTGTTCGGCCTCTGGGAGGTCAGTTACCGCTCCTCGCGCACCGTGATCGAGCTACTGCGACCGATTCCCCCCGTCGCGCTCATTCCCGTCGCGATCCTGTTGCTCGGATCCGGTTTCAACATGAAGACGTCGATCGTCGTCTTCGCCTGCATCTGGCCGATCATGTTCAACGCGCTCTACGGGGTGCGAAACGTCGACCCGATGCTCAAGGACATGGCGCGCAGCTTCGGGCGCACTCGCGGCGACGTCGTCCGCTCGATCGTCTTCCCTTCCGCACTCCCGCTCATGTGGACCGGCATCCGAGTCGCCTCGACGATCGCCCTCATCGTCATCATCACGACCGAGCTCATCGTGGGCGGGTCCGTCGGGATCGGCGGTATCTTCGCGACCGCCAGGGCCCAGGGCAATGACGTGCTGACGTTCTACGCGGCGATCATCGTCTCAGGAGTGCTCGGACTCATCGTCAACCTCGCGCTCGCCGCGGTCGAACGACGGTTCTTCGCATGGTCGAAGACCACCAAGGAGGCCTGAGCGTTGAGCATCCAGACCGAGACTCAGGCGATCCGCACGGCGGCTCCCAGCCGCCGCGGACCCCTCTGGGCCCTGAAGTGGCTCGCAATGACGTTCGGCCTCCTCGTGATCCTGATCACGCTGTGGCAAGTGTCCGGCACCATCAGCCCGTCCCCGGAGTTCCCGCCGCCCTCCCAGATCTGGGACTACTTCGTCCGCCAGTTCTTTGTGGGAGGGGCACGTTTCGCCCGCAATCCCGCGGATGCATGGCTCGGGCACGCGCTCCCGTCGTTCCTTCGCATCCTGGGCGGATTCATCCTCGGCTGCACTGCTGGCATCATCCTCGGCATCTTCACCGGACTCTCCAAGGTCTTCCGCTACTCGTCGAGCTGGATCCTCGAGTTCCTGCGGGCGATCCCGACGATCGCGGTGCTGCCGCTCTTCATCGTCGTGCTCGCCCCGGTCGGACCTGACTGGACGCGGATCATCTTCATCGCCTACGGGGTGTCGCTCTACGTGCTGATCAACACCGCGAGCGGCGTGAGCTCGGTCGACCCGACGCTCATCATGATGGGTCGCTCCTTCCGGCTGTCCAAGCCGGCGATTGTCTGGCGGATCGTGCTGCCCGCCGCACAACCGCAGATCTGGGCCGGCCTCAGGATCGCCACGATCGGCTCGATGATCCTCGGCATCGTGTCGGAGTTCCTCATCTCGACCAATGGCATCGGCTGGATGATCCAGGGCTACCTCGGTCCGTTCGTCCTGCCCGGGATGTGGGCGTGGATCCTGCTGCTCGCGATCTTCGGTCTGACCTTCAACCTCACCATCGAAGCGATCGAACGCCGGGTGCTGCGCTGGCACCGCAACTCCCACTAGCCGCAGGAGGATTCTGTTGGAGACCTACCGTGCCGCGCTCGTCGTCGAGCACAGCAAGCCCATGGAGTACGTCGAGTACACGCTGCGGGACCCGGGCCCGCGCGAGGTGCTCGTACGCGTCGAGTACGCGGCGGTGTGCATCACCGACGCCTACGCCTGGCGCGGCGGCACGACGCGCTCGGTCCCGCCGTTCGTGACGGGCCATGCCGCGACCGGCATCGTGCTCGAGGCGGGCGCCGGCGTGACGCAGGTCGCCGTCGGCGACCGGGTGTCGATCACGGGGACGACGGAGTGCGGCGAGTGCCACTTCTGCCTGAGCGGCAGCGCGGGCGCGTGCGCCGAGGTGTTCGAGCAGGGCATCCGCGTCGTCGGGCAGACGACCGACGGCCGCGACATCAAGCTCGAGGGCGGCATCGGGGCCTACCTGACGCACAACATCTACCGCGAGGGCACCGTCGTCAAGCTCTCCCCCGACACCGACCCGGTGCAGGCGGCCCTGTTCGGCTGCGGCATCTCCAGCGGGCTCGGCGCGGTGCTCAGCGTCGCCGAGGTCACCCCCGCCTCGATCGTGTCGATCTCCGGGGCGGGGCACCTCGGCCTCTGGATGCTCCAGGGGGCGAAGCTCGCCGGCGCCTCGCAGATCATCGTCGTTGAGCCGATCGCCTACCGGCGCGAGCTCGCCCGACAGCTCGGCGCGACCCACGTCATCGACCCGGCCGACGGCGACCCCGTCACGCAGGTCCGCGCACTCACCGATCGGGGCCGCGGCGCCGACTTCGCCTTCGAGGCGGTCGGCACGACGAGCGCGATGGAGGAGGCCTACGGGATCGTCCGCAACGGCGGGATCATGGTGCCCACCGGCATGCAGTCGCGCACCGACGAGGTGCGGCTCAATGTCGTCGACTTCTCGATCCGCGCCAAGCAGATCCGCTCCTCGCAGACCGGCGGCGGCTGGATCCACCGGGACATCCCCAAGTGGGAGCGCTTCCTGCACGAGGGCCGGATCGACCCGGCCCCGATCATCTCCGGCGTCTACCCCGTCGAACAGCTCAACGATGTCTTCCGCCAGGCGATCGACCGCGAGGTGGTCACCGCGGTCATGGACCTGCGTTGAGATAGCGGGCTACCGCGACCTGAGCGGCGCGAGGGCTTTCGGCTGAGACGAGGGCGCAGCGCTCGGAGGAATCAGCCTCGGAGCGCGCGGTACAGCTCCGCCCACATCTCGCGCGGCACGTCGTACGGCGCGCTGAAGGTGATCCGCTCCGCGATGTCGCCGTACCGCGCCCGCACCTGCGCCGCGACTTGCTCCGGCGTGCCGACGCAGGCGAACTCGCGGAGCATCTCCTCGTCGACGATCCGGCCGATCTCGTCCCACTCCTGGCGGCGGACGGCGGCGCTCAGCGCCTCGCCTTTCGCGCCCCAGCCATGCACCTCGAGGACCGCCAGGTACGAGGGCGTCGAGCCGTAGAACGCGATCTGCTTGCCGACCGCGAGCGCGGCCCGGTGGATCTCCTCTGGATCGCGACCGAGCGCGACGAAGACCGGGAAGGCGATCCCCGGGACGTCGCGGCCGGCGTTCTGGGCGCCCCGGCGCAGCGCCGGGAGCGTGACCTGCTCGACGTAGGCGCGCGTCGTGAACGGGTGGGCGACGAGACCGTCCGCGACCTCGCCCGTGACCTCCGTCATCTTCTCCCCCACGGCCGCGAGCCAC
>DATMFB010000069.1:0-9116 GCA_035556395.1 Microbacteriaceae bacterium
TCATCACCTCGTTCTCGGGGGCGCGGCGCCGGGCGACCGTCGCGTCGCTGCCGGGCGTCGCGACGTCCGCCTCGGCCGGCTCGTTCCTCACCGCCCTGCTCGCCGGCAAGGTCGGATTCGCACCGATCGCCCGGCGCGCGCTGCGCGATCTGGACGCGGTCCAGATCCCCGAGCGCGCGCTCGGCCTATCGACCGTCACGGCCCGCGCCATCCGCGGATTCCACGCGGCCGGCGTGGAGGTGCACGTCTGGACGGTCAACGACCCCGCGCGGATGCGCGAGCTGTTCGCGCTCGGCGTGGACGGGATCGTCACCGACCGCGCCGATCTCGCCGTTCGTACAGCTAACGGCGATACCCTCTGAGGGTTGTATCGGGCAGTCCCCGGGCACAACCCGGATCATCCCGAATCCCCTGAGGGAAAGAGGCCACAGAATGGCAGACCGCAGCCTGCGAGGCATGCGCCTCGGCGCGCAGAGCTTCCAGTCGGAAGAGGGTGTCGACTTCGTCGACCGCGTCACCGCGACCTACCGCTCGGAGAACGGCACGACGTTCAACGTCGTGTTCGCCGAGGACGCCGAGGTCCCGGCCCGCTGGGACAACCCGCGCACGAACCAGACCGGCGTCCTGCTCGATGCCGCCGGCAACCTCGTCGAGGAGGAGCAGGCCGAGGAGCGCGCACCGCGCACGCACTGGGACATGCTCCTCGAGCGGCGCTCGATCCCGGAGCTCGAGGAGATCCTCGCCGAGCGACTCGAGATCCTGCGCGCCCGCACCAGCCAGGGTCGCAAGAGCGCCTAGCTAGGCGTTGCGCCGGGTCACGAGCAGCACGACGCCCGCGGCGAGGAGCAGCACTCCCCCGAGGCTCGCGACGACGATCTCGATCGTGCGCCCGTAGGCGGCGGCCGGTGTGATCGCGTCGTAGAGCGGCACGTCGGCGACGATGGTCCCCGCCTCGTACCACGGCAGGGACTCGACGACCTTGCCGTCGATGCCGATGACGGCGCTGATGCCGACGGTCGACACGTTGACGACGCTGCGGCCGAGCTCGGCTGCGCGGATCCGCGCGAACTCGAGCTGCTGCGCGCTCTCGTCGGTGCGACCGAAGTCGGCGTTGTTCGACGTCGCGAGGATGATCTGGCCACCATCGAGCACCGACTCGCGCAGCAGCGCGTCGTCGACGATGTCATAGCAGATGTTGATCGCGGCCCGCACGATGCCGT
Organism: Microbacteriaceae bacterium; assembly: GCA_035556395.1. Lineage (GTDB taxonomy): Bacteria > Actinomycetota > Actinomycetes > Actinomycetales > Microbacteriaceae > 73-13. The sequence goes on from DATMFB010000069.1 coordinate 1,221, forward strand.
CCCGGGTCGGGATGTCCATGACCGCGTCGGTCGTGCCGAACGCGTACTCGCGCCCGATCATCTTCGTGAGCTCGGGGACGATGAGCTCGAAGAACTCGCGATCCGGGATGTACTCGCCCCACACGACCGGGTGCCGCTTGTCGTAGGTGTCGAACGCCTCGCCGCCCTCCCAGAGGATCGCGGTGTTGTAGTAGGTGCCGTCGCGGTCGGTGATCGCCTGCCCGAGGAGCGGCGCCTCCATCCGCTCCGACACGTAGTCCCACACCGCCGCGGTGTAGTCGTCCGCCTGCGGATCCCAGTCGCTGCCGCCCTCCGGCCAGAGCACGAGGTCGACCCGCTCCCCCGCCGCGACCGCGTCGAAGAGCGGCTCGGTCGCCTCGACCTGGGCGGCGAGCAGGTCGCCGGCGTTGCGGGCGTCGAAGTAGCCGGCTGGACCGTTGCCCTGGACGAGCGCGATCCGCATCGAGCCGGTCTGGGCCACCTGCCAGGCCGGCCAGAACGCGAGCACGGCGGCGAGCGCGATCGGCACAGCCGCGCGCAGCCAGACCGCGACACCCCGCGCCCTGGCGGCCTCGATGACGAGCGCGACGAACCAGACGACGAGGAACGTCATGCCGGAGATCCCGACCCAGGAGTAGAGGTCGGATAGCGGCGAGTCGATCTGCGAGTGGCCGATCCGCCCCCAGGCGAAGCCGCCGTACGGCCACACGCTGTAGATCGCCTCGCGTAGGGTCCAGAGCCCGGCGATCGCGATCGGGAGCACCGCGAGGCGGAGCAGGCCGTTCGGCCAGGCCTTGGGCCAGGCGCGCGGCAGCCAGCGGTACGCGAGTGCGATGAGGCCCGCGCCGATCGCGAAGAAGAACCCGCCCGTGAGCGAGAGCCCGATCATCGGGACCGGACCGACCCACTGCGACGCCCACTGGATGTGCACGAGATAGAAGACGGTCTCGTAGACGAAGCCGATGAGCGCACCCATCCAGAACCCGCGTCCGATGAGCGCGACGAGCACGAGCGCGATTCCGGGGAAGACGTATGGCCACCAGCCGAGATCGGGGAAGGCGAGGTCCGTGATCCAACCGCCGACGGCCGCGAGCAGCACGGCGGCCCACCACGGCATGACCTTAGAAGTCGACACTCGCCACCACTCCCCGGCGGATCGCGTCGACGGCCTGGCGCGCGGTGCGGGCGACGGGCCCGTCCGCGACCTTGCCGACCTGGTCGATGAGGTCGATCGTCTGGCGGGACCAGCGCACGAAGTCGCCTGGCGCGAGATCTGTCTCGCGCAGCACCGCGTCGAGCGTGCCGCCCCTCGCCCAGCGGTGCATCGCCGGGACGAGGGCGACGCTGAGCGGTCCGCTGCCGTCGAGTCGGTGCGCGCGCTCGATGTCGTCGAGCTCCGCCCAGCGATCGGTCGTCCGGTCGATCGCCTCGGCGAGCACGCGGCCGCCGGGCAGGCGCATGCCGTACTCGCTGCCGCCCTCGCGCCGCGGCTCGTAGACGAGCACCGTCGCCATCGCGGCGAGCCCGGCGGGATCGAGACCGTTCCAGAGCCCGAGCCGCAGGCACTCCGCGACAAGGAGATCGCGCTCTCCGTAGATGCGCTTGAGGCGGCGGCCGTCGGGGGTCAGCTCGAGATCGTCGCGACCGGTCGCCGGTACGGCGTACGTCAGCTCGATCAGCACCTCCGTGACGCGGTCGAAGACCCGCGCGACCGCCCCGGTGCGGCTCTCGATCTGGCGCTGCAGCTGCTCGGTCGCCTTCTTCAGCTGCCAGTAGCGCTCCGACCAGCGCGCGTGCGCCTCGCGGTCGGGGCAGGCGTGGCAGGGGTGGCGCTTCAGCTGCTGACGGAGGCCGTCGAGCCGGCGCTGGCGCTTGTCCCGCTCCGCGCGCGACCCGTTCGCATCGACCTTCTTCCGCTCGAGGTCGGTGAGCTCGCGGCGGATGCCGGAGTACTCGCGGAAGTCGCCGAGGTGGCATTCCATCGATGTCGCGTATCCGGCGAGCGACTCCTGCTGCGATCGCACTCGGCGAGCGATGTCGACGACGGCGCGGTCGGCCTGGAACTGCGCGAACGACGACTCGAGGATCTCCCGTGCGCGCTCGCGGCCGAACTGGTCGACGAGGTTCGCCGCCATGTTGTACGTCGGGCGGAAGGATGAGTTGAGCGGATACGTGCGGCGCGAGGCGAGCGATGCGACCGCGGCGGGGTCGACCCCCGGCTGCCAGACGATGACCGAGTGCCCCTCGACGTCGATGCCGCGACGTCCCGCGCGTCCCGTGAGCTGCGTGTACTCCCCCGCCGTGATCGGCACGCGCGCCTCGCCGTTGAACTTCTCGAGGGACTCGAGGACGACCGTCCTGGCGGGCATGTTGATGCCGAGCGCGAGCGTCTCGGTCGCGTAGACGACCTTGACGAGCTTGCGCTGGTAGAGCGTCTCGACGACCTCCTTGAATGCCGGGAGGAGGCCCGCGTGGTGGGCCGCGACACCGCGTTCCAGGGCGGAGACCCAGTCCCAGTAGCCGAGCACGCCGAGGTCCTCGTCCGGCAGGCTCCGGCAGCGCTCCTCGGCGAGGTTACGAATCTCCTCGCGCTCCTCCGCGGTCGTGAGGCGCACGCCGTCGCGGACGAGCTGCTCGACCGCCTGCTCGCAGCCCTTCCGGCTGAAGACGAACACGATCGCCGGGAGGAGGTTGCGCTCCCCCAGGATCCGGACCACCTCGGGACGCGGGACGCGATCGTCGAGCCGTCCGACGCCCGGCCCCGGTCGGCGGCGGTCTCCCCCGCCCCGGTCGTAGCGGCTGTGCGGCCCGACGCGGCGCGATCCGCCCCGAGCGGCCTCGACGAGCTCCGGGTTGACGCGTGCGGCCCGACCGGCCGCGACGGCGCCGGGGTCCTCGAAGAGGTCGATGAGCCGGTGGCGGACGAGGACGTGCTGGTCGAGCGGGACGGGCCGTTCCTCGGACACGATGACGTCGGTGTCGCCGCGGACGGCGAGCAGCCAGTCCCCGAACTCCTCGGCGTTCGAGACGGTCGCGGAGAGCGAGACCATCCGCACCTGCTCGGGCAGATGGATGATGACCTCCTCCCAGACGGCGCCGCGGGCGCGGTCGGCGAGGTAGTGCACCTCGTCCATCACGACGCAGGCGAGGCCGCGCAGCAGGTCGGAGTCGGCGTAGAGCATGTTGCGCAGCACCTCGGTCGTCATGACGACGATGCGGGCGCCCGAGTTGACGTTCGTGTCGCCGGTGAGCAGGCCGACCGCGTCGGCGCCGTAGGTGGCGACGAGCTCGCCGAACTTCTGGTTCGACAGCGCCTTCATGGGCGTCGTGTAGAACACCTTGTCGTCCTGGCCCTGCATCGCGCGGAAGATCGCGAACTCGGCGACGATCGTCTTGCCCGCACCCGTCGGGGCGGCGACGAGGACGCTGCGGCCGGCCTCGAGCGACTCGCAGGCGGCGATCTGGAACGGGTCGAGCTCGAATCCGAGGCCCTCGCGGAAGGCGTTCAGCACCGGAGTCCTGGTGCGTCGTTTCGCGGCGGCGAACCGCTCCGCAGCGGACGGCTCGGGCATGCGCCCAGCCTATGTGCGAAGCCTGGGCCGACGCTGCGGTCGGCCAGTGCGCTTCCTCAAGCGGCGGACGGCGTCCGGCACCTCATCCTGGGTTGTTCGCGACCCAGCAGGCCTTGGGTTCGTTCGGCGCGGGATCGACGCCGCCCATCCCCGCTGTCGTGCAGGAGGAGGTCCTCGCATTGAGTTGCGCGGGGGTGAACTTGCCGTTCGTCCCGAACTTCACCCAGGCGAGCTTGAAGTCGGCCGGGCATTCGCCTCCCTCCGGCGCGCACAACACCCAGTCGGCCCCCGGTGGCGTCGCGACGGGATAGAACGTCGTCGCGACGCGGGCGAAGGGCAGCGAGTGCTCGTCCTGGTGCGTCGACTCGTGGTATTCGCAGGTGAAGGAGCCCGCGTCGCAGTTGACGTACACCTTGACGTCGAAGGCCGAGGAGCCCGAACGCGTCTCGATGATCATGTTCGTCATGAGGCTCTGGCCGTTCGGCAGCAGTGCCGTCATCCACCAGCGCGCGTAGCTGTACTCGAACAGGCACGAGCCCGACGTGGAGATGGTCATCACGGTCGGCCAGGGGTTGGTGCCTGCTGCGAACGAGCCCTCGTACTCGTCGCGGACGCAGTTCGCGCGGTCCCGCTTCCACACCAGCTTCGTGCCGGCCGGGAAGCCGCGCAGGCTGTAGTTGAACGAGGCGCTCGCGGGGTAGAGATCGCCGAGTGCATCCGTCGTGCCGTCGGCCGCGTCCGCCTCCTCCGCGTCGCCCGAGACCGCGTCGCTCGTGTCGCTCGGCTCGACGAGCTGCTCGTCGGAGCCACCGAGCCCGAGGCTCTCCGGGATTGCGGGGGCGCAGCCCGCGATCATGGCGCCGGCGAGCAGGATCGCGCCGAGGGCGCCGAGCGCGCGTGTCGTTTTCACGCGATCAGGCTAGGGGACGGTCGATTCCGCAGGAATCGGGAGGATTCCCTAATTCCGTCACGCCGATCACGGCTGATACGTCACCGGCAGGTGAACGTTCCATCGGTGCGAGGGCGAGTTGGAGGTCAAGTCGCCGCCCTTGCAGGAGAGGCTGCCGCCGCCCCAGCAGGACCAGTTGAAGGCGATGAAGCCGTTCTTGAGGTTCTTCGTCGGGATCTGGATCTCGAAGACGGCGGTCTTCGTCGCGCCGCCCGGGAGCGTCGCGGTGAGGTTCCAAGTCGCCCACGAGCTCTCGCCGCCCACCGGACCGCACGCGAAGCTCGCGGTGAACATCGTCATCGCGAAGATGTCGGGGGCCGGCAGCGTGGTGCTGCCGGCGACCTCGTTGCGCACGCAGTTCGCGCCGCGCCGCTCGAAGGTCAGCTTCGTCCCGTTCGGGAAGCCGATCGGCTCGATCCAGAACTCGGCGAGGCCGTCGTCGCCGTTGGTCTCGTACCCGGAGTCGACCGTCTCACCGTCGGAGCCGCCGAGTCCGAGGCTCTGCGGGGCGGCGGGGGCGCAGCCCGCGATCATCGCGCCGGCGAGCAGGACCGCCGCGAGGGCTCCGAGCGCGCGTGTCGTTCTCATGGCATCAGACTAGGGATCGCCGCACCCCGCGGGAATCAGGAGGATTCCCTAATGCCCTCCTCGGCGAGGAACGCGGCCTCCTTCTTCGCCCGCCTGCGGTCGTTGACGAGCGCGATGCCGGCGGCGGCGAAGTAGAGCGCGAGCATCGGCACCGCGAGCAGGAACATCGAGATGATGTCGGTCGCGGGCGTCGCGAACGCGGTGAACGTGATGACGACGATGATCGCGATTCGCCAGCCCTTGATGATCGCCCGGCCGCTGACGACGCCGACGAAGTTGAGCAGGGTCAGGATCGCGGGCAGGACGAAGCCGACCCCCGTCGCGAGCATGAGCTTGAGGATGAAGTCGTAGTAGTAGCGGGCCGACAGTGCCGAGATCGAGTCGGCCGGGGCGAAGCCCACGAAGAGCTCGACGATGTGCGGCATGACGAGCCAGCCGACCGCGCAGCCGGCGAGGAAGAGCGGGACCGCCGAGAGCAGGAACGCGATGCCGTAGCGGCGCTCGCGCTTGACGAGACCGGGGGTCAGGAACGCCCAGATCTCGTAAAGCCACAGGGGCGAAGCCGCGACGATGCCGATCGTCACCGCGATCTGGAGGCGCAGGTCGAACGATCCCGCGATCGTGTCGAAGTTGAGTGCCGCTCCCCTGCCGGACTCCGCGGCGACGGTCGCGATGGGCGCCTGGAGGGCGATGAAGACGTAGTCGGACAGCCACCAGCCGTAGATCGTGCCGCCGATGATGGCGAGGAAGGCGATGAGGATGCGTCGGCGGAGCTCCCGGAGATGGCCCCCGAGCGGCATCGTGCGCTGGGAGTCGCCTCCCTGCCGCGCGGGCTTCGCGGCCACGGTGCTCAGGCGGACGGCCTGGGGTTGTCCGGAGCTGTGCTGTCCGGCGCCTCGTCGTCCGTCTTCCCCGACTCGGGCTTCTCGGAATCCGTCTCCGCGGCCTTCTCGTCCTTCATCGTCTTGACCTCCTTGCGGAAGATCCGCATGGACTGGCCGAGGCTCTTCGCGAAGGCGGGCAGCTTGGGCGCGGCGAACAGCAGGAGGACGAGCACGACGATCAGGATGATGAGCCATGGCTCCCTGAAGATGCCCATTTCCGAGTCCTTTCCCGCGGTCGCGTCAGTCTACTCGGCCGGATGCGCGTATCTGCCGAGCGACTCCTCGGCCCACGCGCGCACGGCCGCTCGGGCGGACGGCGGTCCGACGACCACGGCGCCCGGCACCTCCGCGACGATCCGGCGCAGCGCCGCGTCGGAGCCGATCGCGACCTCCATCCGGATGCGGTCCGATCCGGTCACGCGCTTCATGGCGGCGGGCCGGTAGCCGGACATGAGCGACATGCCCGACGCGTCGCATTCGATCGTCACGATCCCGTCATCGGGCCCCGGGTCGAAGCCGATCTCGGAGAGCTCGAGGTCGGTGGCGTCGTGCTCGATCGATGCCTCGAGCAGGTCGAGGCCCGAGATCCGATCGAGGCGGAAGGTGCGCAGTGCCGCCCGCAGGTGGCACCAGCCGCGGAGGTAGAGCTCCGCGTCGGTCGAGTCGAGTCGGATGGGGTCGACCTCGCGCCGGGCGCTCGTCCCGTCGGCATTGCGATAGTCGAATGCGACGCGACGCCCGGCCGTGATCGCGTCGCGCAGACGCGCGAAGTTCGGGGTCTGCGCGGCGGGCAGCGCGATGACGGGCTCGGCCGGCGCCTCGGCCGCGCCACGGGCGAGCTTCGCGCGCAGGCTCTCGAAGTCGGCGACGGCCGCGATCGCGGGGTCGGCGCCGAGCAGCCGGAGACCGGCGAGCAGGCCGGCCGCCTCGCGCGCGGACATCCGCGGGACGTCGTCGATCGCGACGTGCTGGACGAGGACGAGCTCGTCGTGCTGCTCGAGCGCGCCGAGGTCGAAGTCGAAGAGGTCCTGCGCGAGATACATCCCCGTCTCCCCCGGCACGCCCATCGTCATGATCTTGAGCACGGAGTCGCGGATGAAGTCCTCGGGGTAGCCGAAGTGCGCAGCCGCCTCGGCGACGGCGACGGGTCCCCGCCCCTCGAGATACGGGACGAAGGCGAGATAGAACGCGAGCTTGTCGCCGCTCTCGGCCGGTTCAACCATGCGCCGGTTCAACCATGGGCGGCCTGCAGTCGGGTGAGACGGTCGACGACGAGGTCGATGAGCGCCGGGGGCTCGAGCACGATCGCCTCGGGGTGGAGGGCGACGAGCTCGTCGGCGAGGAGCGCGAGGTCGGGGTCGTGCACCTCGAGCACGCCGGAGTCGACGAGCCGGCTGCCGGGACGGTTGCGCAGGCGCAGCGCCGCGTCGGAGCCGGGCGCCACGGCGACGAGCGCGGCATTGCGGGACGCGACCGCATCGAGTTCTGCGAGCTCGCGCTCGACCTCGTCCGCCTCCGGTGCGATCGCCTCCGCGCTCGTGGTGCGGACGTCGCCGACGATCCGGCGGACCAGGAACGTCTTGCGCACCCCGTCGGCATCCGCGGCGGCGAGCAGCCAGCGGCCCTGGTGGTGGAGCAGGTCCAGGGGTGACACCCGGCGTCGGGTCGGGGCCGCGGCGCTCGGCTTGAGATAGTCGAACTCGACGATGCGCCGCTCCTGGATCGCGGTGCGCAGCGGGTCGAGCGCGGGCTCGGCGGCCCGCACGAGCGGGAGGTAGCCGACGACGGGGTCGCTCGCGGCGATGCCGAGGCCCCGGAGCTTCGTCAGCGCTCGGCGCGAGCCGACGGACAGGGAGCCCTCTCGCCACACTTCGGCGGCGAGCCCGAGGATCGCGAGCTCGCC